>CP016093.1:0-300000 GCA_001664005.1 Rhizobiales bacterium NRL2
CGATTGCTTAGCGGTTTGAAGCGGATGGAGAAGAACCGCTCAGTCTATGACCAGTTCCGTTTTCTTGCATCGTGGCTTGAAAATATCGACAGGCAAGATCTATTTTCTGAAGAAGCATCGAATCTCCCGTCGGTCAGCTTTGCGTCGCCGTTGAAACTTTCCGGTGGCCGGTCGCTCGATGAGCAACTTTGGGAGCCTTTGCATATGCAGGCGGATGATGCCTTGCAGGAGAGGCTCGGAATATTATGAAGTTGGAATTCCTTAGAGAGCCCCGCCTTATATTCGCAAACGGAGAGCATATCTGTCCGAGACGCGGTATATCCGCGTACGGTGTCTTTGATCAAACCCAGGAGACGAGGCGGAGTGAGATTTACGTCGGGGGAGTCGGGTCGTCCGAGTGCATGGAAATGTTGGGAAGCTGGCTCGACAGATGCAGAGCGGGAATAGACGCTCCAAAGGACACCAAGCAGGAAAATCTGAAACCGCCGTTTTGCGGATTTTCTCAGGAGGGCGGCTTTGGAGCCGACATCAGGTTCTCGAGCGACCTAGCGAGGTCATTGAAGAACTCTGATATCGCAGAGGTGATAGCGATAACGTCTGGGGCAGAGCGCATTCAAGCTGCGATCGATCTCTATTACGAGAACATCAAGTTCCTTGCGCAGAACCGACATGTTGACGTGATCGTCTGCGTTATGCCCGAGAAACTCTACAAGGTAATTTCGACGGAGGAGGCTTCAGGCGAGGAAACTCTCGAAGAATCGAAGACGAAAGAGGAGCTGAATTTTCGACGTGCGCTTAAGGCACGCTCAATGTCCCTCGGGAAGCCGCTACAGCTTATCCGGCAGGTCAATCTCGACAGCACCAAGTCTGCAGGGCAGCAGGATGATGCCACGAAGGCATGGAATTTTTGCACCGCCCTTTACTACAAATCCGGTCCGACAATTCCCTGGAAGCTTGAACAGGAAAGTTCCCGCGTGACCTCATGCGCAGTCGGGATTGCATTTTATCGGAGCCGTGACAGGCAAACCCTCTGCACCAGTCTGGCGCAGATATTTGATGAGCTTGGAAACGGCCTGATCCTGAGAGGGACGCCTGTGCAAATCGACAAGGATGACCGCGTGCCGAGGCTGACGGCCCAGCAGTCACATGACCTCATTACAGCGGCGTTGAAAGAGTACAGGGTTGCGCTCCGCAATTTTCCAGCGCGTGTGGTGGTCCATAAATCGTCGAATTTTACTCACGAAGAGATCGAAGGCATTGAGAGCGCGGCACGCGCACTTCGCATTGATGCCGTCGATTTTGTCACCATCCTCGATTCTAAGCTGAGGCTCTTTCGCGACGGAAACTACCCTCCCTTCAGGGGAACCATGGCGCGCATCGATGATAGCCGAATGCTTCTCTATTCGAGAGGTTCCGTCTGGTATTACCAGACCTATCCGGGGATGTATGTTCCGCAGCCGATTGAGCTTAGAGTCGTCAAATCAGAAGAGTCGCCGATGCTGATTGCGCGCGAGGTCTTGGGTTTGACTAAAATGAACTGGAATAACACCCAGTTCGACGGTAAGTACCCTGTTACACTGGGATGTGCTCGGAGGGTCGGGGAAGTTATGAAATACCTGAGTGAGTCGGAGACGCCTCAGATCCGCTATGGATACTATATGTGAGGATTGAATAGATTACGCTTGGGCCTTGATATATTCGTGGCCATGGAGCCACTGAATTATTTTACTTGACCACGCCATGTCTTCTTGACCTGCTGGAAGAGGCGCTACGTCGCCACGAGGTTTTGCAGTTGATTCCTGATTGTTGTGGTTGGTGCCGATGAACTGGACGATGTCTGTGATCTTCAGGCGGCCGGGCATTGCAAGTTCGTCATTTCTCGGAGGTCCCGTTGACGGCGAGGCTGTCGAGCCGCTTTAGCATTGCAGCTTTCACCGAAGCGTGGATGGCTTCGGGGAAATCATTCGGGAGCACGGCTGGCATTTTGTCGATCGCAGTCCCAGCCACATCCGCAATTTCGCGTATGGCTGTTTGAATCAGGCTTTTTGGTAGTCCAGCACGCACACTCGTCTGGACGAAATGACGGCCGACGATTTGGTCGATCCGGTAATGTCTGTTGTTACCGACCGACATGGCAAGGCGCATTTGCTTGTGTTCGATCTGCCCTGCATCAAGGCTCGGTTGTGCTGTCAGCACATCGTAAATCGGCGTCATTGAAAAGCTTCCACCTGGTCTCAGAAAGACGCTGAAGTTTTTTGCGTGCCCGTCAGTTGCTCCGATTAACCAGAACAAGATCTGCGCCTTCAGGAAAAATTTTTGGTCGTCAGCAGGTCTATCGCTACCTTTGAGGAAGTTCAGTATATCGACCATGTTGGGGCCGTGATCGCTCTGATATTTACGTGAAGGCGGGATCGAAAGCGCCTGGCAGCAGTCTTCCTGCGGGAGCCGCAGAAGCCTCCCATCCTTCGCCTTCAATCGGTCGAACCTCTCTATTACAAGGGCCTTGGTTTCGCCGAAGGTTTGTATTTCGGCCTTATTGACCGGGAGCCCGAAAGCCTCAAGGAGCTTCAGGCAATAAAATTCGTTCTCGACGCTGTTGGAAAGGTCGATGTCGTTTGGCAGTCGCCCGATCTGTGTCTTGAACAGATGCGTCGTTGGAGATGTGCCGTGCGGCTTGAGCCAATTACCTTTATGACGGAGGAGGGCAGTCTTTTCCTGCGCGCCTGCCACGGAAATCCGAAATTCGTCCTCGCGGTCTAATCCGAGAGGAGCTTGTGCGAGGTTAATGAGGATTTTTTCAATCGCCGCGTCATCGACCGGCTCGCCTTCAATTTTTGTGCTGTCGATATTTGGTTCTGTGCCGCCAGCCATAAATTGAAGCGCGCCAACACAATCATGGCCGATCGCTTCCAGGAGGCTATATGCATCGGTCCCCCGTGCGCCGACTTTTTCGGCCACGCGGCGTCGTATGCCATCGGAATCTGGAAGGAGGTTTTCGAATACAGCGACCACCGGCGCGCCCCTGTAAGTATCTTCCTGTAGGGGCAGGGATAGTGAAACCGGAAATGAGTTTTCCCAATCGAGCCAGCTCTGGTCATAGCGAAATTCAATGGCTCCGCTCGGTTCCTTCAATAGGTGTCCGACAAGCCGGTTGTTCAGGTAAACCCGTAACGGGGCATATTTGGGACGACGCGGCATCAGAACAGCTTCTCGATATCTGAGGACTGGCCTTTCGATCGCTCCCTGACCCGGAACTCCAAATCGAGAGCGGTCAGCACGGCGAGAATGGTTTCCAACTTCGTCGCCGTATTGCCGTTCTCTATGAGCGAGATCGTCTCCTGCCTGAGACCTGTTGCGCTGCCAAGTTCGCTTTGGCTCCAGCCATGCTTTCTACGGGCCCGGCGGACAATGTTCCCAATTTGTTTCGGCGTACGAGCTGAGTCATTCATAGGCATATTATGCGTTAAAAGCGATAAAATGTCAATATCGGAAATGGCGCATAAGACGGTTATATGTGCCAAAGACGATAAATTGACATTATCGGAATTAACCGATAAATTAACTTGTCCCCTTGTCTGCCTGTGGACAAACCTCTCCCAAGGGTTGTGTGGGGGACCATATCTACTCATTATCGAATTTACGGCACTTAAAGTTGAAACTGAAACTAGGCGTGGGGGCGTCGAAGAGGTTTTGCCCAAAGCCACGCGGGCAGAGCAGATCGGGAGCGACGAGTGGTGTTTGGGACGGCCCCTCACATTCAGCGGGCGCAGGATCACCTTGGAAGCAACGATCCTGATCGGTTGGCATATGCCTGTCTTGAACTCCGCTATGCGCTGGAGCGTGTCGCCTATCAAAAGCTTCAGCTCCGGCTCGACAAAATCACCATCGAAGAGATAGGGGCCTGGCAGCCGCGCCGCGCCATGGATCGCCTAATGGAGTTGGTGGACGAGCATTTGACCAAAGATTCGACACTCAGGGTCGCGCGTGAATCCGAACCCGGTACGCCAGCTACGGACGGCTTTGTGACTGTCGGTCAAACCAAGGGGGTATCACCACGGGAGATTGGCAAGCACTGGCAAAAGTTAGGCTCATTCCTCCATATCCGAATGCCGACTAAGAAGGGGCAGCATTCGCCCAAGCCGGATGAGGCGGCGTTGCGCACTTATCTCAAAGAGGTGATCGAATACGTCGAGGCGGCAACCAGTACCGGCTTCGACGCTCATTTTTCCGAGACAGTGACCTTCGCTTGCGGAAAATGCGACCAAAGCATTGTCCGTAACAGTGTGCTGCTCAAGGAGGAGACCGTCGTCCAGTGCCAGAACGAGCAGTGCAATGCCTCCTACATCACACATGTCAAAGACGAGGAATTTACATTCGAGCCCTATCTCATTCCATTGGAGTGCAGGAACTGCGCCCATATAGATCGCATTGAAGCTAACGCTTTCATGAAGATGAAGCCCAATGAAAACGTCATTCTTATCTGCGACAATTGTGGGACGCGGCATCTCGTTCGCTGGATTTTGAAATATGGCCTCGAATCTGAAACCCAGAAGGGCGAAGAATAATCGCGCGTAGCGCAGTGCGTGCGCAATCTGTACAGAGAAATAACGATGAGCAGAGATGAAAGTTTTGAGCCGGACGATGCGGACCAGCTCCGCTACAAGCCGCTTTCCGAAATTAATCCGTCTGCAATAAACGAGGCTCTTGCAGGTCTGACATTGCTTGGAGACGATCCTCATCTGTGCATGCAGGCCATGAATCTCGGGCTTGTCGATCCGTTCATTGCCGACCTTGAAGAGGAGTTGCTAGAGAAGTTGATAGACGAAGAACGGACGCCTATGCCGGAAGCTATATTTGTTTCGGCGCAATCTCAAATGTGGATATTTGCCGCTTACGAGCTATTGCGTACATGGCGGCAACGCGCTTCTGACATGATCAAATGGCACGACAATAGCGGTCTTGAGATCAAGCTACGCACCCTCGAGGAAGATCAGGGATATCAGCATTTCGGGCGCGCCTATCGCGCCTCCCAGGTTAGAAAAGTAATCGAAGACCCTTCGATGATTTCCCGTATCCGCGATGATCTACGGCGAGTGCACATCCTGTTTGGGCGTTTGGAAGCTCTCCGCGTTTCGTTGGCCAAACACGAGGTGCGCGGGCGGAGCGGGTCTGTTGCGCTAGCTCCAGGATACGGCCGGATCAATCACTGGTGTGGTGCGCTGGATTATGAACTGGAAAATGGCCGGTATTCGATGGGTTATGTGAATCGACGCGACATTGCCGACAACATTCGCGGCCTTCTAACCATAGGTGATTTGCCTAGCGAAGAGGACCTGGCCTCTTTCGATGAGTATATGAAGGGCCCGCCACACGATTTGCTTGATTGGTGATGCGTCCGTGAAGACGGACCGGGCTCTCGTGTACCGAACCCGCCTATAGCGGTTTCGGCCATTCGGCTTCGATCCCTCGCGCGAGCAGGAACTGACAGCCGGACAGGGGTGGCCTCGGTCCCGCGTCTCCAGGGGACGCTCCTGCGGGGCCAGCCGGGAACCCTGTCTGGCTGATCGCCGCTTCCCGCCACTTCAAGGGTGGCTCCTTGCAGTCTTCTTCTTTGGTTTGAGATCGGGGCTTGCAGCCCCCATGCCGTCAAGACCAAGCCGGTTCGCCGGTGGCGTCCTTTGGCGAAGAGCGGCAGGCCGTAGCTCGCGCATGCGCGCTGCGCCCGCACCACCCGTGCCGCTCTTCGGTCTGTGACGGCGTCCCCCCGCTCATTGGCGCGCGCCTAGTCGGTTGCATGCGCAACCCCTAGGACAAAGGAAACAAAGCCATGAGCACCTTCTATGCCCAGCCCTATGACATCAATGCCAAGGGATTCTTTTTCGACAGCGCCGAGAGCTACCGGGACGGCACCGCAGGCCGAACCAACTGCTACGGCATGCCGGTCGAGGAGTACGAGATCCAGTTCATCGACGGCGAGTTGATTGACGCCGCGCTGGCGAATGCCCTGGAGGTCAATCAGGCGACCATCTCCGCCTTCTTCGAGGCGGAGGCCGACTGGAGCGAGGATCAGAAACTCCGCGTCATCATATCGGAAAGGGAAATCGGCAACCCCTTCGATCTGGAGCATGACGATCCCGATGATCTGAATATCGATCTCTATGAGATGGACAGCCTAAGGGAGCTCGCAGAGCAGTTCGTGGAGGAGGGCCTGTTCGGCGACATCCCGGAGTATCTGGCGAACTACATCGATCTGGACGCTATCGCCCGCGATCTCTCAATGGACTACGCGGAAACCAACATCGCCGGACGGCGCTTCATCTACCGGAGCGCTTGAGCATGACCCGGACACACGACAATGACGCCGGGCAACTCGGTTTCGATGCCCTCCTTGCCGACACGGATGCGCAAAACGCAAACCGCAAATTCGAGCGAGAAACCGCTCATCTTCCCGGCGACATGGAGAAGGGACTGAGCTTCTTTCGCGAGCTACTCCGCGCCCACCATGACGCAATTCTCGCCTGTGATGGTGATGAGATCGTCCGCATTCGGGGCCAGGCGCGGCTGTTGGCCGCCAAGCTGAATGGCGGAACCTTCGGCATCCTTGCCGGACCTGAAGCGTCGGGCAATGTGCTGATGGACCGTACCGCCGCGCCGCAAGGGCATGTCCCGCTCTGGGGTCAGAAGGGAGATTTCATTATCGAGATCGCTGACATTCCGGTTCGCGTGGAAATGGAAGGCATGCTCGGTATCGCCAGCCATTGTCATTGGCTGGGCTTTTCCATCCACGCCGTTGACCGGGATCGCCCCTTCCTGAGCGAGACCGGATATCGGAGCTTCCTTGGGGTTCACGTCGATCCGGTCAACAATGTGACGGTCGATCAGTTCGTTGAAACCGTGCTGCGGTCGTACCTGTCCAACGAACTGAGAGGCCACCCGGTTATCCTCTCCCAAAGAGGTCAGCGTCTCAACGAACAATCGGAGACCAATGGATGAGGGGAGACGCTATCGTTCCAGTTTCGGCCTTGCTTGCTGCGGCTGGTCCGGCATCGCCCGCCGTTCCTCCTCGAGCGCATGCAAACGCGCGTTCCGGTCCTCGGCCGGGGTCGACGCGGCCTCTGGCCTTGTCTCAGGAGTCCGGGAGAATGAATTCCGTCGCTTTTCATGGCCGTCCGACCGCTGACCCGCGTCGCCCTTTGCGCCAACCGAAGGATCGGCGACGGCACCGACGCCCATCGCATCATATCTCGCCCGATCAGCTGCGACGGCCCGGGCAAACTCGCTTGTGGCCCTTTGTCCTTTCCTGCGCTCGGCGATCAGTACGCGGCGCTGTCCCAACTGCTCGGAAACCATCCACTCGCGCTCGGCCAGATCGCGCTGACGCGCCAGATCGGCCTCGCGCATGTTTTCCGCAATCACGAGCTTGCGTGCGCCCGTCAGGCGATCCCAAAGCCCTTTGACGCCGCCGCGCAATCGCGCCGTCCGATCCTGATGCTCCTTCACTTCGCGCTGGGCTTGAGCCGTCGAGAGCGCCTTCCGTTCGGCGCGCTGGCGCTCGACAAGTGCCATACGCTGCGTTTCGTATCGTTGTTGTTCGGCCTGCTTGCGGGACTCCAGTTCCTTCTGGAAGGCGTCCATCTTCTGCTTCATGGTCGCTGCCATGCGAGCCGTTGCGTCCTCGACGCTGGACAGTGACTTTTCATCGCCCAGCCGCTCGTGAAGCTGCTTTGTCTTCACACCGGCCCAGCGTGACAGGCTGTAGACCTCGCCCTCGGGATCGACGGCGACATAGCCGCGCCGATCACCACGCGCGAGCCAGAGCCCGCGCTCCAGAAGCGCGTTACTGAATGCAGTCTTCGAGTCCGAGATGGCCCAGGCATCTTGTATGGCGGCCTTCATCTCCTTCGCATCGCGTCCCGCACGTTTGGCCTGTTGCCATTCCTCCAGTGTGAAGTTGCGGGGATCGCGGTTCTTCTGGTCGGCGAGCCCGCGCGGCATCTTCCAGCCATGCTCCAGATACAGCTCCCGGCTCATATCCACGAGCTTGCGGTGCGAATGAGATATCTGCACCGCCTTCATCTCATCGGCCCTGATCCGGCTCCAGACGGCATGGGCATGGCGGCGCATGCCGCCGGGGCCTTCCTTCTCGTGAAAGATGACGGCGCGCGGCTGGCCTGTCAGGCCGAGCTTGGCCTCAACCCGGTCAATCGCCTCCTCGAAATCGGCCGTGCTGACCTCTTCATCCGGCGGCGGATTCAGGCTGAGGGAGAACAGGAACTGTTTGCACTTCGTGCCACGGCTGATCGCGTAGCTTTCGGTGAACGCGCCATCCAGATCGTCGGCAACAAAGCCGCGCAGCTCATGCACAGAGACATGTTCATTGTCCTGCTTCATGAGATGCCGGGCGAGATCCTTCGCGCCACCGCGCTGGTTGCCGACCAGAATCATTCGTCACCGCCCGGCCTCAGGCCCAACGCACGAATGAGCAGAAGGCGCATTTTCTGAATATCCGAACAGGCCGCCTGAAGACTCGAAGCGCACTCATCATCGACCAGCAGCGAGCCTCGCTCCGCGAGCTTCGCCATCATGCAGATGCTGGTCGCCAGCTCAGACGGGCCCAGAGCCGCGAGCACCTTGCCGAGCATCGCATAGTCAGGCTTTGGGCTTCTGACCGCTGACCGTCCGGCAGCATTGTCGCCGAGCAACCGGTCACGGATGTAGGTTCCGAGCGGCTTGCTTCCCGCCTTTCGTTCAAGCCAGGCGCGCTCATCCGCTGTCAGCCGGATCGAGAACGGAGCAGGGCGGGACGGCTTCCGGGCAGCGCCGGATGCGTGGTTGAAGACGGTACGGGTCATGGCGATGGCCCATCCGACCTGTTCCCCAGATCATAGGGGATAACATCTTCGCAGGCCTTGAGTTGTCGCTCCCAGTCAGCCAAGGTCTGAAATATGGTGTTCAGACTTTCTTCGTCTGGCGGCACCACACCCCCTCGATGACCGTCCGCCGCCCGCGAGAAATCGTGATGGCGGCCATCCATTTTTCGCGCAACCGCAGGCTCCCGCGTGAGGTAGGGTGACACCCGGGGGTTAGTGATGCGGAATCCGCTCCGGCAGCTTTGGTTCCTGGTTCCGGCTGCGCTCGTTCTGGCGGCGGCCATGCCGCCGGCGGCGGCGGAGCCGACGCGGCTGGCTCAGACCCTTCTCACCCGTCCCGACGTTGTCGACGATCTGACGCCCGGCGGCGGGCGGGAGATGCGCCCCTACCCCAATGACGGCGCCCACCCGGCGCAGAACCCGCCCAGCTTCCGCTGGCGGCGGGGCAAGACGGGCGACGTCTATGAAGTGCGCATCGCCCTGGAGAGCGGCGAGGAACTGGTGCGCTTCTCCAGCGCCAACCTGCTGACCCTGAAGGAGCCGCTGCCGCCGGGCACCCACCGCTGGCGGCTCAGGCGCTGGCCCGCCTTCGCCGCGCCGCTGGACTGGACCGGGACACGCAGCTTCACCATCGGCCCCGACATCCGCCGCCGCTCGATCGAGAATCCGGCCGACGCCTATGCCCGCGCCGCCGAACGCAGGCGCCCGCGCCTGCTGCCCGGGGAGCCGGACCGTTCGCTGCTCATCGCCGACGCCTTTATCGGCTGGAAGCGCGACTTCTTCGACGAGGTCGCCGCCCGGACAGGAGCGCCGCCGCTGGCCCTGCCGCGCAACGAGGCGGCGCTGGGGGCCGGCGGCGTCGACCAGCTCTCCCGCGAGGAACTGGTGACGTTCCGCCGGGAGATCCGGGGCTCGGTCAACCGGGTGATGCGCCTGCTTCACGACGGGCTGATCGTCTGGGTGGTCACGCGTCATCTGCGCGACGACCGCTTCGGGCTGGACCAGGCGCTGGCGGCGGCGGACTGGCTGACGAAGCTCGATCCCTTCGGCGCGACCTCCAACCAGGCGGCGGATCTGCTCAACCTGCGCGTGGCCAAGGCGCTGGCCGTGGCCTACGACATCGCGCACGAGGAACTGGACGGCGGCCAGCGGCGGCGGATGCTGACCGCCATCGAGAACCGGGTGCAGCAGACCTTCGACGCCTATATCGTCGATGACAGCCGCGCCATCGCCGCCTATCCCTACAACTCCCACGGCTACCGCCACGTGCTGGGCATCCTGTCGATCGCCACCGTCCTGGCCGGCGACACGCCCCGCGCCCGGACCTGGTTCGAAGCCGCCTATCCGGTCTTCATCGGACTCGGCAATCCGTGGGGCGGTGACGACGGCGGCTATGCCAACGGCGTCAACTACGGCACCTGGGAAGTGCTCAACAACCTCGCCTACTGGGACGCCATCCGCAGCGCCACGGGCGTCGACTATTTCGAGGCCGGCTGGGCGCGCGAGGTCAGCGTCTTCCTCAACTACGTCATTCCCCCCGGCGCGCCCAACAGCGGCTTCGGCGACGGCGCCGAGGACTATCGCCCCTACGTCTGGGCCGAGACCGCGCGCATGCTGTTCGAGCGCACGCGCGAGCCGCTGGCCGGCCATCTCTACGCCGGCTGGCGGCGCCTCATCAGCGAGGGCGAACTCGACGCGTCGGAACTGCAGGAGGAGTTCGCCAGCTGGACGTTCCTGCTGGGCGCGGGCCAGCCGCCGGCGCCGATCGATACCGGCGGGGCCAGCGCCCGGCGGCTGCCCGGCGCCGCGGTCTTCCCCTCGATCGGCTGGGCGGCGCTGCACAGCGACCTGGCCGATCCCGACCGCTATTCGATCCTGTTCAAGTCCAGCCCCTATGGCAGCTTCAGCCACAGCCACGCCGACCAGAACAGCTTCATCATCAATGGCCGCCGGGAACCGCTGGCGATCGATTCCGGCTATTACGACACCCACAAGTCCCGCCACCACCTCGCCTGGACCACCCGTACCGAGGCGCACAACGCCATCACCTTCGATGGTGGCAAGGGTCAGCCATGGGACGACATCGGCGCGCGCGGGCGCCTGACGCGCTTCACCAGCTGCCCCGGCTACGACGCCATCGCCGGCGACGCCACAGAGGCCTATGCCGGCGAACTCGCGGCCGCGCAGCGGACGATCATGTATCTCCGGCCGGATCAGGTTCTGGTCTATGACCACCTGGTGTCGGCGACGCCGCGGCGGTTCGAATGGAACATTCACGCCCGGCGCCGGATGGAGCCGACCGCGGATGGCGGCATCCGGCTGGCCATGGACGCGGGCCGGATCTGCATCCGCCAGATCGCCGGACCGGAAAGCGGCTTCGGCCAGACCACCGATTTTCCGCGCGAGCCCAGCAAGCGCCTGCAGCCGGACTGGCGTCCGCAATGGCATGGCCGTTACACGGTGGCCCGGCCAACGACCAACGCCGACTGGCTGTTCCTGATCTCGCTCGACTGCGCCGAGGCCGATGTCGGCGAGGTCGCGACCATGGCCGAGGGCGGCTACCGCGTGCGCATCGGCGGCCGGATCGCGCATCTCGGTCCTTCGGCGGAACTTGCCGTCCCCGCTGAGGGGCGGGACGACCCCGGCCAGTGCCGCGCGCCGCCGAAGCGGGAGCTGATCGCCGGCATCCGCGGGGCCGGCGACGACACCAGCGGCCCGCACCCGCCGGCGCCCGACGCGCGCTCCGCGATCCGCCGGCTCAGGATCGGGAACTGAGCATGGTCCGGGCCCTTCCCATAGCGGTGCTGCTGGCGGTGCTGCTGGCGGCCCTGCTGACGACGCCGCTTGCGGCGCAGGAGCGCCAGCGCCTCGTCATCGCCACGGGCTCGATCACCGGCCTCTACTACGCGGCCGGCAACGCCGTCTGCCGCGTGCTGGAACGCCGGCCCGACAACCGCTTCGACTGCCGCGTCATGGAGACCGCCGGCTCCGGCGAGAACCTGGCCCTGCTGCGCGCCGGACGCGCCGATCTCGCCATGGCCCAGTCCGATGTGCTTGCCGGGCGGCCGGGCGTCGGCGAACGGCTCGCGGTCGCCGCGCTCTACCCGGAAGTCTTCCAGGTCGTGGGCCGCCGCAGCCTGGGGATGACGGTCGCCGGCGACGTGCTGGCGCACCGGTTCAACATCGGCATGCCGGGCTCGGGGACGCGGCTGACGCTGGAGGCGCTGATGCGGACCAACGGCATCCGCCTGGCCGATTTCGCCAACCCCGTCGAGCTCTCGGGCGCCGAGGAGGCCAGCGCATTCTGCCGCGGCCGGATCGACGGCTTCGTTTTTCTCTCCGGCATCCCCAATTCGAAGATCGCATCGGTGCTGAAGAACTGCGACGGCGAGATCCTCGGCTTCGTGCGCAGCGAGGTGGCCGATTTCGTCCGCAGCCGCCGCGGCATCGATTTCTTCCGCTTCCGCCGCAACACCTATGCCGAGATGACGGAGACCCTGGATACCTTCGCCGTCGCCGCGCTGCTGGTCGCATCGCCCCGGATGGAGGACGGCACGGTGCGCGAGATCCTGGGCGCGCTGCTGGCCGACATCGACTGGTTCACCCGCCTGCACCCGGCCTGGACCCAGTTGCTGCCCGCTGACATGGCGCTGAACATGGAGCGTCAGGTGATGCACCCGGCGGCCGAGACGGTCTACGTCGCGAACGCCATCATCAGCGAGTGAGCCCGGCAGGCCACCTGCGCGGCATTTGCAATGGCAATCGCAGCGGACCCGCAATAATCTATCTGCATTAATCAAGGCAAGTCCGGGAGGAAGGACGATGATCGAGATCGAACCTTCGGGCGGCGGCGTCGGCGCCTTCGTCCGCGGCGTCGACCTGTCGCGCGATGTCAGCGGCAATGTCGCCGGCGAACTGCGTGCGGCGCTGGGCGACCACGGCGTCCTGTTCTTCCGCGGCCAGAAGCTCACGCCGGAGGATCACATCGCCTTCGCGGAGAAATTCGGCGCGATCAACGTCAACCGCTTCTTCGCGAAGAACGAGGACTACCCGCAGATCGCCATGGTGGCCAAGGAGCCGGAGCAGACGGGCAATATCGGCGGCGGCTGGCACACCGATCATTCCTACGACCGGGAGCCGGCGCTGGGCTCGATCCTGGTCGCCCGGGAAGTGCCGGCGCGGGGCGGCGACACGCTGTTCGCCAACATGTATGCGGCCTACGAGGCCCTTTCAGAGGGACTGAAGCGGACGCTGGAGGGATTGAACGCTGTCCATTCGAGCCGCCACGTCTTCGGTGCGAAGTCCGGCTACGCGCCGCGGCAGGACGGACGCATCGGCAATCCCGACCTGGCGACGCAGGACGCGGTCCACCCGGCCGTCATCGCCCACCCGATCAGCGGCCGCAGGGCGCTCTACGTCAATGGCGGCTTCACCATCCGTTTCGACGGCTGGAGCGAGGAAGAGAGCCGGCCCCTGCTGCAGTACCTCTACGCCCACGCCGCGCGGCCCGAGTTCACCTACCGCTTCAGGTGGGAGGACGGCTCGGTCGCCTTCTGGGACAACCGCGCCACCTGGCACTACGCGGTCAACGACTATCACGGCCAGCGCCGCGTCATGCACCGCATCACCGTCGAAGGCTGCGCGCTGAGCTGACCGGCCACGGCAAGCCCCTGGCCCCGGGATTGAGTCCCGGGGCGGTGGTGTCATTCCCTACCCCGTCCTGCCCGCCCCCGCGCAGGCATCCCGTCAGACCGTCGACTCGCGGCAACGCCGCTCCGGACCCCCGCACAGAGGCGGGGGCGACACGCCGAGTGAGTGGCGGCGCAACCAGACGCCGCTCCGCCCCTACCGCTCCCGGAAGCCTTCCTGCTTCAGCCGCAGGAAAGGCTTCAGCAGATAGGTCAGCACCGAGCGGTCGCCGGTATGGATGTCGACGGCCGCCTGCATGCCCGGCGTGATCGGCAGCACCGCGCCGGACTTGTCGGTGAAGCTGCTCCGGGTCTCGATCACCACGTCGAAATAGGGCTCGCCCGAGGGCAGGCGGTTGGCGTCGGCGCCGATGCGGATGACCCGGCCGTTGAGCGCGCCGTACTGGAAGAAGTCGTAGGCGGTGATCTTCACCTTGGCTTCCTGGCCGACCTCGACATAGCCGCGGTCGACGGGATTGAGCTTGGCCTGGATCACCAGGGTCTCATCCAGCGGCACGATCTCCATGATCGGTTCGCCGGGACGGACCACGCCGCCAATGGTGTTGGCGGTCAGGTTCTTGACCACGCCGTCGATGGGGCTGCGGATGGTGGCCCGGAGCTGCTGGTCGGTCGCCTCGGAGAGCAGCTCGACCAGGCGCCCAAGCTCCTGTTCGGTCTTGGACAGCGCTTCCGTAGCCTCGGCGTGGACGCGGAGTTCCTCCTCCTCGATGCGGTCGCGCGCTTCGGCGATGGAGGCGTTGACGCGGGGTATCGCCTTGCGCGTGGTATCCAGCCGGCCTTCCAGATCCTGGACCTCGGCCTCCAGTTCCAGGTGCTCGATGCGGGGCGTGAGGCTCTTTTCCAGCAGCCCCGCGGAGATCTCGAAACGCTTGCGGGCGACCGCGAGATTGCCCTCCAGCGCCCGCGCCTTCGACTGCAGCTCGGCCAGCTCCGCCTGGCGCTGACGAAGCTGGTTGCGCAGCAGGCTGGCCTGGGAACGGGACTGGTTGCGCCGGCTTTCATAGGCTTCGGTCTCGATGGCCACGAGATCGGGGTGCCGTTCGGCGGCCTCCGGAGGAAATTCCAACGGCTTGTCCGATTCCAGCGCCTGACCGGAAGCGAGCGCGCGGTGGCGCGCCGCACTCAGTTTCAGCGCGTCCACCCGGTAGAGAAGTTCCTCGCGATTGGCCTGGTTCGGCGCCAGCCCGATGCGGATCAGCGGCTCGTTGGCGGCCACGATCTGACCTTCGGAGACCAGGATCTCCTCGACGATGCCGCCCTCCAGGTGCTGGATCTTCTTCAGCTTGCCCTGGGGCTTCACCTCGCCCGGTGCGACCGCCACCTCGTCGAGCTGCGCGGTGCCTGCCCAGACGCCGAAACCGATCACCAGCAGGATGACGATCAGGGCGAAGACGCGCCAGCCCCGGGCGCGGGCCCGGCTCTGCAGGCGTTCGATGCGTTCGTCCGTTGTCATTGCGCCGCCTCCACGGGCGTCTCCTCGCGCGGGGCCGGCGTCGCGGCGTCAGGCGCCGGCGGCGCCGGAGCGCGGCGGATGATGGTGGGCAGGATCTCGCGCGCGGGTCCGCCGCGCACGACCACGCCCTTCTCCAGAACGATGATGTTGTGACACGCCGACAGCAGCAGCGGGCTGTGGGAGACGATGACGATCGTGCGTTCCCGCCCCAGCCGCGCCAGGCAGTCGCGAAGCTGTTCCTCCGCCGCGCGGTCCAGGCTGGCCGAGGGCTCGTCCATCAGCAGCACCGCCGGATCGCCGATCAGCGCCCGGGCGATGGCCAGACGCTGCCTCTGGCCGCCCGAAAGCGTCCGGCCGCCCTCGCCGACCACGGTTTCGTAGCCGTCGGGCAGGTCGACGATGAATTCGTGCGCGCCGACCGCGCCGGCCGCCTTCAGGATGTCCTCGTCGGTGACGTCCTCGCGGCCGCGCGCCAGGTTCTCGCGGATGGTGCCGGCCAGCAGCACATTCTCCTGGGGGACGTAGCCGATCCAGTTGGCGAGCTGGGTGACGGTGAACTGACCGATATCTGCGCCGTCGAGCAGCACGCGCCCCTTGTCCGGACGATAGAGCCCCTGGATCAGTTTCAGCAGCGTCGTCTTGCCCGAGCCGTTGGGGCCAACGATGGCGTGCACGCCGCGCGCCGGCACGCGGATGCGGATATCGCGCAGCACCGGCTCGGCCTGGGGATCGAAGCCGAAATTCACCTGCTCCACGGTCACCGCGCCCTCGGGCCGGGGAAGCTGCATGGCGCTTTCGCGGTAGTCGTCGGCCATTGCCAGCACCTCCGCCACCCGCTTGCCCGCCTGGCGCGCCATGACCAGGTTGCGCCACTGGCCGACCAGCTGGGCGAAGGGCCCGACAATGCGAGAGGCCAGCATGTTGGTGGCGACCAGTGAGCCAATGGAGATCTGCTGATCGATGATTGCCAGCGCCCCCACGGTGGTGATGGCGATGGTGGTGGAAACGGTCAGGCTGACGCCGACATTGCCGTAGCTGTCGGAGACGGCGCCGCGGGCCATGGCGCCCTCGATGGCGTCGACCTGGCGATCGCGCCACATGGGCGTCACCGCCTTCTCCAGCGCCAGCGCCTTGATCGTGGTGCGGTTCTGGATGATGTCGGCCAGGAAGCCGTCGCGGTTGAGCTGCCGGGTGCGCTCGGCGCCGGCGGCGTGGCTCATGGCGAAACCGGAGCGCAGCGCGAACAGCACGAAGATTCCCGCCGCCACCACGATCACCCAGACCAGCGGCGGGGCGATGATGTAGATGATGCCCAGGAACAGGATCGCGAAGGGCAGATCGACCAGCATGATCACCGGCGGACCGGCGACGGCGTTGCGGACCGTGTCAGCGTCGCGGAACAGCCCCTGCCAGTAGGAGGCGGGCCGCGATTCCAGCACCCGGAGCGGCAGGCGGTTGAGCTTTTCGAACAGGCGCTTGCCGAACTCCAGGTCGAAGCGGAGCGAGGCCCGCTGCACCACGCGGCTGCGGGTCTGGCGCAGCAGGAAGTCGAAGACGATGACGATGCCCACGCCGATCGCCAGACCCTGCAGCGTGGTCAGGCCGGCCTTGGCGACGACGCGGTCGTAGACCTGCAGCACGAACACGGGCACCGCGAGCGCCATCAGGTTGACGAACAGGCTGAGCGTCAGCAACTCGCCGGTCGCCGGCAGAATGGGGCCGATCAACGATCTGAATGCGGGTTTGTCCACAGCGCCTCTATGCTACATCACGCCGGTTTTGTCACGCGGCGGGCATCACGGCTCCAGCTGCCCGCCGCCGAAGGATTGCAGATCGGCCTCGGCGACCGTCGCGCCGTTGGTGTCCGCGATCACCTGATAGCCCGCAACGGCCACGTCATTGTCGAAGATCAGGTGCTGGCCGTCGAAGATATAGGCCGACCCTGCCCCGACGCCCGAATTGGTGCCGTCATAGGCCGCGCCGATCGTGGCGAACGTCGCCGTCAACCCGACCTCGTCGAAACCGCCCTGGCCGGTGTCGAACAGGAAGGCGTCCGTACCGCCGTCTGCGGTACCGGTGAAATCGTTGATCAGGTCGACCGACACACCGGCCGCCGCGACGGTCTGGTTCGCCGCAACCACCTGCAGATCCGCCGTGGACAGGTACTGGAAGAAGTCGGCCCCGTCGCCGCCGGTGAGATCGTCCGCCCCGGCGCCGCCTTCGATCGCGTCGTCGCCGGCTCCGCCATTCAGGGTCTGGGCACCCAGACCGCCAATCAGGACGTCGGATCCCAACCCGCCGAAGAGCTGGTTCGATTCGTTGTCCTGACCGACAATCGTGTCCGCGAAGTCGGAGCCGATGACGTGCTCGATGCTGGTCAGGGTGTCGGTCGCGCCGCCGCCATCGATGCCGAAGTCGGACCCCAGATCGACATCCACGCCTGCCGTCTCGCCCGAATAGTCCACGAAGTCGCCGGTGACGCCGCCAACGCCGCCGTCGAGCAGATCGCCGCCCGCCCCGCCGATCAGCGTGTCGTCGCCACCGCCGCCGGAGAGCTGGTCATTGCCTGCGCCGCCGTCCAGCACGTTGTCGGCCCCGTCGCCGGTGATCGTGTCGGCGGCGCCCGAGCCGACGACGTTCTCGATCTGCAGCACCACGTCGGTTTCGCCGGCGATGCTGTCGAACGCCGTCCCGGCCACGAGATCGATGATCATCGGCCCCGCATTGAACGAGAAGATGGCGGTGTCGATGCCGGCGCTGCCATCCAGGGTATCGACGCCCGCGCCGCCGTCCAGCGTGTCGTCGCCGCCCAGTCCCTGCATGCTGTCATTGCCCGCGCCGCCGGACATGCTGTCATTGCCAAGCCCGCCGGTGATCGTGTCGGTGCCATCGCCGCCGAACAGGCTGTCGTCGCCGTCGCCACCGCCGATGATGTCGATGCCGCCATTGCCGAGCAGCAGGCTGCCGGAGGCAGCGGCCACCAGCGTGTCGCCGAAGGCGGAACCGCTGGCGTTCTCGACGCCGGTTAGGGTGTCGGTTAAGCCGCCGCCGTCCGTCGCCGTCCCGGTTGCAAGGTTCACGCTGACGCCGTTCGCATCGTCGAAGTAGCTGACGAGATCCGCGCCCGCGCCGCCGATGATGGAGTCCGCGCCAAGGCCGCCGACCAGCGTGTCGTCGTCGTCGCCGCCATCCAGCGTGTCGTCGCCATCCCCGCCGTCGAGCTGGTCGAAGCCCGAGCTGCCAAAGATGGAATCCGCGCCATCGCCGCCATCGAGCAGATCATTCTCGCTGCCGCCGTCGATTGTGTCGGCGCCGAGCCCGCCGGTCACCGTATCGTTGCCGAAGGAGCCGTCGAGGAAGTCGTCGCCCGCGCCGCCGTCGACGGAGTCGTCATCGAGGCCGGCGTTGACCGAGTCGGCCCCGTCGCCGACGAGGATGGTGTCGTTGCCGGCGCCGCCGGACACCGTGTCGTTGCCAAGCGCCGAGGTAAGAACGTCATCGCCGCCGCCGCCGTCGATCACGTCGGCGCCGCCGGAACCGGCGTTCAGCGTGTCGTTGCCAAGGCCGCCGTTCAGCGTGTCGTCCAGCGCGCCGCCGGCGAAGAGGTCGTTGCCATTGCCGCCGGTCAGGTCGGCGCGCTCGAAATTGATGAAGGTCTTCGCATTGCCGGTGCCGGTGAAGCCCGTCGCCACCGTGATGTCGGTCGCCGAGCCGTCCATGGCGATGTCGAAGTTGAAAGTCGGATCGCCCAGACCGTTCGGCTCGCTGAAATCGATCTGCAGCAGGTCGACGCCATCGCCGCCATCCATGGCGTCGCCATTCCCCGAACCGTTCGGATTGATCGTGTCGTCGCCGGCCCCGCCCGAGAGCGTGTTCAGGTTGTTCGAGCCGCCCAGAAGGAAGTCGTTGCCACCATTGCCGCGGAACTCGACCGAGGAGCCGCTGCCCAGCAGGGTGTCGTCGCCATCCGAGCCACGCACGGCCTGGATGTTCGAGAGATCCTGGGTATAGGCGGTCGCATTGATGACGACGTCGGCGATACCGGTCGACGCATCGAAGTTGACGGAGTCCACATTGGTGCGGTCATAACGGACCAGGTTGAAGCCGCCGCCGCCGTCGATGGTGTCATTGCCCTCGTCGGGGATGAAGCGGTCGTCGCCCGCGCCGCCCAGCATGGAATCGGCAAAGGTGCTGCCGCGCACTTCGTCGATGGCGGCGAAGATGTCGGTGCCGCCGTCGCCGTCGTCGCTGGTCGTGCCGGCGCCGATGTCGAGGCTCACGCCGGCGGCCGCCGTGATGTAGTCGAGCCGGTCGAAGCCGCCGCCGCCGGTGAAGTCGTCATTGCCGGCGCCGCCGCGGAACTGGAAGAACTCGTTGAAATCGATCAGGTCGGCGCTGACCGTGTCGTCGCCGGTGCCGCCGACCAGCATCAGCCCGCCGGTGATTCCGTCGATCAGGTTGACGCCTTCCAGCGTGTCCGTGCCGCCGGACTTCACGACCGTGCCCGAGATGTTGCCGATAGTCGCGTTTATGCCGACCGACTGGTCGTCGTAGAGCAGGGCGAAGAAGCCTTCGCCCGGCGCGATGAACTCGACCAGATTGCTGTCTGCGCCGGGCTGGATGATATCGCCCGAACCGTCGTTCGCACCGGGCCGGAGCGTATCCGCGCCATTGCCGCCGATCAGCGTGTCCTGCCCCGCGCCGCCTTCCAGCAGGTCGTTGCCGTCACCGCCGATCATGCTGTCATTGCCGGTGCCGCCGCGCAGCACGTCATCTCCGGCATTGCCGGTCAGGGTATCGTCGCCGGCATTGCCGAACAGCAGGTCCGTATCTGCTCCACCCGTCAGCGCATTGGCGCCGGCGTCGCCGGCCTGCGCCAGGCCCGTGGAATCGAGGCCGAAGAAGATGGCGATCTGGTCGTAGGAGACCGCACCGGCGTCGTCATAGCGGGTGGTCACGGCGATGTCGTCGAAGCCGTCGCCGTTGATGTCGCCGATCATGGCAACGCCCTGGCCGAGATAGATATTGTCCACCGGCGCAGAGGTGATGGTGACGCCGTCGGTGCCGTCGATCGTCGACAGGTCGAAGCTCGTCACGGGCACCGCCTCGCCGGGTCCGAAGATGACATAGGCCTCGCCGACATTGCTGTAGCTGCCGTAGTCGACGCCTTCGGCGCCGATGACGAAATCGGCTATGCCATCGCCGTTGAAGTCGCCGCCGCCATCGATCGAGGAACCCAGCCGGTCGCCCGCCGCGAGGCCGTCGAAGGACACGCCCTCGCCGGCCTGAAGATTGGTGAGGTCCGCCTGCGCGCCGGCGGCATTGGCGTTGCCGAACAGCAGGAAGACGCGGCCCTCATAGGTGTAGGAGCCGGATATGGCCGTCCCGGACGCGCTGATGAGGAAATCGTCGAAACCGTCGCCATTGACGTCGCCGGTCCCGGCAATGTTCGAGCCCAGATCGTCGCCGTTCTGGTTCTGTGTGAGCTGGAAGGCGTCGCCGTTGGCGATCAGGTTCTGGAGGTCGAGAGTGCCCAGCGGCTCGCTCTGGCCGAAGACAACGCTGACCGTCGGGGCGTAGAACGGTTCGCCGGCGAGATACTGGCTGAGGCCGATATCGTCGAAGCCGTCGCCGTTGAAGTCGCCGATGAAGCTCGCTTCGGTGCCGATATAGGAGGAAAACGCGCCGCCCTGGATGCCGATGGCGTCACCCGCGGTGACCAGCGAATCCATGGTCGCGCTGGCGGCGAAACCGCCGGCCTTGCCGAAGACGACGAAGACCTGACCGGCATTGCTGTAGGTACCGTAATTGTAGCGTTCGTCGGTGACGATCAGATCGTCGAAGCCGTCGCCGTTGAAGTCGCCGCCGCCGCCGATGCTGTAGGCGAAGCTGTCGAATGACGCCGAGCTGCCCGCCGTCACCTTGAAGCCGTTGGTCCCGTCGAGCCCGGCAAGATCGATGTCCTGGCCGAGGCCGTTGGCGTCACCGAAGACAACCGCCACCTGACCGTTGCCGCTGACGCTGTCGGTGTAGAAGCCCGGCACGGCGACAGCGAAATCGAGGAAGCCGTCGCCGTTCATGTCGCCGACCGAAGTGACATTGTAGCCGGCGTACTCGCCGCCGCCGGCGCCGCTGTCGAGGACGCCGATGGCGTCGCCGCCGGCGATCAGGCTCGATTCGGTATTGTCGAGATCGGGCGCCGCGTCGCCGAACAGGACGAACGATTCGCCATTGCCGCCATTGCCGAAGGGCGCACCGACCAGCGCGTCGTCCAGGCCGTCGCCGTTGACGTCGCCGACGCCGTCACCAGACTCGCCGAAGCCGGTATTGTTCTGGCTGCTGCCGACGAAGAAGCCGTTCGTGCCATCGATGTCGTCGACCGAGAACTGCGCCGTCGGCGTGAAGTCGAAGATGAAGTCACTGGCCGCCAGATCGGCGACCTGAACGTTCTCCAGCACCAGCGCGTCGTCGCCGTCGAGCTGGATGGTGGTGTTCGTGCCGTCGTCGCTGGAGACCCCCTGCACCTCGGCGAGGTTGCTGAAGCCGAAGGCGATCAGGTCGATGACGTCCGGGCTGCCGGAGCCGGCGGTGAAATCGGTAATGACGTTGTTCAGCCCGATGCCGTCGCCGACGATGAACAGATCATCGCCCGCGCCGCCGGTCATCGTCGTGCCCAGCCCGAAGGTCAGCGTGTCGTCGCCGGTGGTGCCCACCACGGCCTCGAAGCCGCTGACCGTCTCGGCGTTGCCGCTGCCGTCATTGGCCACCGCGCCGGTGGAGAGATCGACTACCGCCGGCTGCAGGCCGGGCGAGAAGTCCAGCGTGTCGCTGCCGAGCCCGCCGAAGAGCGTGTCGACGCCATCGCCGGAGAAGACCAGGTCGTCCCCGTCGCCGCCGAAGACGATGTCGTCGCCGCCATTGCCGAAGGCGCTGCCGCCGATGGTGTCGTTTCCGGCGCCGCCTTCCAGGGTGTCGTCGCCGTCATTGCCGAGCAGGGTGTCGTCGCCGCCCTGACCTTCCAGCCGGTTGGCAAACCCGTCGCCGGAGAGGGTGTCGCCGAACCCCGTGCCCACCAGCGCTTCGATACCCGAGAACGAATCCGAATCCCCGAAGCCGTCGGTCGCGCCGCCCAGCGAAAGGTCGGCGTTGACGCCCTGGATGACGCCGTCGTCGTCGAAGGCGACCTCGTCGAAGCCGTTGCCGCCGATGAAGGTGTCGTCGCCCGCGCCGCCCAGGAACTCGTCGTCGCCGTCGCCGCCGTCGAGCTGGTTGGCGTTGGCGTCGCCCTCGATCACGTCGTCCAGCGCGGTGCCGCGCACATGCTCGATATTGCTCAGCAGGTCGACATCGCCGAAGGCGTCGCGGCCGATTCCGACGGCCAGCGAAACGGCGACGCCGTTCTGCGC
Source organism: Rhizobiales bacterium NRL2 (assembly GCA_001664005.1). Lineage (NCBI taxonomy): Bacteria > Pseudomonadati > Pseudomonadota > Alphaproteobacteria > Hyphomicrobiales > Rhizobiales bacterium NRL2. Next base: position 22,439 of record CP016093.1, read on the forward strand.
CTCGGCGAAGTTCGACTGGGCCGACGAATAGTCGATGGTGTCCTGACCCAGACCGCCGTCGACCACGTCGAAGCCGCCCATGGCGCGGATGCGGTTGTCGCCGTCATCGCCGGTGATGGTGTCGTCGAGGTTCGTGCCCCGCACCCGCTCGATGCCCGACAGCGTGTCCGTGCCGCCCGTGCCGTCGGTCGCGATGCCGGTCGCCAGGTTGATGTTCGCGCCCTCGAACGCGCCGCTGTTGAGGTAGTCGACCTCGTCGAACAGGCTGGCGCCGCCCTCGATGGAATCGTTGCCGCCGCGGGCGCGGAAGGTCTGGAAGTTCTCGTCGCCGATCAGCGTGTCGTCGAATTCGGTGCCCTCGACGCGCTCGATGCCGATCAGCGTGTCGGTGCCGCCGTCGCCGCCGGTGACGGTGCCGATGCCGCCGACGAAGGTGGCGTTGATCGCCGCGCCGGCGTTCTGGTAGCTGGCGGCGTCGAAGCCGCCGTCCTGGGCCAGCGCATCGCCGCCGTCGATCAGGTCGCTGCCCGCGCCGCCGTCGAATTCCTCGAAGAAGCTGTTGGCGCCGCCGGTCAGCGTGTCGTCGAAGTCGGAGCCGACGATCCGTTCGATGTTCAGCAGGGTGTCCGTATCGCCGAAGCCGTCAAGACCGATGCCGGTGAACAGATTGATATCGACCGCTGCGGTATCCTGGGAATAGTCGGCGGTGTCGAAGAACTGTGCGACGCCGTCAACATTGTCATCGCCGCCGTCCAGCGTGTCGTCGCCCGCCCCGCCGATCAGCACGTCGAGGCCGTCACGGCCCTCCAGCAGGTTGGCGTCGGCCGACCCGGTCAGCGTGTCACCCAGCTCGGAGCCGATGGCGCCTTCGATGTTGACCAGCGTGTCGGTGAAGCCGAACTGATCGACCGCCGTGCCCGCGCCGAGATCGGCGACGATACCCTGGATCTCGACGAAGGAGCCGGAGACCGTGCGGAAGTCCATGATGTCGAAGCCGAGGCCGCCATCGACGGAATCGTTACCCTCCAGCAGGCGGAAGCGGTTGTCGCCATCATCGCCGAGCACCGTGTCGTCGCCCTCGGAGCCGCGGATCCGCTCGATCCCGGTGAAGGTGTCGACGCCGTTGGTGCCGCCCTTGTCGGTATTGCCGGTGCCGCCCTGTCCATCCTGGGCGGACATGTCGACATTGACGCCGTCGAAGCCGCTGAAGGTGTAGTCGAGCTCGTCCGTGCCGCCGGCGCCGGCGACGGTGTCATTGCCGTTGCGGGTGCGGAAGCGTTCGAAGCTGGCGCCCGAGCCGAGGAAGGTGTCGCTGAAATTGGTGCCGCGCACCGCTTCGATGCCGGTCAGCGTATCGGTGTTGCCGAAGCCGTCGACGGCGGTGCCCGCGTTCAGGTTCACCGACACCGCGAGGGGATCGAGGCCGTAGTCGACCTGGGTGAACGCGCCGTTGGTGCCATCGATCACGTCGGCGCCGTCGCCGCCGAAGAAGGTCTCGTTCTCGTTGTTGCCGCCGCCGATCAGCGTATCGTTGCCGCTCGACCCGATGACGCGCTCGATGCCGGAGATGACGTAATTGCTTCCCAGGCCGTCGCTCGCCGTGCCCGCGGCCAGATCGACGGTCACGTTGAGACCGTGATTCTGGAAGCTCAGCCGGTCGTCGAACTGCTCGAAGCCGTTCAGGAAGTCCGTGCCGCCGTCGATGGTGTCGTTGCCGGCGGTGGCGAAGAAGAAGTCCGTGCCGTCGCCGCCGACCAGCACATTCGCGTTGGCGTCGCCGGTGATCGTGTCACCGAAGTCGGTGCCGAACACCGCCTCGAAGCCCTCGATCGTGTCCGTGTTCCCGAAGCCGTCGGTCGCGCGCTCCGTCGTCAGGTTCACCGTCACGCCCGACTGCCCGTTCGGATCGCCGGCGTCGCTGAAATAATCGACCGTGTCGAAGCCGTCGCCGCCGACCATGGAATCCGCGCCGTCCATACCGCGGAAACGGTTGTCGTTGGCGTCGCCGGTGAGCGTGTCGCCGAAGGCGCTGCCCCGCGCCCGCTCGACATTGCTGATCACGTCGATCGAGCCGGTGCCGTCGCTGGCCGTCCCCGCGCTGAAGTCGACATTCACGCCCGTTGTCGCCCCGGCGTTGTTGTAGTCGATCTCGTCGCTGCCGGCGCCGCCGTCGATGGTGTCCGCGCCGCCGCGGCCGCGGAAGCTGTCATTGCTGTCGCCGCCGGTCAGCGCATCGCCGAACCCCGAGCCCTCGATCCGGCTGATCTCGATCAGCGTGTCGGTATCGCCGAAGCCGTCGGTGACGAGGCCGGTCGCCAGGCTGGCGACGATGCCTGCCGGATCGTCCTGGTAGCTGGCGGCCGTGAAGCCGCGGACGCCGTCCAGCGTGTCGTTGCCCGCGCCGCCGACCAGCTCCTCGAAGAAGTCCTCGAAGCCGCCTTCGAGCACATCGTTGCCGTCGCCGCCGACGACGCGCTCGATCCGCGCGATCCGGTCCAGTTCCACGCCGTCATGGGCCGCGCCGAACTCCAGCGACACGATCAGGTCGTTGATCTGGTCGCTGAAGTCTGCGGTGTCGAAGAACTGGCGCACGCCGCCGACGAGATCGTCGCCGCCGTCGATGATGTCCGCGCCGTCGCCGCCCTGGATCGTGTCGACCCCGTCGCCGCCGATCAGCGTGTCGGCGCCGTCATTGCCGAACAGGGCGTTGCCGTTGTCGCTGGCGATCAGCAGGTCGCCCTGGGCCGAACCGGCGGCGGCCTCGATGCTGATGAGGATGTCCGTGCCGCCGAAGCCGTCGGTCGCGGTGCCTGCGCCGAGATCGACGGTGACGCCGGCGATGTCGTCGAAATAGTCGGCGGTGTCGAATCCGGCGCCGCCGTCCAGCGTATCGTCGCCGGCATCGCCGATGACCGTGTCGTTGCCGTCGCCGCCTTCGAGCAGGTCATTGCCGCCCTCGCCGGCGATATCGTCGTCGCCCGCCTCGCCCCGGATGGTGTCGGCGCCGTCGCCGCCGTCGGCGAGATCGCCGCCCGCGCCGAGCAGCAGCAGGTTGGCCGCCGCGTCGCCCTGGACCGTATCGGCGAAGTCCGAGCCGATGACGTTCTCGATCGCCGCCAGCGTGTCAGCGCCGCCGCCAGCGTCCGTGGCCGTCCCCGCGCCCAGATCGACCGTCACCGCGCCGGCCTCCTGCGCGTAGTCGACGACGTCCGTGCCGTCGCCGCCGACCATGGAATCGTCGCCCGCCGAGCTGACCAGCGTGTCGTCTCCGGCGCCCGCGTCGAGCGTGTCGCCGTCGTCGCCGCCGTCGAGCAGATCATTGCCCTCGCCGCCGTCGAGCGAGTCCGCTCCTGCGTCGCCGCCGAGAATGTCATTGCCGGCGCCGCCGATCAGCGTGTCGAGACCGTCACCGCCAAACAGCGCGTCGGTGCCCGCGCCGCCGTCGATCACATTGTTTCCGGCGTCACCGCCAATGCTGTCGTCGAAGTCCGAACCGGTGACGTTCTCGATGCCGATGAGCGTGTCCGCACCGCCGTCGCCGTCGTCGGACGCCTCTCCGATCAGGAGGTCGGCCTGGACCGCGCCGCTTGCCGCCGAATAGTCCGCCGTGTCGCTGTCCGCGCCGCCGTCCAGCGTGTCATTGCCGACGCCGCCCGCCAGGGTGTCATTCCCGGCCGCGCCAAGGAGCGAATCCGCCCCCGCGCCGCCGGCAAGGGAATCGTCGCCCGCGTCGCCGTCCAGGCTGTTGGCCCCGGCGTCACCCGAGATCGTGTCGTTGAAGGTCGAGCCCGTCACGTTCTCGACGCCGGTCAGGCTGTCCGTGCCACCGAAGCCGTCGGTCGCCGTACCCGCGAGGAGGTCCACCAGGACTGCGCCGGTGTCTTCGAAATAGTCCGCCGTGTCGATGCCGTCGCCGCCGTCCAGCGTATCGTCGCCGGCGTCGCCGATGACCGTGTCATTGCCCGCGCCGCCTTCGAGCAGATCGTTGCCGCCCTCGCCGGCGATATCGTCGTCGCCCGCCTCGCCCTGGATGGTGTCGGCGCCATCGCCGCCGTCGGCGGTGTCGTTGCCGAGGCCGAGCTGCAGCAGATTGGCCGCCGCATCGCCTGTCACGTCGTCGTCGAATTCCGAGGCGATGACGTTCTCGATCGCCGTCAGCGTGTCATTGCCGCCACCCGCGTCCGTGGCCGTGCCCAGACCGAGATCGACCGTCACAGCGCCCGACTCCAGGGCATAGCTGACGACATCCGTACCGTCGCCGCCATCCATGGAATCGTCGCCCGCCGCGCCGAGCAGGGTGTCATCGTCGGCGCCGCCCAGCAGCGTGTCGTTGCCGTCGCTGCCGTCGATCAGATCGTTGCCGGCGCCGCCCGACTGGATGTCCGCGCCCGCTTCGCCGAACAGCGAGTCGTCGCCCGCGCCGCCCTCGAGGGAATCGCCGTCATCGCCGCCCAGCAGGGTGTCGTTGCCGTCGCCGCCCGCCAGCGTGTCCGCACCCGCGCCCGCAACGATGGTGTCATTGCCGGCGGCGCCTTCCAGGCTGTTGGCGAGGGCGTCGCCGGTCAGCGTATCATCGAAAGCGGAGCCGATGACGTTCTCGACGGAGAGCAGCAGATCGGTGTCGCCTGCGCCATCGGTCGCCGTGTTGGCTGAAAGGTCCACCAGGACGGGGCCAGCATCGGCGGCGTAGCTGGCCGCGTCGACGCCCGCGCCGCCGTCGATGGTGTCGAACCCGGCGCCGCCGGTCAGCGTGTCGTCGCCGTCGCCGCCGTTCAGCGTGTCGTCATTGGCCTGGCCGTCCATGACGTCGCCGCCGCCGCCGCCTTCCAGCAGATTGCCGAGCGCACCGCCGGTGATGGTGTCGTCGAAGTTGGAGCCCCGGACGTTCTCGATGTTGGCGATCGTATCGCTGCCGCCATTGCCGTCGGTCGCCGAACCCGCGACCAGGCTGACCGTGACGCCCGCGGCCTCGTTCGAATAGTCGGCCTGGTCGATGCCGGCGCCGCCATCCAGGAGATCGTCGCCCTGGTCGCCGCGCAAGGTGTCGTTGCCGTCGCCGCCCAGCAGCGTGTCATTGCCGTTGCCGCCGCGTACGCGGTCGGCGCCGATACCACCGTCCAGCGAGTCGTCGGAGCTGCCGCCTTCGAGGCTGTCGTCGCCCGCGCCGCCGAACAGCGTGTCGTTGCCCGCCTGGCCCAGGAAATTGTCATTGCCGCCGCCGCCGGTGAGTTCGTTGGCCGCGCTGTCGCCGAAGATCGTGTCGGCGAAGGCGCTGCCCAGGATGTTCTCGATCCCGGTCAGGCTGTCGGCATCGCCATTGCCGTCGGTTGCGGACTCCGCGCCCATGTTGACGAAGATGCCCGCAGCGTCGGCGGAATAGTCGGCGAGGTCGGTGCCCGCGCCGCCCGCCAGCGTGTCCGCGCCGGCGCCGCCGGCCAGCGTGTCTGCGCCATCGCCACCCGACAGGTTGTTGGCATTGGCGTCGCCGGAAATGATGTCGTTGCCGGCCGATCCGGTGACGTTCTCGATCGACGACAGCGCGTCGGTCGCGCCATCGCCATCGTCGCTCGCCACGCCGGCGTCGAGATCGACGTTCACCGCGCCGGCCGCGCCGGAATAGTCCGCCGTGTCGGTATCCGCGCCGCCGTCGAGGGAATCGACCCCGCCGCCGCCGGCCAGTGTGTCATTGCCCGCGCCGCCGGTCAGCGCATCCGCGCCTGCGCCGCCGGTCAGCGAGTCGCCCGCCGCGCCGCCGGTCACCGCCAGTGCGCCGTCGGTTTCCGCGGAGCCGTCGAAGGTGAGCGCGCCGGTGGTCAGGCTGGCGCCGTCCACGGTCAGCGTCCCCGCCGCCGGGATGAAGCTGTCGGGCAGGGTGACGGTGAAGTTCGCGTCGGTGCCGAAGGCGATGTTCTCGAAGCCACTCGCATTGGCGAGGTCCGCCGCCGCAACCGCGCCGCCGCCCAGCAGAACGAGCGTGTCGCCCAGGATGTCGCTGGCGCCGCCGGCCAGCGTATCGCCCCCGTCCAGCTCGCCCACCGTCGCCCTGACGGCGTCGTCGCCAGCACCGGCGTCGACGGAATCCGCGCCCGCGCCAAAACTCAGGGTGTCGTCGCCGGCGCCGCCGGTGACCGTGTCGTCGCCCGCCGCGCCGTCGATGGAATCGGCGCCGTCGCCGCCTGCCAGGCTGTTGGCGGCGCCATCGCCGGCGATGGTGTCGTCGTCGCCGGTGCCGACGACGTTCTCGATGCCGACCAGCGTGCTGACGTCGCCATTGCCCAGCGTCGCGGTGCCGGCGACCAGGTCGACGTCGACGCCAGAAGCGATGCCGCTGAAGTCGGCGGTGTCCGTGCCGTCGCCGCCATCCAGCGTGTCCGCGCCCTCGCTGCCGCCGAGCGTATCGTCACCCAGCCCGCCGGACAGGCTGTTGTCCGCCGAATCGCCAGTGAGGGCGTCGGCCTGGTCGGAGCCGATGACATTCTCGACGCCCGTGATGACGTCCGAGCCGCCGCCGCCGTCCGTAGCCGTTCCGAGACCCAGGTCCACTGTCACGCCCGCGGCTTCGGCCGAGTAGTCCGCCGTGTCGACGCCGTCGCCGCCGTCCATGGAATCGTCGCCCGCGCCGCCGATCAGGCTGTCCGCGCCGTCGCCGCCCGAAAGCGTATCGGTTCCGTCGCCGCCGGAGATCGTGTCCGCGCCCGCGCCGCCGAAGATATCATTGGCCTGCACGTCGCCGGTGATCGTGTCGTCATTCGCCGAACCGATGACGTTCTGGATGCCGACGATCGTGTCGCTTCCGCCGTCGCCGTCGTCAAAGGCCGCCGCCGCCACCAGATTGATGTCCACAGCACCGGCCGCACCGGAATAATCGGCCGAATCCGTGCCCGCGCCGCCGTCCAGCGTGTCGGCGCCCGCACCGCCGGCCAGCGTGTCGTTGCCGTCGCCGCCCTGGAGGACGTCGTCGCCGGCCCCGCCCGCGATCGCATCGTCGCCGGCCTCGCCCTGGATGGTGTCGGCGCCCGCGCCGCCATTGGCGAGATCGTTGCCCGCACCGAGCTGCAGGCGGTTGGCCGCCGCGTCGCCCTGAACCGTGTCGGCGAAGCCGCTGGCGACCAGGTTCTCGACGGCGGTGATGCTGTCATTGCCGACGCTGGCGTCGCCCGAAACCGTGCCCGCGCCGAGATCGGCGGCGATGCCCGCGGTGGCGCTGGCGTAGGTCGCCGTATCCGCGCCGTCGCCACCGTCCAGCGTATCGTCGCCGGCGCCCGCGCTGGCGCCGGAGAGCGTGTCGTCGCCGGCCTCGCCGGACAGGCTGTCATTGCCGCCATTGCCGACCAGAAGATCGCTGCCCGCGCCGCCCAGCAGGGTGTCGGCATCGTTCGAGCCGGCCAGGCTGTCGTCATTGGCCGAACCGACCACCACTTCGAAATTGGCCAGCGCGTCGGTGCCGCCCTCGCCGTCGCTCGCGACGCCGGCCAGCAGATCGACTGCAACCGCGCCGCTCGCCGCCGAATAGTCGGCGGTGTCGATGCCCGCGCCGCCATCCATGGAATCGTCGCCCGCGCCGCCGATCAGCGTGTCATTGCCGCTGGTGACGTCGTTGATGACCGCGGTCGAGGTCTCCAGAGCCGGTCCGCCCAGCAAGAAGCCCGTATTGCCGTTCGCCGTCTCGTCGGCGGTGAACTGCACCGGCAGATCGTGGAACTGGTAGTAGAGCTCCAGCCCCGTCTCGTCGCCCACCAGCAGGTCGTCACGCGCCCCGGCGACCTCGGCGTCGGTGCGCGCCACGGACCACAGCCGTACCTCGTCCATCGCGCCGGTGTAGCTGGCGAAGGCGTCGTCCAGATTGCTTTCGCCCAGGAACAGCGGATCGGTGGTCGAGATGTCGACGCCGTCCAGCGACGAGATGTCGATCGTCTGATCCACCACCCCGTCGACCAGGATCGACATCAGCCCGTCGCGGTCGACGGTGACGGCGAAGTGCTGTGCCGTACCCGCCAGCGAGATCGCCGAACCGTCCAGCATGATCACATTGCCCGCGCCGTCGGCGATCCGGGCGTGGGAGATGAGCCCGCCCTGACCGTCGGCGACGAAGCCGAAGAAGAAGCCCTGCTCGAAGCCGGCCTGATCGGCGCGCATGTCGAGGACGGCCATGTCGGCCGAGACCCCGGGCGTGAGCCAGGCTTCGAAACTGAGGTCGGAGGTGCCGGAGACGCCTTCGAGGTTCGGCACGAACACGGCGTCGTCGACGCCGTCGAAGCCGAGCGCCTGGCCGCCGTCCGCCGGATCGTCGCCCAGCAGAAGGTCGTTGCCGGCGCCGCCCTCGATCAGGTCGTCGTCCGCGCCGCCGACCACGTCGTCATTGCCGTCGCCCGCCCGCAAGGTGTCGTTGCCGCCGCCGCCGGAGAGGAAGTCGGATCCCGCGCCGCCGTCTGCGCTGTCGTCGCCGAGCTGGCCGAACAGACCCTCGTTCCCGGCCGTGCCGGTCAGCGTGTCGCCCCCCGCGCCGCCGAACAGCGCGCCTTCGGCCGAACCGGCGTTCGCCGTCAGATCGTCGGCCTGGGCCGAACCCAGAACGGCCTCGATATTGGAAAGGACGTCCGTGCCTTCGCCGCTCGCGGTGCCGGCGGTGAGGTCGACGGTGACCGCCGAGCCCGCATCGGTGAAGTCCACGACGTCGAGATCCGCGCCGCCGTCCAGCGTGTCGTCGCCCAGCCCGCCGACCAGGGCGTCCTGGCCCGCGCCGCCTGCGACGGAATCGTTGCCGGCCCCGCCGTCGACGAGATCGGCGTCCGCGCCGCCGTCGATGATGTCGTTGCCGTCATTGCCGAACAGGGCGTCCTGATCGGCATTGCCGGCGAGCGTATCGTCGAGGCTGGTGCCGAAGGCGACGTCCTCGGAGCCGCCGCCGATCAGTTCGATCGCCGCATCGGTCTTCAGCGCCGCGTCGATCAGCAGGAAGCTGGTCGCCGCCGCCAGCGCCGAGGCGTCGACGATGACATTGCCGGAATTGCGCAGGGTGTTGTCGCGCAGCTCGACCGTCGTCTCGAGGTCGGAGACCAGGGTGAGGCGTTCGAAATTGCTCGTACTGGCAAGCTGATCGGCGGTGATGTCGCCGCCGCCCGAAACCTGCAGGTCGTCGGTGTCCGCGCCGCCGTCGAGGGTGTCGTTGCCGTCCAGGCGCGTCGTGTCGATCACGAATGTGTCGTCGCCCGCATCGCCCGTGGCGAAATGATCGCCGAAGCCGAAGGCCAGCGTGTCCGCGCCGTCGCCGCCAGCCACGGTATCGTTGCCCGCGACGGAGATGATGCTGTCGTCGCCGGCGCCGCCGGCCAGGCTGTTGAGATTGGCGTCACCGGCGATGGTGTCGTCATTGCTGGTGCCGATCACGTTCTCGATGCCGACCAGGGTGCTGACGTCGCCATTGTCCAGCGTCGCCGTACCGGCCACGAGGTCGACGTTCACACTGCCGACGCCGGCGGCAAAGTTCTGGAGCTGCGCCGCCTCTGTGGCCGACAGATCGGTGAAGAATCGGGATTCGAGGTTGTCGAGACCGGCGGCCTTGGCCTGCGCGGCGGCCAGGTTCGCGTTCTGCGCCGCGAAATGCATGATCGAGGCGGTTTCGCCGGGGTCGACCGTGAAGGTAAAGCCGATGGTGTAGTTGTCGTTGCCGTTGACCAGGCTGACGAGATCGGCCGACTCGGCGGCGCCGATCCCTTCGAAGTAGTGCAGCATGGTCGGGTCGAACCCGCCATTCCCGTCGCTCGAGTCGTCGGAAATGATGAACCGGTCGGTGTTGTCCGTCAGTGCGTCGCCGGAGCTGGTGTCGACCACGAAGGTGCCGCCGTCCGAGCCCAGATTGCCGGTGATCGTCAGGGTCACGGCCTGCTGCACGCCGGAGGTGTTGGTCACCGATTCCAGGAAGCGCGCGAAGCCCTCGTCGTCCGGCACGAAGAGCCGGCGGTTGAAGCTCAGCCCCGCAACCGATGTGTCGGCCGTGCCCTCGATGGTGCGCCCGTCGGCGCTGGCGAACAGGGTGCTGCCTGCGTAGGTGGTGCTGGCTCCGCCGAAGATACCGAAGGTGACGTTCTGGCCGTCATCATAGGCGTCGTTGGTGCCGTTGATGATCGAGAGATCCCGCTGGATATCCCAGAAGAAGCCTTCGCCATCGGTCAGGTTGACGAAGGTGCCGACATCCGTGGGCGTTGCGACACCGGCGCCGCCCGCAATTGCACCACCCTGAAGGGCGCTGAAGTCGGCGGTGTCCGTGCCGCCGCCGCCGTCCAGCGTGTCCGCGCCCGCGCTGCCGCCGAGCGTGTCGTCGCCCAGCCCGCCGGACAGGCTGTTGTCCGCCGAATCACCGGTGAGGGCGTCGGCCTGGTCGGAGCCGATGACGTTCTCTACGCCCGTGAGGACGTCCGAATCACCGGCCCCGTCGGTCGCGGTCCCCGCCGCGAGATCGACCGTCACGCCCGCGGCGTCGGCCGAGTAGTCCGCCGTATCGATGCCGGCGCCGCCGTCCAGCGTGTCGTCGCCCGCGCCGCCTTCGAGAAGGTCGTTGCCGTCATTGCCGGCCAGCGCGTTGGCGCCGGCGTCGCCCACCAGCTGGTCGCCGAAGGTCGAACCGGTCAGGTGTTCGACGCCGACATAGCTGTCAAAGCCGGAGCCCGCGTCCAGGCCGTTGCCCGCCGCCAGATCCGCCTGCACCCCGCCCGTGCTGGCGGAATGGTCCACAGTGTCCTGGCCCGCGCCGCCGGAGAAGGTGTCGTTGCCGTCGCTGCCCAGCAGCAGATCCGCGCCATCGCCGCCATCCAGGCTGTCATTGCCTGCGCCGCCGTCGATGGTGTCGTTGCCCGCGCCGCCGGAGACGCTGTCGCTGCCGCCGCCCGCGGCAATGCTGTCCGCGCCATCGCCGCCCACGAGGACGTTGGCCGCCGCGTCGCCGGCGATGGTGTCGGCGAAGGCAGAGCCGACGACATTCTCGATGCCGGTGAGCGTGTCCACGCCGCCGTCGCCGTCGTCGCTCGCCGCACCGGCGAGCAGGTCGAGGTCGATGCCGCCCGCCGCGCCGGAATAATCCGCCGTGTCCGTCTCGGTGCCGCCGTCGAGCACGTCGTTGCCCGCGCCGCCGATCAGCGTGTCGTCGCCGGCCGCGCCGGTCATGCTGTCGTCGCCGTCATTGCCGGTCATGGCGTCGGCGCCGTCACCGCCGGTGACAGTGTCATTGCCCGCGCCGCCATCGATCAGGTCGTCGCCCGCGCCGCCGTCGATGGAATCCGCGCCCGCGCCGCCGCCGACGAGGTCGCCGCCGTCTCCGCTCTGGATGATGTCGGACGCCGCCGAACCGTCGATCGAATCGGCAAAGGCGCTGCCGAGCACGCCCTCGATGTTCAGGAGCACTTCCGCGCCGATGCCGGCGCTGTTGGCGTCGCCATCAACCGAGGTGGCGAGACCTGTCGAGAGATTCACCGACACGCCCCCGGTCGCCGCCGTGTAGTCGGCGAAGTCCGTGCCGGCGCCGCCGTCCAGGGTATCGGCGATGAAGCCGCCGCCCGCCAGCGTCGGCGAATCGCCGCCGCGCAGCACGTCGTCGCCGGCGCCGCCTTCGAGCAGGTTGTCGTTGCCGTCGCCCGTCAGCGTGTCGGCGAAGTCCGAGCCGGCGACATCCTCGATGCCGCTCAGGCTGTCGGTCGCGCCGCCGCCGTCGGTGGCCAGACCGATGGAAAGGTCCACGGCGACGCCTGATGCGTCGCCGGCATAGCTGGCCTGGTCGAAGCCCGCGCCGCCGAAGAGCGAATCGGCCCCTGCGCCGCCTTCCAGGATGTCGTCGCCGGCGCCGCCGAAGAGCTGGTTCGCCGCCCCGTCGCCGGTGACGGTGTCGTCGTTGGCCGAGCCGATGACGTTCTCGACGCTGTTCAGGCTGTCGGTGGCGCCGCCGCCGTCGGTCGCCAGACCGGTCGACAGATTGGCCGTGACCCCCGCCGCATCGGCGGAATAGTCCGCCGTGTCGAGGCCCAGGCCGCCGAACAGCGAGTCCGCCCCGGCGCCGCCGGCCAGGATGTCGTCGCCGGCATTGCCGATCAGCTGGTTCGCTGCGGCGTTGCCGGTCAGCGTGTCTCCGAAAGCCGAACCGGAAACGTTCTCGATGCCGCTCAGGCTGTCCGTCGCGCCGCCGCCGTCGGTCGCCGCGTTGCCGGCGAGATCGACGTTCACGCCCGCGGCGTCTTCCGAATAGTCGGCCCGGTCGGAACCCGCGCCGCCGATCAGCGTGTCCGCGCCGCCGCGGCCCTGAAGCAGGTCATCGCCGTCATTGCCCTGCAGCACGTTGCCGTTGGCGTCGCCGTCGATGGTGTCGTCGAAGACCGAGCCCGAGACGTTCTCGATGCCGATCAGGACGTCATTGCCGCGCGCCGCGCCGTCGATCGCGGTGCCGGCGGCGAGATCGACCTCGATGCCGCTGCTGGTGCCGGTGTAGTTCGCCGTGTCGATGCCGTCGCCGCCGTCGAGGGTGTCGTCGCCCTGCAGACCGCTGAGAACATCGTTGCCGCTGCCGCCGACAAGGCTGTCATTGCCTTCGTCGCCCGACAGGGTATCGGCGCCGGACTCGCCCTGAAGCGTATCGTTGCCCGAACCGCCGGCAAGGCTGTCGTCCCCGCCCTGGCCGTTGACCGCGTCCGCGCCGGCGCCACCTGAAATGGTGTCGCCCGTTCCGGCCGCGCCGAACAGGCTGTCATCGAAACCGCTGCCGATCAGACCCTCTATGCCCGACAGCACGTCGGCCTGGCTCGTCGCAAGACCAAATGTCTGGGAGGAGAAGACGGTGTCACCGCCCTCGCCGGACAGCGTGACCGTGCCGAGCGCAGCCAGGAAGCCTTCCGCCTCACCGCTGAGATCCACGAAATCGACGCCCGCGCCGCCGGTCAGCGTGTCATTGCCGCCGAGGCCGGCCAGGGTGTCGTCGCCCGCGCCGCCGTTCAGCGCGTTGGCTGCAGCGTTGCCGGTGATGGTGTCGGAGAAGGCGGAGCCGAGGACGTTCTCGATCCCCGTGAGCGTGTCGGTCTCGCCGCCCGAGACCGCCGTGCCCGCGCCGAGATTGAGGTTTACCGCATTCGTCGTCGCGGTGAAGGCCGCCGTGTCCGAGCCGTCACCGCCATTGATGGCGTCCGCGCCCGCGCCGCCGATCAGCGTGTCCGCACCGGCCCCGCCGTTCAGCGTATCCGCGCCCGTGCCGCCGTCGAGGGAATCGTTGCCCTCGCCGCCGTTGAGCACGTCATTGCCGATGCCGCCGGCCAGGGTATCGTTGCCGCCGAGGCCGTTCAGGACGTCATTGCCGCCGCCGCCGTCGATGTTGTTGGCCGACGCGTTGCCGTTCAACGTGTCATTGCCGGCGGTCGGCCCCGTGGGCGGCGGAGCCACGACCTCTTCGTTGTTGTCGTCGCCGCCGTCATCGTCGCCCGGCCCCGCGCTGGCTCCACCACCGCCGCCGCCGGTGCCGCCGCCGCCGCCGCCCGAAGGCGGTGCGGTCGATTCCACCAGACTGTCGAAGCTGTCGCCGCCGCCGCCACCGGTTGTGCCGCCAGTGCCGGATGTCCCGCCCGTGGTCGAGCCCGATGTCGTGCCGAAGGAAGTGCTGCCGCCGCCGCCCGTGGTCCCGCCGGAATCGCCGCCGCTCGTGCCGCCGGAATCCCCGCCCGCATCACCGCCGTCGCCGGCCGCGTCGCCCCCGCCATCGCCCGGACCGCCTTCGCCGCCTGCCGGGCCCTCGTCAGGGGCGGCGGCATCCTCGCCGTCCGCAGAATCGCCGCCGTCACCGCCTTCGGAACCGCCTTCCGCCGGCGCTTCGGGGCTGCCGTCCTCGGCGCCCAGACCACCGTCTCCGCCTTCGGGACCACCGTCCTCGCCGCCGGAATCGCCTTCGCCGCTTTCCTCGCTGCTGGCTTCTTCCTCGCTTTCGCCCTCTTCCTCGCTTTCGCCTTCCTCTTCGCCTTCGCCCTCTTCCTCGCCTTCGGCTTCCTCTTCGCCCTCGCCCTCGGCTTCTCCTTCGGCCTCGCCCTCGCCTTCGCCCTCGGCAGCGGCGCCCGCATCGCTGCCGCCGCCGTCGCGGCTGTCATCGCCGCCATCGTCGTCGTCACGCCCGCCGCGCTCCACGCCGGGCGCATTCGGCAGGCTGTTCAGCGCGTCGGAGAAGCGGTCCTCGACCTCCTCGCGGCTCAGGATCCGGGGCGGCGTCGGCGCCTCGAACTGGCTGGAGGCGCTGGTCTGCTGGAAGGCCTGGCTGAGCAGAACGCCGCCGGCCTGGTTGGAGACGAAGACCGAGCCGGTCGTTCCCTCGTCGTCAGGCAGGTTGACGACTTCCGACTCCTCGCCCTCCTGCGCGCCACGGCCGGTGACGTAGGTGCCGCGGATACCGATGGTGAGCACGGGGGTCTTGACGGTGAGCGCGTCGTCGCCCGTCTTGGCCACCGCGCCGGAGACGAAGGAGAACGAGCCCTGAAGCACGTTGACGACCGCGTTGCCGGTGTTGGCCGCCGGGTCGTAGACGAAGTCGTCGAGGACCATCCGGGCGTCCTCGCCGACCGAGAAGGTCGTGTCGTCGACGAAGCGCAGGCCGACCGAGCCCTGGCCGCCGGTTTCGATGACGTCATCCTGGTAGACCGGATCGCCCGGCGAGAGTTGTACGCGGCTGCCGTCGGCGCGTGTGGCGAAGACCACGCCTTCCAGGGATTCGACGACGCCGATCGGCTCGCCGAGGTCGCCGCCGGCCTGGGCCAGGCCATCTGCGGCGGGGCCGGCGAGGATGGAAGCGAGATGGCCGGTGATCTGGGCGCCGCCCAGGGTGTAGAGGTCCGGCGGAGTCTCGGAAGCGAAGAAATTGACGACGAGAACCTTCTCGCCGTTCTGGCCGACGAGGATCAGATCCGGCCCCTGACGGACGAAGTCCGCCGTGAGCAGGAACGCGCCCTTGTCGATGACCAGGCTTGCCTTGCCCGACGCATCGAAGACAGCCGAAAAATCCTGCTGTCCCGCAAACCCGTCGGAAAGACGCGGCGGCAACTGGTCTCTGGTCATGTACCAAGCTCTCCTAACAGAGCCCGGCGCGCGTCGGCGGCTTTACTGGGCCGGCTGGTATCCGCCCCCTTCGGAGGGGGTGAACCCGCACTGCGCGACGACTGCCGAGTTATCGACCGGCGTGGACTGCGCAACGGCGCGCGTATCCAGACGGCCCAGGGTATTCAACACTCGGAACGCTGCTACCTGAGAATCAAAGAAAGCGTTAACGAAGTTGATGCATGCACTGAATAGCTCATTTTCAGCGTCGAGAACATTGATGGCCGTCTCTTTTCCGGCCTCCCGCAGTTCAATTCGGGACTGGAAGACCTCACCGGCAATATTCATCGCGTTACGCAAGAGTTCGGCGCGCTCTTTTGCAACTTCCATTTCATGCCAGGAGAGCTCCATGAGCTCGGTGGTCTTGCGGCTGACATCGCGGCCGCTCTGTATCGCTTCCTTGTAACGGGCGTTGGCCTCGGCGCTGTTGGCCGGGGTCAGAAAGCCGTCGAACAGCTGCCAGGTGAGCTCCAGCTTGACGGCGTAATCGTGGCGCACGTCCTCGACGCCGGCGAAATTGTTCTCGATGTTGGCGCTGCCCACCACGTCGACGCTCGGATAGTAGGTGGACTGGGCCCGGTCGATCTCGTGCATCGCCGAATCGGCCTGGGCCGAGGCAATCTTGATCACCGGGTTCTCGGCCTGCAGCTTCTGGGCCGCGGCCTCCTTGGATTCGGGCAGCATGGACGGCGGCACCTGCATCGGCACCATGCTCTCCAGCGTCGGCGGATGACCGAAGACCTGAATGTAGGTGGAGATCGAATCCTTCAGCGCGCCCTCGAAGGCGATGCTCTGCTCCTTGGCGATCTGCAGGCGCGACTTGGCCAGCAGCACGTCGACGCTGATGCCGGAGCCGCGGATGACGCGCTCGTCCTCCAGCTCGAGCTGCTCGCGGATGGCGCGCTCGTTGCCGGCGTTGAGCCTGACCAACTCGCGGTTGCGCAGGACGTTGAGATAGGCGGTCACGCCTTCGAGGATCACGTTCTGGCGCACGGCCGCCAGGGTGTTTTCCGAGGCCCGCTTCAGCGCCTTGGCACTGGCCGTTCCGGCGAATCGGGAAAAGCCGCTGAACAGGTTCTGGCGCACTTCGACCGTCGCGTTGGTGGCAAAGAACTGCTGATTCTCCAGACCCAGCGCGCGCGTGGCCAGCGAATCGGTATGCTCATACCCCGCGCCGGCGGTGATGCTGGCCTGGGGCAGGAAGCCCGACTTCTCGCGCCGGATGTTCTGGTGGGAGGCATCGAGGGCGCGCCGGGCGGCCTGGATCTGCGGGTGATCCTCCACCAGCGCCTCGACTTCCTCGGCAAGGTTCTCGGCCTGCGCGCCCGCGGCCGCCATACCCATGATGCATGCGACGGTCGCGGCGACCGCGATTCCCGCCCTGCTGGCGCCGATCTTCATGTCTCGCACCCCGTTTTCGCCCGGACAGATGCGCCAGCCGGCCCCCACCGGCACGCGCATTCCGCCAAATCGCATGCAACATACTTTAGGTCACACGCATTCCACAAGCGATGACCGGGACGCCGGGGGCATCCACGGCAGGGTGTAGCAATTCCACCACAACGCGGCCCGATTCAGACACTTAGCGATCGCACACGCCTCGGTGGAACAGCCCCGGCGGGCGCCGTACCGGCAGCGTCATTCGCTGGCGATCTGCGCCCGCGCCTTCTGCAGGAAGTCGGCCATGTGGCTGCGCAGGCGGTGCTCGGAGATGTCGAGCCCCTTCTCCTGGATGTCGGCCCAGCACTTGCGGAAGACGTCCTCGTCGCCGGGCTCCTCGAAATCGGAGGCGATCACCTGCTTGGCGTAGGCGTCCGCCTCGGCGCCGGAGAGGCCCATCTGCTCGGCGATCCACAGGCCCAGCAGCTTGTTGCGCCGCGCCTGCGCCCTGAATTCCTTCTCGCCGTCCAGAGCGAACTTGGATTCCGCAGCCTTCTTGCGATCGTCGAATCCTGCCATGTGACCCCCGGTGGTGATGCGGCTGAACGGTGGCGGACACGGCGTGCGCCGCCAGCTCGGTGACCCGTTTCATTTATCGCGCGACCGTCCGGCGTTCAATGTCTACATCCCGCCGGCGGGCCTGCTCGCGACAAATTGCGCGCGCGGCGCACGCCGGGGGCGCGCGCATTGTCTTCCCATGCGGCTTTATGTATGTTCCGCGCTTCCTCGGGCGCGGACACGCCCGGGATCCTTTCGCGCCGCACCGGCGCAAGCTCGAGAGACCCAGCACATGGCCCGCCGCAGACAGCTATACGAGGGCAAGGCGAAGATCATCTTCGAAGGCCCCGAACCGGGAACCGTGGTCCAGTACTTCAAGGACGACGCCACCGCGTTCAACAACCAGAAGAAGGGCACGATCACCGGCAAGGGCGTTCTCAACAACCGCATCAGCGAATACCTGATGACGCGCCTGGGCCAGATCGGCGTGCCGACCCATTTCATCCGGCGTCTCAACATGCGCGAGCAGCTGGTGCGCCAGGCCGAGATCATCCCGCTGGAGGTGATCGTGCGCAATCTCGCCGCCGGCTCCTTCGCGCAGCGCTTCAAGATGGAGGAGGGCACGCCGCTGCCGCGCTCCATCATCGAGTTCTGCTACAAGAACGACGATCTGGGCGACCCGATGGTGGCGGAAGAGCACATCACCGCCTTCGGCTGGGCCAGCCCGCCGGAGATCGACGACATCGTCCAGCAGACCATCCGCATCAACGACTTCCTGTCGGGGCTGTTCCTTGGCATCGGCATCAAGCTGGTGGACTTCAAGATCGAGTTCGGCCGCGTCTGGGACAACGACGTGATGCGCATCATCCTGGCCGACGAGATCAGCCCGGACAGCTGCCGGCTGTGGGACGCGGACACCAACGAGAAGATGGACAAGGACCGCTTCCGCCGCGACATGGGCGATGTGGAAGAGGCCTATCAGGAGGTGGCGCGTCGGCTGGGCGTGATGCCGGAGAACCCCTCCGACTTCAAGGGACCCAAGCTGGTCCACTGACCGACCCTGAACCGGGAGCGACAGCGACGACATGCAGGCCCGCATCTTCGTGACCCTCAAGAACGGCGTGCTCGATCCCCAGGGCAAGGCGGTGGCGACCGCCCTGCACAGCCTGGGCTACGAGGGCGTCGGCGCCGTCCGCCAGGGCAAGATGTTCGAGATCGACATCGCCGCCGCCGACCGCGAGAGCGCGCGCGCCGAGCTGGGCGAGATGTGCGAGCGGCTGCTCGCCAACACGGTCATCGAGAATTACGAGATCGAGATTGTCGACTGACGTCATGAAGGCCGCCGTCATCGTCTTTCCGGGCTCCAACTGCGACCGCGACGTGCAGGTCGCGCTGCGCCGGTCCATGGGCGCCGAACCGGACATGGTCTGGCACGGCGATCACAGCCTCGGCCGCTACGACCTGGTGGTCCTGCCCGGCGGCTTCTCCTATGGCGACTATCTGCGCTGCGGCGCGATCAGCGCCCACAGCCCGATCATGAAGGAAGTGGTGCGCCACGCGGAACGCGGCGGCGCGGTGCTGGCCATCTGCAACGGCTTCCAGATCGCCTGCGAATCGCAGCTGCTGCCGGGCGCGCTGATGCACAACGCCTCCGGCCGCTTCGTCTGCCGCCCCGTCCGCATGCGGGTGGAGACGGCCGACACCCCCTTCACCGCCCGTTACGACACGGCGCGTCCGATCGAGATTCCGGTGGCCCATCACGACGGCAACTACTTCGCCGACGATGCGACGCTCGACCGGCTGGAGGGCGAGGGCCGCGTGGTCTTCCGCTATGACGGCGACAATCCCAACGGCTCGCTGCGTGACATCGCCGGCATCGTCTCGGAGAACCGGCGCGTGCTGGGACTGATGCCCCATCCCGAACGCGCCGCCGACCCGGCGCTGGGGGGCACGGACGGGTGCGCCATGTTCGAATCCCTGGTCGAGGCGCTGTCATGACCGGGATCGAGATCACGCCGGAGATCGTGGCCGAACACGGCCTGACCCCCGAGGAATACGAGCGCGTCGTCGCCGCGCTGGGGCGGACGCCGAACATCACCGAGCTGGGCATCTTCTCGGTGATGTGGTCGGAACACTGCAGCTACAAGTCCTCCAAGGTCTGGCTCAAGACCCTGCCGACGGAAGCGCCCTGGGTGATCTGCGGCCCCGGCGAAAACGCCGGCATCATCGACATCGGCGACGGCGACGCGGCGATCTTCAAGATGGAAAGCCACAACCATCCGAGCTTCATCGAACCCTATCAGGGCGCGGCGACCGGCGTTGGCGGCATCATGCGCGACGTCTTCACCATGGGCGCCCGGCCCGTCGCCAACATGAACGCGCTGCGCTTCGGCAGCCCCGACCACCCGAAGACCCGGCGGCTGCTGGCGGGCGTCGTCGCCGGCATCGGCGGCTACGGCAACTGCATGGGCGTGCCGACGGTGGGCGGCGAGGTCAACTTCCACCCGGCCTATGACGGCAACATCCTGGTCAACGCCATGTGCGTCGGCACCGCCCGGGCGGACCGCATCTTCTATTCGGCCGCCGCCGGCATCGGCAATCCGGTGGTCTATGTCGGCAGCCGCACCGGGCGCGACGGCATCCACGGCGCGACCATGGCCTCGGCCGAGTTCGACGACGCCTCCGAGGAGAAGCGCCCGACCGTGCAGGTCGGCGACCCCTTCATGGAGAAACTACTGCTCGAAGCCTGTCTGGAGCTGATGGCGACCGACGCCATCGTCGCCATCCAGGACATGGGCGCCGCGGGACTGACCTGCTCCTCGGTCGAGATGGCCGACAAGGGCGGCGTCGGGCTGGAACTGGATCTCGACGCCGTGCCCCAGCGCGAGGCGGGCATGAACCCCTACGAGATCATGCTTTCCGAGAGCCAGGAGCGCATGCTGATGGTGCTCAAGCCCGGCCGCGAGCCGGAAGCGCGCGCCATCTTCGAGAAATGGGGCGTCGAGTTCGCCGTGGTCGGCCACCTGACCGACACCGGCCGTTTCACCCTGAAGATGGGCGGCGAGACCGTGGGCGACATACCGGTCCGCCCCCTGGTCGACGACGCGCCGTCCTACGAACGGCCCTGGACGCCGACGGCGCGGCCCCGGCCGCTGGACCCGGCCAGCGCGCCGCAGCCCAACAGCTACGAGGACGCGCTGCGCCGCCTGATGGGCTGTTTCGACGTCGCCAGCCGGCGCTGGATCTTCGAGCAATACGATCACTCGGTCATGGCCGACACTGTCCAGAAGCCGGGCGGCGACGCGGCCGTGGTCCGCGTGCACGGCACGAAGAAAGCGCTGGCGATCTCCACCGACGTCACCCCGCGCTATTGCCTGGCCGATCCGGTCGAGGGCGGCCGGCAGGCGGTGGCCGAGACCTGGCGCAACATCACCGCCGTCGGCGCGACGCCGCTGGCGATCACCGACTGCCTCAATTTCGGCAACCCCGAGCGGCCCGAGATCATGGGCCAGTTCGCCGGCTGCATCGAAGGCATGGGCGAGGCCTGCCGGGCGCTGGATTATCCGGTGATCTCGGGCAATGTCTCGCTCTACAACGAGACCAATGGCAAGGGCATCCTGCCGACCCCGGCGATCGGCGGCGTCGGCCTGCTGGCCGATTCCTCGAAGATGGTCCGCATCGCCCTGACGGAACCGGGCCTGACGCTGATCCTGATCGGGGAAAGCGCCGGTCATCTGGGCCAGAGCCTCTATCTGCGCGAACTGCTGGGCCGCGAGGAAGGCCCGCCGCCGCCCGTGGACCTCGCCGCGGAACGGCGCAATGGCGACATGGTGCGCCAGGCGATCCAGGACGGCCTCGTAGCGGCCTGCCATGACCTTTCCGACGGCGGCCTCGGCGTGGCCCTGGCGGAAATGTGCATTGCCGGCGGCGTCGGCGCGACGGTGCGGCTGCAGGAAGGCGGCGCGGCGCCGCACGCGCTGTTGTTCGGCGAAGACCAGGCGCGCTATTGTATCGCCACGGCGCGGCCGGACGAGGTCCTGGCCCTGGCGAATGCGGCGGGGGCGCCCGCCACGGTGCTGGGGACGACCGGCGGCGGCGATTTGACTGTCGACGGGCTGCTCACCATATCGGTCGCCGATTTGCGGGGCGCCCACGAGAAAACCCTGCCGGAGTTCATGTCCGGCGGCGTGGCTGCCTGAAGGGAGACTGTGGCGATGGCGATGGACGCGGGCGAGATCGAGACCCTGATCCGGGAAGCGCTGCCGGACGCGCAGGTGACGATCACCGACCTCGCGGGCGACGGCGATCACTACGCCGCGCACGTCGTTTCCTCGGCTTTCACGGGCAAGTCCCGCGTGCAGCAGCACCAGATGGTCTACAAGGCCCTGCGCGGCCGGATGGGCGGCGAACTGCACGCGCTGGCCCTGCAGACCTCGGCCCCGGCCTGACGGCCCGGCCGGAACCAGGAGTACACCAATGGACCAGACCACCCACGACCGCATCGACGAAGCCGTGAAATCCAGCGATGTCATGCTGTTCATGAAGGGCACGCCTGTCTTCCCGCAGTGCGGCTTTTCTGCGGCGACGGTTCAGATCCTGAGCTATTTCGGGGTCAAGTTCGGCTCCGTGAACGTCCTCGATGACATGGATATCCGCCAGGGCATCAAGGAATATTCCGACTGGCCCACGATTCCGCAGCTCTACGTCAAGGGCGAGTTCGTCGGCGGCTGCGACATCGTTCGCGAGATGGCCGAATCCGGCGAGCTGGAAGAGATCTTCCGCCAGAACGGCATCGAAACCAACCAGGCGGCATAGGTCGGCGCAGGCGGGCTGGGGTTGGCTGGGCCGGCCAGCCCGCCGTGTTCATGTGCTCCGGCCCGCGCGCCTGCCGAGTCCGCCAGCCCGCCGTGTTCATGTGCTCCGGCCCGCGCGCCTGCTGAATCCGGCCAGCCCGCCGTGTCCATGTGCTCCGGCCCGCGCGCCTGCCGAGTCCGGCCAGCCCGCCGTGTTCATGTGCTCCGGCCGGCGCGCGCCTGACGGCGACGGGCATGCCAGAATGGGCAGGTATCTCCGCCCGGCCTCACGCTGCACGACCCCCTCCCGGCGCTTCGCGCCGACCTCCCCTTGGCCAAGGGGAGGGTCGGGGTGGGGGATTGCGGCGCATCCCCATTTCGTCATCCCCGACGGCCCGAAGGGGCGCTCGGGGTTCGTGGGAAAGCGGACTCCGGTGCGCTTCCGCCACCCGATGCCCGCGCACCTCTCGACGGCGGGCATGACAGAAAGGGAGCGAGGCTCCGGCATGGGCCCCGGCTCGAAGCCCGGGCGCCGAGGTCCACGTGGGATCACTCCTCCGCACTCAATTAATTGACAAAAGCATCTATCTAATGGCCAAATCCCCGAAATTATCCGGGAGACCCCGATGGCCCACGCCGATCCGGCCCGCGATGTCGAGGCCGTGCGCGATTTCACCCGCTACTACACCCGCCGCCTGGGCGTGCTGAAGGAAGGACTGCTGGACACCGATCTGCCCCTGCCCCAGGCGCGGCTGGTCTGGGAGCTGGCGCATCGGGAAGCTGTAACGGCGGCGGCGCTGGCCCGCGACCTGGAGCTCGACCCCGCCTATGTCAGCCGCCTGCTGAAAGGACTGGAGCGGCGCGGCCTGGTGGCGAAACGCCGGTCGGAAAGCGACGGCCGCGCCAGGATCGTCGCCCTGACCCCCGCCGGCCGCGACCTGTTCGCCGAACTCGACGCCCGTTCGGTGCGCGAGGTGAACGACATGCTGGCGCCTCTCGCCCCGACGGAACGGCGGGGACTGACGGCGGCGATGATGCGGGTCCGCCGGATGCTGGGCCCCGAGGCCGACGCGCCCGCGCCTTACGTGATCCGCAGCCACCGGCCGGGTGACGTCGGCTGGGTGATCTCCCGCCACGGCGAGATCTACGCGGACGAGTTCGGCTGGGACGGCACGTTCGAGGCGCTGGTGGCCGAGATCGGCGCCGCCTTCATCCGCGATTTCAAACCCGAGCGTGAGCATTGCTGGATCGCCGAGCGTGACGGCGAGCGCGTGGGCTCGGTCTTCGTGGTCGAGAAGGATGCGGCGACGGCGCAGCTCCGCCTGCTGCTGGTGGATCCGTCGGCGCGTGGGCTGAAGCTGGGCGAACGGCTGGTCAACGAGGTCATCCGCTTCGCCCGTGCGAAGGGCTACAGCAAGCTCACGCTGTGGACCAACGACTGTCTGCACGCGGCCCGGCGCATCTACCAGAAGGCGGGCTTCGTGCTGGTGGACGAGGAGCCGCATCACAGCTTCGGCGTCGACCTGGTCGGCCAGAACTGGGATCTCGAACTCTGAGGCGCCGCCTTCAGGCGGGCACGAACCAGTCGTCGAACTGCGAAATGTGGTCGAGCACGCGCCGGTAGCCCTTTGATTCCAGCAACTCGATGACCTTGCGGCGGCGCGCCTCGCGGTGGTTGTGCTCGACGGCGATGAAGCCGAAACGCGTCGCCTCGAAATCGACGGCCGAGAGGATCTCGAACTCGGTGCCCTCCGTGTCGACCGACAGGAAGTCGACGAAGGCCGGCACACCCTCGCGCGCGAACAGCTCGTCGGTGCGGATCGTCGGCACGTCGATGGTCAGAGCGCTGCCCTTGCGGCGCTTCTTCGTGAAATCGGCGATGCCCGACATCTCGCCCGCGCTCTGTTTCAGGAAGGGCACGCTGCCGCCCGAACGGTCGAAGGCCGCCTCGGTGGCGAGCCGCGCCGTACGGCAGTCGCGGATGGCGGCGTGGAAGTCCGGGTTCGGCTCCACCAGCAGTCCCCGCCAGCCCAGCGCCGTCTCGAACAGGTAGCTGTTGGAGAAGTCGACGCCATTGCCGACGCCGATCTCGACGAAATAGCCATCGCGCTTCGCGCCGCAGAGGTGGATCTGAACCAGGTCCTGCAGAAGTTGGGCACGCGAATCCCGCGCATGCGCCCGGTAGACTTCGGCGAAGGACCGGTCCTCGGCGGCCAGTAGAACCAGCACGCGGAAGTCCGGGGTCAGGCCATAGCGCAGCTTGCCGCCGAGCGCGGCGGCGTTGCGTCCGTCCATGCGCAGCGCGGTATCCAGCAGCCCCCGCCAGGGCCGGACATTGAGCGCCAGATGCGCGATCCAGGTCGCCAGAAACCGCAAGGCCTTCCTCCCCTCCGGGCCGGATCAGGCCGGTTCGTCCCAGACCCCGTCCGCGATGATCTTCAGCGCCACCCGGCCATTGATCTGGTCCATGGACCAGAACCCGCCGGAGCCCCAGACATCGGGCTCGGCCCGGGCGGCGATATGGCCATAGTCGGCCTTGGCGGTGATGACAAGGCAGAGCATCCGCTCGCCCTTCGACATGGGGAAGTCGTTCTTCGCCACGCGCTCGAGAACGCCGTTCGCCGCGATCCGCTCGCCGAAGGCGGTCCAGTTCTCGAATTCGTCCGGCCCGACACGGAAGAACCGCTCCACCGCAGGTGTCGCGGCACAGGCTTCGGCATAGAGTTCCTGGGACATGGCGGCCTCCCGCAGGCGTCGATTCGGACGATGGCGCGAATCTGCCGCCCCGCCGAGCGTCTGTCATCCTCCGGCGTGCAGGATCTCTCAGACCGCCATGGCGCGCATGGCGGCGGCGGTCGCCGGATCGGCGGGGAAGAAGCTCTCGATCGCCAGCTCTTCCAGGCTGATATCGATGGGCGAGCCGAACACCGTGGTGGTGGAGATGAAGGACAGCACGCCGGCGTCGATGCGGTATTCCAGCGGAATGGCGATGCCGCCGAAGCGGTCCTTCGCCGGCGGTCGCTGGATGCGCGCCCCGGGCGGCATGGGATAGCCCTTCAGCTCGTCCGCCAACGCCGCCAGCGCCGGATCGGCCGAAGCGTCGATTTCGCGCGCCAGCCGCTGCAGTACGTGGGCGCGCCATTCGCCGTAGTTGACGATGCGTCCGGCCAGCCCGTCCGGGTGCAGCGACAGCCGGAGCACGTTGACCGGCGGCGTCAGCAGCTTCGGATCGCCGACGCCCATCATCGCGCGCGCCGCGTCATTGGCCTCGATCAGGGTCCAGTGCCGGTCGATGGCGATGGCCGGGTGCGGCGCGTGGCCCGCCAGGATCAGCCGCACCGCCGACAGCGCCGGCGTCAGGGCAGGGTCGTCCAGGTCGCGCTCCCGATAGACCGGCGCGAAGCCGGCGGCGGCCAGCAGGGCGTTGCGCTCCCTCAGCGGCACGTCGAGCTGTTCGGCCAGGTGCAGGGCCATGTCCCGGCTGGGCGTGGAACGGCCGGTCTCCAGAAAGCTCAGATGGCGTTGCGAGATGCCGGCCTCGGCGGCGAGGTCGAGCTGGCTGAGGCCGCGGCGCTGACGCCACTGGCGCAGGATCTCGCCCGCTGGCGGATGTTCGGTGCTGGTCATGGCGGCCACAGTGCGGCGAAACGCGCGGCGC
This sequence comes from Rhizobiales bacterium NRL2, assembly GCA_001664005.1. NCBI lineage: Bacteria > Pseudomonadati > Pseudomonadota > Alphaproteobacteria > Hyphomicrobiales > Rhizobiales bacterium NRL2. The sequence continues at coordinate 47,933 of CP016093.1, forward strand.
TACAATTACCTGACGCGTAATCGACGCGGCCCCGGGCGGCGGCGATCCTGCAGCCGCGTCGGCGGGGATGGTCCCGGCGGCCAAGCGGAACAAGGGAGAGCCACATGTCATCCGCCGATCCTGCAACCATCCTTCGCGCCACCGTGCTCGCCGACGGCGTCACCCGCGCCGTCATGGGCGTCGCCCTCGCCGCCGGCGCCGGCTTCGTCGCCAGCCTGACCGGCCTGCCCGGCGGCCTGCTGTTCTGGGCCGGGATCGCCCTGCTGCCCGTCGCGGCCTTCATGCTGCTGACCGCCCGGTCCACCCGGCCTTCACGCGCCGCCGCCTGGATCATCATCGCCGGCAACGAGGCCTGGGTGCTGGGGTCCGTCGTCCTCATGCTCGCCGGCTGGGTCGAGCCCAACGCCCTGGGCTATGCTTTCATTACCGTGCAGGCGGCCGCCGTCGCCCTGCTCGCGACCATCGAGTTCCTGGCGCTCCGCCGGCTGCCCGCAGCCGCCGCCTGACGCCCACTGCAAGGAGAGAGATCATGACAGCCTACGCGATCGCCACGCTGCGCGACCTCAATTACGGCCCCGATATCGCCGGCTACATCCGGAAGATCGACGCCACCCTGGACGAATATGGCGGCCGCTTCCTGATCCATGGCGGCCGCACCGAGCCGCTGGAGGGCGACTGGCCGCACGACATCGTCGTGCTGCTCGAGTTCGCGGACATGGACCGCGCCCGCGCCTGGTATGACTCGCCGGGCTATCAGGCGATCCTGAAGCTGCGCACCGACAATGCAAAAGGCGACGTGGCGCTGGTCCAGGGCGTGCCCGAGGGCTACCGCGCCACCGACGTGCTGGAACGCATCGGCCTCGCCGGCGCGTGACAGGCGGCCCGGTTGGAAAGCCGGCTGCGGCAGCCGTATAGTGGCGGGAGCAGCCCCGGGCAGCAGACCGGCTTCCGGCCTCCGCAACGGGCGGCGGCGCGGGCAATGACGAGAGGAGCCTCCATGACCGAGCGCGCAGGACGCAGGACCTATGCGGACCAGCTCGACCAACGCGGGCCGCTGGACGAATGGCAGAAGGTCCGTCTCGAGATCGATCCGCCGGTCGCGACGATCACGATGAACGACCCGGAGAGTCTCAACGCCTTTTCCATCCGGCTGACCGGCGAGCTGCGCAAGGCGCTGGCGGAGGCGGACGCCGACCGCCGCGTCCGCGCGATCGTGCTGACCGGCAGCGGCAAGGCCTTCACCGCCGGCGGCGACCTGCGGCAGATGGAGCAGGCCGAAACCGGGCCGATCGAGCTCTACGAGTTCATCCGGCGCGAGTTCGGCGGTGTGGTCCAGGCGATCGCCGCGACCGACAAGCCGGTCATCGCTGCGGTCAACGGCCATGCCATGGGCGTGGGCTTCTTCACGGCGCTGGCCTGCGACATGATCGTCGCCTCCGAGCGGGCGAAGTTCGGCACCGCCTACATCCATCTCGGCCTGACGCCGCTCGGGGTCAGCCAGATCCTCGCGACGCTGGTCGGCTATCACAAGGCCTACGAGCTCTGCGCCCTCGGCGAGGTGCTCACGGCGTCGGAGGGGGCCGGGCTCGGCTTCGTCAACCGCGTGGTCGCCGCGGACTCGCTGATGGAGGAGGCCGGCGCGCTCGCGCGGCGTCTTGCCGACGGCCCGCCACGGGCGCTCGGCTTCACGAAGATGCTGCTCAACCGCGCGATCCGCGGCGGTCTGGACGAACACCTCCAGATCGGCGAATCGATCCAGCCGCTCTGTCTCGACAGCGACGACCATCGCGAGGCCCTGGCCGCCTTCGCGGAGAAGCGCAAGCCCGTCTACAGGGGACGCTGACCGGCGTCGGCCGGGCGCCCGGTCTCAGTCCTCCCGGACGCGGATGATCAGCTTGCCCTGCGCCTTGCGGTCGCGCATGGCGCGGAGCGCCTCGACGCCGTCGTCCAGGCTCCAGACGCCGCCGACATGGGGCTTCAGCTTGCCTTCCCGCCACCAGTCGAACATCGCCGCCATGTTCTCGCGGCACTTTTCGGGGAAACGCCGCGAGAAGCCCTGATAGGCGACGCCGACCAGCTCGATCTGCTTGATCAGGATGTGGTTGGCCGGCAGCTGCGCGATGTCGCCGGCGGCGAAGCCGATCACCAGCATGCGCCCGCCCCAGTTGATCGAGCGGATCGCCTGGTGGCTGAAGTCGCCGCCGACGGAATCGAAGATCACGTCCGCGCCCTTGCCGTCCGTCGCGTCCTTGACCTGCTGGCGGAGCTCCGGGCCCTGCGAATAGTTGATCAGGACGTCCGCGCCATGCGCCTTGCAGAGCGCCAGCTTCTCGTCGGAGCTGGCGGCGGCGATGACGCGCGCGCCCAGCGCCTTGCCGCCCTCGATCGCCGCGAGCCCTGTGCCGCCCGCGGCGCCCAGCACCAGCAGGGTCTCGCCGGCCTGCAGCCGGCCCCGGTCCACCAGCGCGTGGCGGATGGTGCCGTAGATCACGGGGAAGCCGGCCGCCGTCTCCCAGTCCATTTCGTCGGGGATGGGGAAGACCCAGTCCGCCGGCGCGGGGACCTGTTCCGCGAAGCAGCCGATCATCGGGTGCGCCGCCACGCGGTCGCCGACCGACAGACCCGTCACGCCATTCCCCAGCTTCGAGATGACGCCGGCGCATTCCATACCCGGCGCGAAGGGCGGCTCGCCCTTGTACTGATACTTGCCCTCCGCCATCAGCACGTCGGGGAAGTTCAGCGCCGCCGCATGGACGTCGATGATCACCTCGTCAGGCGCGGCTTCGGGCGCGGGCAGTTCGCCCACCTTCAGGTCGTCGACCGACCCCACGGTCTCGCAGATGATGGCTTTCACAATGACCTCCCCACATGGCGCGCGGGGGACCCTCGGGTCACCGCCCGAGGGCGGGTGGGTGGCTTGGCCGGCCCGCGCGCCTTCTGTTTCTCATCGGGCCCGATCCCCCACCCTGCCCTCCCCCCTAGCCAGGGGGGAGGGTGGCTCCGCGTCAGCGGGGCCGGGAGGGGGTACGGCTCAGATCGGATCCCAGTCGAAATACTCCGCCGTGCCGTCGAGGTCGTAGAGCTCCTTCTTCAGCGACGGGTAGAACTGGCTGGCCAGCGCGTCGTGGCTCCAGCCGTCGGACTTGTGGATCGTCTTGATCGGCCTGGGCTGGCTGAAGAGATAGATCTCGTTGCCGCGCACGCCGAAGACGTTGGCGGTGACGTCCTTGGCCGCATCGGAGCAGAGATAGCTCACCACCGGCGCGATGTGCGCGGCGGTGGCGTTCTGCTTGAACTTGCGGAAACTCTCGGCCATCTCCTCCGACGTGATCGGGATCGACTCGATCATCCGCGTCCAGGCAAAGGGCGCGATGCAGTTCGACCGCACGCCATAGCGCTGGCCCTCCATGGCGATGATCTTCGACATGCCGGTGATGCCCATCTTGGCGGCGCCGTAGTTCGCCTGGCCGACCGAGCCGTGCAGGCCCGATGTCGAGGTGAAGTGCACGAACGCGCCCGACCCCTGCGGCTTCATGTGATCGACCGCCGCGCGGCTGACCAGGTAGCAGCCGTTCAGGTGCACCTCGATGACCGCGCGCCAGTCGTCTTCCGACATCTTGTGGAACATGCGGTCGCGCAGGATGCCGGCGACGTTCACCACCGCGTCGATGCGGCCGAAGCTGTCGACGGCGCAGTCGACCATCGCCTTCGCGCCCTTCGCGTCGGAGACCGAATCGCCGTTGGCGACCGCCTCGCCGCCGGCGGCCTTGATCTCGGCCACGACCTGTTCGGCCGGGCTCTCCCCGGTCTGTTCGCCCTCGACGCCGCCGCCCAGATCGTTGACCACGACCTTCGCGCCGCCCTTCGCCATGTCCAGCGCCACCTCGCGGCCGATGCCGCGCCCCGCGCCGGTCACCAGCGCAACCTTGCCGTCCAGAATGCCCATTGATCTCTCCCCTTCCCCGGCCCGGCGCGCACGGCCGGGCAGACAGGGGTGTTTCTACAACGCTATCATCGCCGGAGAAAAGCGGTTGCGAGCCCCTGGGGAGATGGCATGAGCCAGGCGAACGACGAACTGCGGGACGAAGCGGCGCGCTTCGTGGCGGCCCATTGGGGCGCGGACCACGGGATCCGGGACTTCGGCCCCATGGAGGACGGCCATGCGGGCCTCAGCTTCGGCCTCACGGTGACGCGGGCGGGCGCGGACGTGGAGGGCGTGGTGCTGCGCCTCGCGCCGAAGGGCGTGCGCCGGTCGGGCAACACCGACGTCTACCGCCAGGCGCCGCTGCTGCGCGCGCTGGGCCGGGCCGGGGTGAAGGCGCCGCCGGTGCTGCACGCGCAGGAGAGCGAGGACTGGTTCGGCACGCCCTTCGTGATGACGAAGCTGCTGCCGGGCAAGACGCTGATCATCTGGCAGCCGGCGTCCGAGTTCGAGGGCTTCGTCGCCGAAGGCTGGCGGCAGGCGGCGGCCGAGCTCGCCACCATCCACCGCTTCGACTGGCGGGCCGAGCTGGCGGACTGGGAAAAGCCCCGCGACATGGCCGCGGAAATCGAGCGCTGGGCCACGATCCTGGAGAAGACCGACGAGCCGGACTGGATCGAGCGCGGCCGCCGCGTCGCCGCCATCCTGCGGGAGCGGCCCATGCCGCCCTCGCCGCAGGGCCTGTTCCACGGCGACTACCAGCCCGGCAACGTCCTGTTCCACGAGGGCCGGATCACGGCGATCCTGGACTGGGAGCTGGCCGGCATCGGCCCGCAGCTGCTCGACATCGGCTGGCTGATGATGATGGGCGACCCGGAGGCCTGGGATCCGGTCTGGGGGGCGAAGAACGTGCCGCCGGTCGACGAGCTGGCCGCGATCTACCAGGACGCCATGGGCGAGCGCTTCGCGGCCATCGACTATTTCGAGGGGCTGAGCTGCTACATCTTCGGCGTCATCTCCTGCCTCAACGTGAAGCTGCACCGCACCGGCCGCCGCCCCGACCCCATGTGGGACGACATCGCCAGCTCGGTCGTGCATCTCTTCGGCCGCGGCGAGGCGCTGCTGACGCGGTAGGGGGCCGCGACCAGCCATTGGTGTCATCCCCGATGGCGCCTGCGCCACTCGGGGATCGGGCGAGGCCGGACGCCGGCGTGCTTCCGCCACCCGATGCCCGCGCGCCTGACGGCGGCGGGCATGACAATAGAGGTGAAGGCCGGGCCCGTCCGGCTCGAGCCCTGCGGGCGGAAAGGATCCCCTCCCGGCGCTGTGCGCCGACCTCCCCCCGTTCCCGGGGGAGGCAATGATCCGCAGACCGCCGGCGCGTTCTCCCTCCCCCTTCCCGAAGGGGGAGGGCCGGGGAGGGGGATTGCAATACCCGGAGGGGGATCGCAGCGCGCCGCGCAGGACGCCCTCGCCCGCCGCGCATGGGGCCATGAGCCGCGCGTGCTGGCGGAGGCGCGCCGGCTGCGGCAGGATGCGCCCGGTTCAGGGGAGGATCGCGCATGACCGGGACGGTAAAGACCGACCGCGGCGACAACGGCTATGGCTGGGTGATGGTGGCCGTGGGCTTCGGCCTGGTCAGCCTCGCCTTCGGCGGCATCGGCTCGGTCGGCGTCTTCCTGAAGCCGCTGGAGGCCGAGTTCGGCTGGAGCCGCGGCGAGGTCTCCCTGGGCTACACCTCGGTCGCCGTCGCGGCCGCCGCCTTCGGCATCTTCTGGGGCTGGCTGGCCGACCGCCGGGGCGGGCGCGGCATCGCGCTGTTCGGCGTCACCATGATGGGGGTAAGCTATTTCGGCCTGAGCTTCACCGGGGAGCTCTGGTACTACTACCTGATGCACTTCGCCTTCGGGGCGCTGGGCAACGCCGCCGCCGGCACGCCGATCTTCGCCACCACCGGCTTCTGGTTCACCCGCAATCAGGGCCTCGCCATCGGCGTGATGGCCGCGGGCGGCGCCTTCGGCCAGGCGGTCTGTCCCTACGCCGCGCGGCTGCTGATCTCCGCCTATGACTGGCAGACGGCCTACGCCGTGCTCGGTGTCGCCTTCCTGGTGATCGGTCTGCCGCTGGCCATGCTGGTGCGCGACCCGCCGGCCCGGATCCAGAGCCGCGCCGAGGCCAGGGCCGCGCGCCAGGGCGGCCCGGCGCTCCGCATCGAGGCCGCCGCCGCGACCAGCCTCGCGCCGCGTCAGGTCATGCCCTGGATCTGCGCCGCCGCCTTCTTCTGCTGCGTCTGCATGACCGTGCCCATCGTCCACATCGTCGCCCTGGTCTCCGACCGCGGCGTCGACCCGGAGCTCGCCGCCTCGGTGCTCTCGGTGCTGATGATCGCCGGCATCTCCGGGCGCATCCTGGGCGGCAAGGTCGCCGACATCGTCGGGCCCGTGCCCGGCTGGATGATCATGTCGGGCGGGCAGACGGCGCTGGTGCTGCTGTTCCCGGTCACCGAGGACCTGATCTGGACCTATGTCCTGGCCGCGGCCTTCGGCCTGTTCTACTCCGGCGACATGGCCTCGATCCTGGTGGCCGGGCGGATGCTGCTGCCGGCCCGCGTCGCGGCGCAGTCGATGGGCTGGATCGTCTTCTTCGGCTGGCTCGGCATGGGCACCGGCGCCTGGGCCGGCGGCGCCATCTTCGATTATGCCGGCGACTATTTCTGGAGCTACGCCACCGCCGCCGGCGGCGGGGTGGTGAATTTGCTGATACTGGGCCTGTTCTGGATCAGGCTGGAACGGGCGAAATCAGGCGCCGCAGGGGAGATGGCGGAGCCGGCCCGCGCAGCGGGGTAAGGGGCATCTGCGTTGCACAACGTGATAGATGATGCACGCATAAACGATGTCAGAATGCCATAATTTCTCGAAGTTCGATGCCAGTCTGATTGTCCAGATTCCGCGGCTCACGTTCATGCGTTTTTGGTTTGCTTGATCCAAGGCATTGACAAATGCAGTGAATTAAAAAGAATAGATTTATTCAAAGGGAGAAATTCAGTTGAGCAACCTGCAATCGATAAATTTTGGGTTCTCGAGTGCTGAGGCAGAGAGATCTCGTGATCCAGGGCTCCTTATCGACGGGTACGTAGATATAGAAGCCGCCAGCGAATCAGCAGTTAACGGGAATGATTTCCTTTTTTTGGGCTACAAGGGCACCGGTAAATCGTCAATTGCAGAGCGCGTAGACCTAATCTACGCAGATGAGCCGAATGTTTTTGTTAAAACCATTTCATTGTCCGATTTTCCATTTACTCAGTTTTCAAAAATTGTCCGCGGAAACATTGAGCCCGAGTCAAAATTCACAACCGCCTGGATGTGGATTATTTTGATTTATCTCCTTGATTCATTTTCAAAAGACTCTGGAATACACCATCCAGACGTCGGTATTTTTAATGATGCTATAAATTCTTTTAAGCAAATGGGGCTTTCTCCCTCCTCCGATATTACTAGTATTGTAAGAAATTCTTCAAAAAAGAATTTTTCTCTAAGCTTGCCTGGAAAACTAGCCTCGTTGAATTGGTCGGGCTCTGAGCAGCGCCCCGCATCGGAGATCCCTGATTTTGTAGAAAGCTTACGGGAAATTATTCGGCCGCTACGGAGCTATAGCAAGCATATACTAATTATTGATGGGCTAGATGATGTACTAACCTCACGCCAGACACAATATAAGTCACTTTCTGCACTTATATTTGAAATGAACCGGCTGAACAATGATCTTGAAAAGAACAATGTTCCTGCAAAAGTCGTGGTTTTGTGTCGAACCGATATATTCGAGCAAATACCTGGTGCAAATAACAACAAAATTCGACAAGATTTTTCTTTGGAATTAGATTGGTATCATGACCCGCGGGAGCCGGAGAAATCGCTCCTGATTCGAATTGCTCAGCTGAGAGCGAAGCGAAGCCTCAAAAGAGAAGTGGATATATTTAAATCATTTTTCCCCTCCTATCTTGATAGAAAGGAAATAAAACAATATTTACTAGATATGACCCGCCATACTCCCAGAGATTTTTTAAGGCTTCTCGAACATATAAAGAAATTTTCCCAAAGCGGTAGACTTTCATCCGATGAAATAAAGTCCGGACTTAGGGATTATTCAATCAGATATTTTCTACCTGAGATTCGAGATGAACTTAGTGGATACGCAGAGCCATCGGAGATAGATTCTTTTATACAGGGACTAAGTCGGTTGCGCCGACGGGATTTTTATATGGACGATCTATTGAAGTCCATGAAGGAAACCAATTCAAATACCGATGAAGAGCGAATATTTGAAATCACAGATTCGTTATTCAGATGTAGTGCTATTGGAAATATACAATATCGGAAAGGCGGAAGCACTTTTTATACCTTTAAATATAGAAATAGACATTCCAGCTTCAATCCAGAAGAGGCAATTATGCTGCATCGAGGCCTCTGGAAGGCGCTAAACTTGATGTAAAAATCCTCCACTTGAGCCAAATGGCCAATTAATAGGCACATTTTACCTGTGCTTAATTTCAATCTCCATGACACCAGAAGTGCGCACCCGAAGTACAACGCACGTGATCCAAGAACTCCGCTGCGCTACGGCCGGGATGACACCAAGGGGGTGGGCGCCTGAACCTCAGACGTTGGGAGAAGGGCGCGCGGGCCGGCCCAGCCATCCCCCGCGCGCCTGAACCGTCAGCGTTTACTTCGCCATGTCCCTTAACTTGAATTTCTGAATCTTCCCCGTCGACGTTTTGGGGATTTCCCCGAACACCACCTCGCGGGGGCATTTGTAGTGCGCCAGGCGCTCGCGGCAGTGGGCGATGATCTCGTCCGCCGTCGCCTGCTTGCCGGGCTTCAGCTCGATGAAGGCGACGGGGGTCTCGCCCCACTTCTCCGACGGTTTCGCGACCACGCCGCAGGCGGCGACCGCCGGGTGGCCGTAAAGCGTGTCCTCGACCTCGATGGAGGAGATGTTCTCGCCGCCGGAGATGATGATGTCCTTGGAGCGGTCCTTGAGCTCGATATAGCCGTCCGGGTGCCAGACGCCGAGATCGCCCGAATGGAACCAGCCGCCTTCGAACGCTTCGCCGGACGCCTTCGGGTTCTTCAGATAGCCGGCCATGACGATGTTGCCGCGCATGAAGACCTCGCCCATGGTCTCGCCGTCCCGCGGCACGGGCTGAAGCGTCTCCGGGTCGGCGATCATCAGGTCCTCCTGCATCGCCGAGGTCACGCCCTGGCGCGCCTTCTTCTTCGCCTGCGCGTCGCCGTCGAGTTCGTCCCACTCGTCCTTCCAGGCGCAGACCACGCAGGGGCCGTAGGTCTCGGTCAGGCCGTAGACATGGGTGACCTGGAAGCCCTGGCGCGCCATCTCGGCCAGCACCGAGGCCGGCGGCGGCGCGGCGGCCGTCATCATGTTGACCGTCTGATCGAAGGGCTGCTTCTGGTCGTCGGTGGCGCCGGTGATCATCTGCATGACGATGGGCGCGCCGCAGAGATGGGTCGCCTCGTGGCGGGCGATGGCGTCGTAGATCGTCGCCGCCTCGACGCGCCGCAGACAGATGTTGACGCCCGCGATCGCCGCCACCGTCCAGGGGAAGCACCAGCCGTTGCAGTGGAACATGGGCAGCGTCCACAGATAGCGCGCGTGGTTGCCCATGCCCCAGGTCACGGCGTTGTTCAGCGCGTTCAGGTACGCGCCGCGGTGGGTGTAGACGACGCCCTTCGGGTTGCCCGTGGTGCCGGAGGTGTAGTTGAGCGCGATCTTGTCCCACTCGTCGGCCGGCATCTGCCAGGCGAGGTCCGCGTCGCCGGTGGCGATGAAGGCCTCGTAGTCGCTCTCGCCCAGCCGCTCGCCGCCCGGGCCCTGCGGGTCGTCGACGTCGATGACGATCAGGTCGCGGTTCCCGACGCCGTCCAGCGCCTCCTTCACCATCGGCGCGAACTCGGTGTCGCAGATCAGCACGCGCGCCTCGCCGTGGTCGAGGATGAAGCGGATCTCCCCGGCGCTGAGGCGGTAGTTCAGCGGGTTGAGCACGGCGCCGATCATGGCGACGCCGAAATGCGCCTCGTACATCTCCGGGATGTTGGGGCAGATGATGGCGACGGTGTCGTCCTTGGCGATGCCGCGCTTCGACAGCGCCGAGGCGAGCTTGACGCAGCGCTGATAGGTTTCGGCCCATGTGCGGGTCAGGTCGCCGTGGACCACCGCCGGATAGTCCGGATAGACGCTGGCCGTCCGCCGGATCAGGCTCAGCGGCGAGAGCGTCTGGTAGTTGGCGGGCTGGGCGTCCAGGTCGCGGGCATAGGCGTCGGCACTCATCGGGGCGTCTCTCCGGCGGGTTTCGGTTCCTGTTCTTCTCCCGCCAGATAAACACCAGAATCCCGCGGGCTTTCAAGCGCGGCGGCGCGAAGCGGCGGAGGCCGGTGGCGACGGCTCTCGACCACACCGCCGCGTCCTGAACGGGCCGCAGGCCCGGTTCGGGACCCATGCCCGAGCAGGTCCGGCCGCGCCTGTTCCGGCGGAAAGGCTCAGGCGTGGGTCCCGCGCCGCCGCTGACGCAGCGCGCAGGACGCGCGGGCCGGAGCCGAACAGACAGGCGTTCCTCCCCCCTTGTGGGGGAGGTGGCCGCGAAGCGGCCGGTGGGGGGTCACCCCCTCCCCGACCCTCCCCCATCAAGGGGGAGGGGGTATTGTAGCGCGCCACTTGTTTCCGGAGCGCCGGACACTTGAAACCGGAGCACTTCAGAGCCGCTTCAAACTGCTCTGAGCGCTTCATCATCGATTGCTTGGGGATCCGGCCCGGGGGGAATCGACGGCGCGCTGGACAGCCTCGACGATATTGATGCCCGGCCCCGCCTCTCCGACCTTGCCGAAGCCGGTATCCTGAGGATTGAAAATGCAGCTGGCAGCATGGTGGAGGATCACGTCGCGGCTGGTGTCACTCACGGCGCTCTTGGCCAGCGCCTCGAAGGTCATCAGGGCGTTGACGCGATGGCGGTTCAGCACCGTGTTGTGACGGTGGGAGAGAAAGTTTTTCGCGCAGATGCCGATCAGAAAGCTGATGGCGCCAAGGGTCACGAGCTTGCTCAACAGATAGGGCAATGGGACGCCAAACACGCCCTGTCCGGACGTCGGGGCCGCGACCAGGGCGGCGAAGGTCGATGGCGAAGTCGTCGAGACGACGTACTCGAATGCGCCGGGCACGGCGACAACCAGGAAGATGCCGACCGACAGAACCGTCCACCCCAGCCACCACCACGCGGCCACTGCATGCCTTGCGGCTTCAATGTCGAAGTGCCTGGCCTCCTGGGAGACGGCAATCTCGGAAATTGCCTTACGTGTCGCTTCCAGGCGCTCCTCGATCTCGACTTCAAGTCCCTCAATCAGTTCCTGGACCTGCGCTTCTCTCCGTTCCGCGGATGTTTCCAAGTCTTTCTTCGCCGTCTCGAATAGCTGGTCTAGTTCCTCGGAGCGCTGTTCGACGGCCTTCCTTATCGAATGGCCTCTCTCAAGATTCTCGGCAAGGTTTGCTGCAGCCTCCGTCGCGGCCCCCTTCAGCTCATCAATCGTCGAACGGAGTTCTGCCAGCTCCGGCCGCTCGGAGGGCGGGACGGCAGCCGTTGCAAGATCGCCAATGATCCGCATTTGCGGCGCCAACTGGGCGTAGCTTTCCCGAACCTTCTGAATCAATTGGTCGCGTTCGTGCTGCGGGTTACCGTAGGAGCCTGCCTTGAATTGTGCCGCCGCTTGGATACCTGGGGCGAACTCATCGAGTGGACTTCTTATCTGGTTGACGATTGTGTCTGGAACCTCTCTCACCAACTCGGGAGTGATAGCCGCTGTCATCTCCTGCATCGAAAGTAGATACGGCACCAGAGGGTCGAAATCCTTCTTCTCGTTAGATTCAATCAGTGTTGTCTGGCGCAGAGAATCTGGATCTATCTCCCAGATCATCTGCAGTCTTGTCATCACCTGCTCGACAATTTTCGCACTCGGCATCGCCACACCCCTCAAATGTACGATCCATATTAAGCAGGATCATGGGTTGGGGCGCTGAGCTAGTCCAGTTCCCCCGCGGCCAGGAGACGAATTCCGGGTAAAACGCGCCGGGCCGGCACACTCCCCCTTGTTGCGCAGCAATCCTCAGAGGGATTCGTGGTCTGAGATGATCAACTCCGCAGCCGGGCGGGAGCGGCCCTTAGTGAGCGTGTAGGTCGTCGTGACCTCTTCGAGCCGGAAGCCGGCGAAGAGCTCCCGGATCTCGGGCGTGTCGTTGATCGAGAGCAGGAAGCGGCCCTGCAGCCGGCCCAGCGCCTCGGCCATCTCCGCGAACTCGTCGCGGCCGAACAGTTCCGCACCGTAGTCGCTCTCGCTGCCCCAGTAGGGCGGGTCCAGGTAGAACAGCATGCCCGGCCGGTCGTAGCGCTCGATGAACGCCCGCCAGGGCAGGCATTCGACCACGACGCCGGCGAGGCGGCTGTGCACGTCCTCCAGCATCGGCGCCAGCGTCGTGACGTTGAAGCGGCCTGGCCGGTCGGCCGAGACGCCGAAGTTCCGCCCCGCGACCTTGCCGCCGAAGGCCGTGCGCTGGAGGTAGAGGAAGCGCGCCGCGCGCTCCAGGTCGGTCAGCGTCGCCGGATCGGTGGCCGACAGCCGCTCGAACTCGGCCCGGGTCGTGACCTGGAAGCGCATCATCTCCATGAACGCCGTGTAGTGGCGCTGCAGGATGCGGAAGAAGTTGGCGACGTCGCGGCTCCGGTCGTTGATCACCTCGACCTTCGGCCGGGCGGTGCGGCGCAGGAAGACGCCGCCCATGCCGACGAAGACCTCGGCGTAGCCGTCGTGCGGCGTGTCGTTGATACGGGCAACCAGGCGCTTCGCCAGGTTGCGCTTGCCGCCGACATAGGGCGCGACGGGGCGCACCGGGTCGACGGGCGAGAGAGCGTTTGGATTCGACTCCATGATCCTCGGGTTTCACTATCGCCCCGCCCCTGCAGGGGTGGCGGGACGGCCGCAGAGCGGCCGGTTGCGGTCGTGGGCGTGAGTACCGCCCGGTTCGCGGTGCGCCAACACCGCGGCCCCCGCCGGCCTTTCCGGCGACGTGGATGGACTTGATCATCGCTGAACGACAGAATGCGCCTGCCCCCAGCGGGGTGACGGGTCAGCTGCAACTGGCCACTTGCAGCCTTGGGGCGCCCCCACGCCCTGGCTCGCGCCGGTAGCTTCATGCGGGCCCCCGTCGGCCACGACGGGAGATCACATGGCTCCGCGATCGCGGTGTTCTCACCCATCGCTGTTCCCCCACCGCCGCCACTCTGTCGGCCGGGCGACGCAGGCCCAGTGGTCGAGGGTCTGGGGCGTGCAGGGCGTGCGCGGAGCGTTCAGCGCCATGGCGGCATCGAGGGCTGTCAGCAGGTCGGCGCCGGCGTCGAAGCGGAGATAACAGGTCTGCATGATCCGGCCTCCTACGCGAGCTTTGTGATCTGGATGAAGTTCTCGGCAGCCGTGCCGCCGGGCAGTACCTTGTTCGTGCCGCTGTCGTGGCTGAGCTGACCGAAGAGCTTTTCACCCACGGCCAGCTCGAAGACCCGGGAGACGTGCAGGCTCTCGTGGTCCGCCGTCGAGGCGCGCTGGGCGACGAGCGTCTTCATCCTGGCGATCACGTTCTCGGTCGGGGTCGGTTCGGCACCGTTCGACTTGACCGCCTCGAGCGTCCAGAGCACGTCCTCCGCCGTGTCGGGACGAACCGACGTGTAGATGTCGATCAGGTACACACCGGCCTCGGCGGCGGTGAAATCGTGGTCGGTGTCACTCCAGCCGCCGACGTCGCCGTTCAGGTACTCGAGGCGCTCGGACCCTGAATGGTTGATCGTCTGTGACCCGCCCGCGATGTCCGCGACCATGGTCGGATCGACGTAGACGCCCTTACAGCCAAAGATACGCCTGGTTCCCGGCGTGATGCCCTCGGCGAGCTGGTTGTCCGGGCAGGCGGACAGGTCGCCGCCTATCAACTCGAAATGGTCAATCGCGCTGACGGGGTCGGCCCCCGAACTGAGCGTGATCCCGTCGTTCACCGTGGCGTCGCAGATCGGCGAATGGACGACGAGGCGGTCCAGGTCGACCGACCCGCCCATCGTGATCAGGCGGACGTCCGAACCGTTGCCCGAGAAATTACGAGCGTGGACCGAGCCGATGGAGATCAGGCGCGCGGCGACGGACGTCTCGACCCAGTGGAAGACGTGCATGATCGGATACGGCGTCGGATCGTCGGACGGTGTCTGCGTCGAGAACAGGTTGTCGTTCGAGACCCCGTCAATGTAGCCGGCCCCGATCCTGATCTCCTTGTAGCCCTGAAGGGTGAACAGGCGGACCGCAGCCGCGGTACCGCCGACCGAGCAGTTGTAGATCGAGTAGCCGTCTATCTGGAGCCTCTCGGACTCCGAGCTCTCGCAGTACACCAGCGCGCCGGAGCCCTGCAAACGGACGCCGGGGTCGTCCGGGTCCTCAATGTCACCGCCGTAGCCCTCGACCGACACGTAGCCGACGCGGATGTCGTCGGTCCCGAAGTACACCGCCGCCCGGTCCTCGCCGTCGTCGGCGAAGAGCTTGATCTTGTCGACGTCGATGTTGAAGCCCTTGGCCTGCGTCCCGGCGGCGCGGCGTGCGCCCTTGAACACGACGCTCGCCTCGTGGTGCCCGGCGTTGATCGCGAGAATCTGGCCGACGCTGGAGTTCTGCCCCTTGAAGTACACGGCGGTCGTGTCGGTCCGGTAGTAGCTGGTGACGCCCTCGATCAGGAGCTGGCCGATGAGCATGTTCTGACCGAGCAGCCGGACGCCGTCGCAGGACGCGACCTGTGGTTCAGGGTCGCCGCTCTTCGGCACTCGGGCGTCATTGATGCCGGCCACTGCGACCCGGCCTATGGACCAGCGGACACACAGGTCCTGCGCGTCGGGGTCGTCGTCGCCGAGCAGCAGGCCGTCCCCGTAGCCCGAGTTGATCATGTCGTCGCCGTCGAAGTGGTCGTCGCTGTTAGGGACGGAGATGTCCCGAACATCGTAGTCGTCCACGTCCGCATACTTGACAGCGAGCGAGAAGGACAGGCCGCCGAGGCCGCCGACGCCGGTGATGTCGAGGAGGCGGAGGGTCGTGAGGTAGTACCCCCCGCCAACACGGCCATAGTCCTCCCTGAGCCTCGCCGTGAACTGCGCGCCGTTGCTGTAGTGCCAGCCCCGGATGTCGATGAGATCGACGTTCCCGGTCAGCTCATTGAAATTGTCGATGAGCGCCATGTTCTCGGTGTAGATGTTCCAGAAGCGGAACCCTGCCGAGAGGGGCCTGAACAGGACCGGGCCGCCGCTGCCACCGAGGAGCTTCGAGTTCCCGATGCCGACGACCGTCACTTCGGTCGTGAGGTCCTGCGTCGTCGCGTTCGGAATGTAGTACGAGCGCCCGTCGAGGATCAGGGTCTTCCCGTTGGTATGGGCGTCCTGAATCGCGCTGTCCCATGCCGCGCTATCGTCGGTCACGCCGTCTCCGGCGGCGGAGTACGCTTCGAGAGTGACGGAGGTGTCCCAGCCCACGGCTGCCTCAGCGGCAGCCTGGGCGGCTTCCGCTGCCGTCTGGGCGGCCTCCGCCGCTGTCTGGGCCGTGCCAGCGTTCGTCTCGGAGGTGGCCGCATTGGTCTCGGAGGTCGCCGCGGCGCTGGCACTGGCCGCCGCGTTCGTCTCGGAAGTCGCCGCGTTGGTCTCCGAGGTTGCCGCGGCGCTGGCGCTGGCCGCGGCCTCGGCGGCCTTGGTCAGCGCCTGGCCGATGGTGTCGTCGCCGGCCAGATCCGCGGCCACGGCCGAGATGTCGGCGATCGTGTCCGCCACGGCCTTCAGGTCAGCAGCGTCGATCGCGGCGGTCGAGCTGAAGTCGATGGTCTCGATCTTGTGGGTGTCGGTGACCGCCGGATCGATGGTCAACGTCGCCCCGTCCAGCGTGAACGCCCGCGTCGGCACGCCGTTGACGAAGACCATGAGCGCATCGGCCGATTTTGGCGTGGTCGACAGCGTCCAGTCGGTCTCCACCCCGTCGCCGGTGAAGTCGTCATGGGCCGGTCCGGCCTGGGCGGTGATGGCGGCGATCGCCTTGGCCAGGCTGTCGACGGTGCCGGCGTCGGTCTCGACGGTCGCCGAGGCGTCGCCGTGGACGATGGCGCCCAGCTTCTGCAGATCGATCATCGCCTGGGCGAGCAGCGGGATGAACTGGCTGTAGTCGGTGGCCATGGGTTCCTCCGATCAGGGGCCTTCGCCCGGGTTGAGGGCGGGTGTCTGGAAGCTCGTCTGGCCCGTCCAGTTTAGCCCGGTCAGGGTGCCATCATGGGCGGCCATGCGGACGTAGTAGGTGTTGCCGCCGTAGAGGCCGGTGAGCGTGATTGACGGGTTGGCGGCGGTCGCCTGGGAGCCGCCCCCGGGGCTGAAGGGCGAAGTGGCGAAGGCGACGACATAGCCCTGGACGTCGGCGTCGCCCACGGCGTTGCAGGAGACCGTTGCCCGGTTCTTGTCGATGACGGTCGTCGTGAGCCCGGTAGGCACCGAGGGCGCCGGATTGGCCCAGGTGTCGGCGGCCGGGTCGGCCACGCCGCCCGAACCGACGCTGCGCACGCGGATCCGCGCGGTGCGGAACGGCCCGCCGTCTGCGGCCTGCTCGTCGGCCGTCCAGGACGCGGCGCCCGTGGCGGCAATCTCGGTCCGCTTCAGGCTCAGGCTGTCGGCCGCGGCGCCGCCCAGGAACTCGACGTCGTAGGAGGCCGCGCCTTCAACCGTGTCCCAGGTCCAGTCGAGGTCGCCGTTCGCCTGCTCGGTCAGCGCGAAGCTCGCGGCGTCGACCGCATCCGGCGGCGTGACCTGGTCGGAGATGTTGCGCACGATCCGCGTGCCCTCGCCGCCCGGCCCTTCGGCCCAGTACTCGACCACCAGCGAGTCGTCGACGTCGGGGACGATGCCCTTCAGCTCCGGCGCGGCCGAGGGCGTAAGCTCCGCGTAGTCGCCGCCATCCGCCCGGAAGCGCGCGCGGTAGAGCACCGCGCCCGGTGCGGACGGGCCGACCAGCGTCATCTCCCGGGCGTCGCCGAGATCGCGGAGCGCGATCTTCACGTCCAGCCAGACCGGCGATGACGAGTTCGCGCCGAGGCCGGCGGCGGCGACCTCCTCGGGCTGGGCGGTGTCGGTCTCGGCCGTGTGGACGCGGGCATCGTCGACGACCGCGGCGATGGCGACCGTGCCGTCCGGCCGGGGCTCGGTGTCCAGGATCAGCAGCTCGCGCCAGACCTGGTCGGCCTTGCCGAACATGGCCCGGGTCGCCTTCCGGCCGTCGCGCTTGAGCGCGATCCAGTCCTTCGGATTGCTGTGATGGTTGCGGCCCTGGGCCGGCTCGGCGAGATAGTCGGCCAGGTCGGCGGCGTCGATCACCAGCGTGCGCTCGTGCGCGCCGACCGTCGCCTTCACCGGGCCCCAGAGCTCGCCGTCCGGCGCCACCAGGCCGATGACGTGGTCGCCGCCCTCCGGATCGAGGGCGAAGGGCTCGTCGAGCGTCAGCGTCCGCCCGTCCGGCGAGAGGCCGGTCGCCATGGCGCTCTGGCCCCAGGCGGGGCGGTAATGGGCCAGCGCGATCTTCTGGCCGCGGCGCAGGAAGCGCCCGCGCTTGAGCGCCGAGAAGGTGACGAACAGCCGCCGGTAGCGGTGCGCCGCCGCTTCGGTCACGCCCTCGCGCCAGGCCTGGGGGAAGTTGTCGATGCCGGTGAAGCGGACGTCGGCGACCCGGTCGGGCGCGATGCCGTCCAGGGCAGCGATGACGTCGCGCTCGACGCCGGCGGCGTCGGTGAACAGCACCCGGGCGGCGTTTGCGTCCTCGGAGGTGACGTGGAGACGGCGGATCTGCAGCGAGCCGCGGACGATGTCGTGGGGCGCGAAGGCGGCGACCGGAATCGGCTGCGGCTCGTCGCGCCAGAAGGTGAGATCCGCGCCGATGCGGATCGGCTGGGCCCGGCCGGCCCGCAGCACGGCGGTGAGCTCCTCCCAGGGCGTCGCATCGCCGGTGAACAGGTGGTTGAACGTGTCGCCGCGCGCCGCCCAGGTCTCGGCCAGCGCCTGCAGCGTGGCGAGATCCACGCGGTGGTCGGCAAGGCCGGCCTGGCGGACATCCTGGGCGATGTGGCGCGCCGCCGCTTCGATCGCCGCGGTCGGGCCCTCGACCCATTCCTCGGCGTCCGCGTCCCAGTATTCATGGATGCCAGTCGCCACGGCGAACAGCGTCCGGCTCTGCGCCGTCGCCGCCGTGCCCTTGAAGCGGATCGCCAGCACCGTCTCGTCGTCGAAGACCTGGTCGGAGGGCACGAAGCCCTTCAGCCCCGACCAGACCGTGCGGTCGGAGGCGGCCGAGGTGCCGACCGTGTTGTTGGTGCGGCGGACGCGGACCTCGTAGCGGCCGCGGTCGACCGCATAGAGCTTGGAGAGCCGCTGCGGTGTCGTGGTGCCGGCGGTGAAGCTCTCCGCGCCCAGCAGCTCGAAGACCGCGCCTTCGACCGGATCGCCATTGTCGTCGATCTCGCGCGCCTCGACGCGCCAGGTCACGGTGGTCTGGCGGATGCGGTTAGAGACCGTCTTGAACATCGCGCCGGGCCATTCGATGTCGACGCCGATGCGGTCGGCGACCTGGCCGGCCGGGCAGGCGGCGAAGGGCCCGAGGAAGAGGTCGTCGGTGGTCTCGCCGCCCTCCAGCTCGTTCTCGGCGCGGAGCTTGGTGCCGGCCGGCTCGGAGGAGCTGGTGACGGCCGCGGGGAACAGCGTCACCGGGTCGCCGGGCTCGACGATCTCTATCTCCAGCGCGCCACCGGCGGCGGTCACGCCATCGGCCGCGGTCCAGATCACCGTGTCCTCGAACTCCAGGCGGTCGAGGCGGACCTTGTCCCGGCCGAGGCTGTAGAGGGCGAAGACCAGGTGCTCGTTGTCGGCGAACTCGCCATAAGGCGGCGCGATCCACTTCGGCGCGAAGCGGACCGTGCCGTGCAGCTCGGGGATGCGCTCGCCGGCGCGGACGATCTGGCCCGACAGCGTGGCGCGGAAGGCCTCGCCCGGTCCCGGCAGCGGCGGTGGCGCGGCAGGCGCGGACGGCGGGAACAGGGCGTTGATCAGGAAGCCGCCGGCGACCGTGACGGCGACGGTCAGCGCCGTCGCGGCGATGCCGGTCAGCTCCAGGGCGATCGCCAGCTCCGGCGCCACCACCATCAGGGCGATCATGGCCACCATGGCGATGGGATTGGAGCCGCCCTCGCTATCGGCCGGCGGCGGCGGCGTGACGTAGAGCACGTCGCCGGCGAGGAAGCGGACGGTCTCCCACTCGTTCTCGCCCGTCAGCGGGTGAGAACGCAGCAGCGCCGAAGCGCCCTGCCAGCAGAGCGGCCGGGCCGGGGCTGCGTCGTCCAGCAGCATCAGCGCTGTCGCCGCCGTGATCCCGGTCGGCAGCTCGCGCACCTCCGCGCCCAGCAGCGGCCGGAGCGGATCCTTCGCGATCACCACGCGGACGCCGTTCGCCGGCAGGGGGCCTGTCAGAAGCAGGTTCACGGCTTCGCCTCCGCAGCCGGGCGGCAGGCCTCGATCGAGGTCCAGCTGCGCGCGCGTGCCGTCGACCAGGGCTCCAGCACCACGCCGTCGAAGCGGGCGCAGTGCAGCAGCCCCGTCGCGCCCTGGCCCAGCGCCGTCCAGGTGCCGACATGACAGAACGCGCCCCGGCGGAAGACGACGACGTCGCCATGGCGCCAGCCGGCGGTGGTGGCGAGCCGCGCCGCTTCCTCGCCCTCGGCGCGGGTCACCACCGGCCAGGCGGCGTCAAGCTCCGCGTCGGCGATGGCCTGGCGGAGCGCGGCGGCCGAGACGAGGTCGCCATAGTCGGCAAGGCTGACGGGCAGTTCGCGGCCCATCATCCCGCGCTGGACGAAGGCGGTGAAGCTGCCGCAGTCGAAGGCGTCGGGCCCGGCTGCGCCGCGTTCCCAGGGCAGCCCGATCAGCGGCCGGACGAAGCGAATGGAGTCCGAACGGTTCAGCATCCCCTCAGCCCCCGATCAGCGGGTGGCTGGAGCGGGTGTAGATCAACCCCGCGGCCCGCTCCCAGTTGAACATGCCGGCGCGCGCCCGGACGGCGCGGTCGGTGGCGAGGCTCTCGCGGATCTCCAGGCCCTCGACGATGGCGGCCGGGCCGGTGAGGTCGGTCGAGAGATACGAGCGGACGGTGAGCTCGACGGCGGCGTCGGAGGCGAGCGTCAGGTCGAGCACCCGCTCCAGCGCGGCGTTGGCGTTCATCGCCTCCAGCTCGATCTCGGGGCTTCGGTCGCGCTTGGTCGCCGGCCAGGTCAGCTGGAAGCCCGAGCGCTGGAAGGTCACGGTCTGCCCCGGATCCGCGGGCGCCGTCGCCTCCAGGGGCAGCTGGTGGGCGACGCGGTCGTTGACCACGCGCACCGGCTCGCTCAGCGCTGGATGGCGGAACTCCAGGGTGACCAGCTCCACCTCGCCGGCCGGCAGCGAGGCCTCGTGCTCGCGGATCGCCAGGCTGGCGCGCTCGGCGTCTGTCAGATAGGCGGGCATCAGGCCACCGCCGCCGGGTAATCGCTGTGCACCAGCTCGGCCAGATCGGCCAGCGCTTGGATGCCGGCCGCGCCCATGACCTCGGCGATCTGCATCGCCGCCAGCACGTCGGCCTCGGGCGTCGGCAGGTCGAGGATCTCGATCGGCGCGGCCACGATCCAGCGGTCGCCGTCCGGCTGGCCGGCGCGCCAGGGCTCGACGGCCATGCGGCACTCGGTCTCGACATAGGCCTCGCCCGTCCAGACCGGCATCAGGAAGGTCCGGGCGCCGCGGCCGAGATTGAGCCGCCACCAGCCCTTCAGGATCTCGAACTGGCGCAGCGTCATCTCGATCTCGACCGGGTAGCGCGCCGGCGTGACGGTGAAGAGCGATTCCCGGTCGGTCCAGCCCTGGTCCATCTCGACCGCGTTGAACGAGGTCATGGGCTGTAGCTGCAGCGGTTCGCGGAACGGCGTGTAGGGCACGCCGGCCGGCCATGTCACCGGGGCGCTCACGGGTTGGCCCTCGGCCGGGGCAGGCTCATGGGCAGGCCGCCGTCGCGCATGGCGGCGAAGACCGGGCCCTGGCCGGAGCGGAGGTCGGCAGCGATGTCGCCGGAGACGTCGTCCTTCAGGCGCCGCAGGAAGTCGATGCGCAGCCCGCCGTCAGGCGTGCGGCTGGCCTTCGCCTCGGCCTCGCCGCCCAGGTGATTGTGGATCTCGACGTTCATGCCGCCGCCGGCGACCTCGGCCCGGCCGGACGAGACCGCCGCCATGGCGCGCAGGCTCTCGGCCAGGCCGGAGATGGTCTGCGCCGTCGCCGCCTGCTGCGCCTCGGTCAGCACCCGCTCGCCTTCCAGCAGCACCGCCGGCACCTCGCGCGGGCCGAGGCCCGCGGCGGCCGTGCCCTCGTGATAGCGCGGCGCGGTGCGGAACAGCGCCGCATCGACGCTGAGCGGATCGCCGTCTCGGCCGACCTCGCCACCGCGATGGAACCGCGCGCCGAGCAGGTTGACGCCGGCCACCGTGGGCGTCCCGATCGCGGTCGAGCCGGCCGCGCCGGCCGCCGGCGATCCGAGGCCGAAGAGCTCGCCGATGATGCCGCCCAGCTCGCCCAGCCCCTGTTGCAGGATCGGGCTGATCGACATCTGGAAGGCGAGGCGCGCCAGCTCGGCGACGGCGAAGTCGACGAAGTCGGAGAGCGAGGCCTTGCCCTGGACGAGGCCGACGAAGAAGTCCTCGGCCGAGCGGGTGGCGCGGTTGAACAGATCCTCGGAGACCGCGGCCCAGTCGCCCTGGACGGCTTCCGCCTCGGCCATGGCGCGCTCGATGCCGGCGGCCCAGTCGGTGCGCCGGTCCAGATCCTCGCGGTAGGCCTCGGCCAGCATCCCGTCATGGATGCGCTCGACGTCGGCGGCGAAATCGGCATAGCCGGCCGCGGTCTCGTCCAGCCCGGCCAGGGCCTCGTCCCGCCAGCGGTCGGCGGCGGCCGTGGCCCGCTCATAGGAGGGCGCCAGCTGGTCGAGGCGCTGGGCGATGTCGTCGGTGGTCTGCTCGTGCAGCCGGGCGGTCTCCTCGGCCGCGCGGGCGGCTTCCTTGGTCGCCGTCGCATGGTCGCGCTCGGCCTGCTCGGCCAGCAGCAGCTCCGAGATCAGCGCCTCCAGCTCCAGGGCCTGGCGGCGGGTGACCTCGATCTTCGCGTCGGTCGCCTGCTCGACAATTCGGGCAGTCTGCTGCTCGGCCTCGATGTCGATCGCGGTCAGCCGCTCGAAATCAGGCGAGACCTGGCGGGCGCGGCGCAGGCGCTCGATCGCCGCCAGCTCGGCCTCCGCCTCGGCCATGGCGTCGGCGAAGGGGTTCTTCTTCGGCGCGCCGGTTCGACCGCCGCCCGCATCGATCTCGTCTTCATCGGGCTTCGGAGTGTTCAGCTCGTTGATGCGCCGCTGGGTCTCGACGATCTCCGCGTTGATCTTCTCCCATTCGGCCCGGTAGGCGGCGAGGTTCCGCTTTTCGGCGTTGATCTGGTCGTGAAGGGAATTGGCCCGGGCGAAGTTACCGCGCTCGACTACTGCCTGCTGTTCTTCCTCCATGGATCGGAGCAATGCGCGCTGCTGGGCGATTCCCGCGGCGGCCTCGTCGGCCTGGGTGACCAGCGCTTCCATCCGGAGTTCTGCCTGGGCGGCGGCCGTCTCGCGGGTCTTGCCGGTGAGCCGGCCGAGGGCGCGGGCCTGACGCTCGATCGCCTCGGTCGCGGTGTCCGTGTCGCCGCCGAAGTCGATCATCGACGCGGCGGCCGTGGCGGCGATGCCGGCGACCAGGCCGATGGGGTTGGAGCGCATGGCGACGTTGAGGCCTCGCATGGCGATCGCCGCGCCGCCGGTCGCGGCGGCGAAGCCGGCCGTGGCGATCCGCGCGGTGGCGTAGCCGGCGGCGAGCGCCGCGATCGTCTCGACATTGCGGGCCGCGAAGACGGTGATGTCGCCGATCAGTTGGGCGACGGTAGAGAGCCCGTCGACCACGGCCGGATCCTGCAGGACGACGGCCAGTTCCTGCGCAGATTCCGTGACCGCGTCGAGGAAGCCGCCCTCGGCCAGCGCCACCTCCAGGTCGAAGATCGCCGTGCCGAAGCGGTTGAAGGCGGCCCGCGCCGATTCGGCGGCCGCCGGCACGCCCTCGGCGAACTCGCGGCGCAGCTGGCGGGCAAAGCGCGGGATGAAGTCGTCGGAGAAGAGCTCGCCCTGCTCCAGCATCTCCGAAAGCGCCTGGGTCGAGACGCCCATGGCCCGGGCGGCGACCTGGAAGGCGCCGGGCAGGACTTCGCCCAGCTGGCCGCGCAGCTCCTCGGCCGAGACCTTGCCCTTGGAGATCACCTGCTGGATCGCGAGCAGGGCGCGCTCGGTCTCGTTCGACGAGCGGCCGAGCACGGTCATGGCCTCGGAGACGGCGGTGAAGATCTGGCGGGTCTGGCCGGCGTCGATCGCGGTGCCGCGGGTCGCGGCCGCCAGCGCCGTGAAACTCTCGATCGCCGGCCGGAGCGAGAGGCCGAGACGGTCGGCCTCGGCGCGCACGAAACCCATGGCGTTGGCGCCGGCCTCCGCCGAGCCGGTGGCGACCGCCAGTGCGTTCGTCATGGATTCGACGGCGACGCCGGTCTCGGCGATCGAGCGGGCCACGCGCAGCGCGCCGAAGGCGGCCAGGGCGGCGACCACGCCGCGGACCGCGCGCTCCAGCTCGACGCCGGAGCGGGCCATGCGCTGCTGTTCGGCGGCCGCGGACCGGGTGGCGCGCTCGAAGCCGCGCTGGGCCTCGGCGGCGCGTTCGGTGGAGCGGTCCAGCCGCTCCAGCCCGGCCTCGGCCTCGCGGGTGGCGCCGCTGAAACCGGCGTCCCGGGCGGTGAGCGTCAGGCCGACGCGGTACTCGGTCATCCGCTACCTCCCGCCGCTTCGGCGAAGACGGAGACCGCGCCCGCCTCCAGCGCGCGGAGATCGCCGAACCGCGCCGCCGTCATGTCGATGCCGGTCATGCGCGCCGTCGCCTCGACCGCCGAATAGTCCAGGGCGGCGGGACGGGACAGCGGCACGAAGCCGGCGCCGGCGGGGACGAGCTGCATCAGCTGCCGCCACTGGCCCTGGACCAGGGCGAAGAGCTCGATCGCCGGTCCGGCCGAGGCCGGCAGGACCAGCAGCCCAGGCTCGGTCTCGGGCCGGCGCCGCCGCAGGCGCTCCAGCTGGTCCTCGCTCAGGCCCCATCGCTCGGCCTGGCGGATCGCCGAGGAGCTGCGCCGCGCCCGGCCGCCGGCGAAGCGCCGGCCGAGCTCGCGGAGTTTTTTCTGGCGTACTCCCGGCCCGACAGCGCCTGCCAGTAGGCCAGCACCGCCGCCTGGACGGCGGGGATGTGGCGCAGGAACTGCGCCTTGGCCGCCTCGGAGAACTCGATCTCGTCGCCGTCCGCGTCGCGGACCTCGGCCCAGCCGACCAGCACCCGGCCCAGGAAGGCGGCGTTGGATTCCTTCGCCAGCGGCTCGGCCTCGTCGACCGGCAGCCGCTCGAAGACGGCGGTGAACTCCTGGAAGGCCATGGTGCCGTCCGCCTGGGGGGCGGGCACGGCGACGGGCCACGAGAACGTCTCGCGCTCGGAAAGGGTGAACAGCTGCGCCTCCTACTTCGTGGTGATGGTGATCTCGTCGTCGCCCGACGAGGGCGTGATCTGCAGGTCCAGCGGCATGGCCAGCACGCCGTCGCGGTCGGTGAACTGGCCGGTCTTGATCTGCACCGCCGGCATGGTGATCTCGACGATGTCGCCGCCGCTGGTGCCGTGGGTGATGACGATCGCCTGCGTCCCGGCGGCCGCGGCCTCCTCGACCAGGTTCTTGGTCCCGATCGTCGGCAGGTCGAGGCTGATCCGCCCGGACATCCGCCGGCGGTTGATGCGCACGCCGCGATGGCCGGCCATGTCGTCGAAGCTGGGCCGGCGGCCGCAGTCGATCGAGAACTCGGAGACGCGCATGGCCTCCCCGCCGATGGTGATCGTGGTCTCGGCCGCGCCCACCGGCAGGCCCTCGGCGAAGGCGGGCAGCGAGCCGGTGATCTGTGCCGCCGCGGCGACCGCCTGGCGCAGGCCCATCATCTGGAAGTTGATCCGCGGCACCTGGCCGGCGCGGCCCTCGATGACGGCATTGCCGCGCGCGCCCAGCAGGCGGCCGTCGACGCCGTCGATGTTGGGATGGATCGCGACCGAGCCGTAGTCGGCCGAGACCGGCGCGAAGTCGACCTTGGTGTCGGCGGTCACCGTCTGGGCGAAGCCGCAGGCCAGCAGCAGCGCTGCCCAGTGGGGCACGGTGTCCAGCGCGGCGTCGTCGCCGCCGGCGGCGAGCTCGACGGAAAGGCCGATAGTGGCGTGCGGCGCGCCGGAGAACTGCTTCTTCGCGCCGGCCAGGCCGTCGACCAGCTCCCGGTCGCCCCAGTTCGCTGCCAGCGGGTTCCACTGCGGGCTGCCGACGCAGAGCACGGCGTCGCCGATCGCCGGCGTCGGGTCCGTGCCCTCGGTCTCCTCGGTCTTCGCCAGGATCAGGTACTCGTCGTAATCATAGGGCACGGCTCAGTCCTCCTTGGGCGCCGGGGCCGGCTTCGGCCGGCGCGCGGGTTCGGTCTCGGCTTCGGCCCTGGCCCGGTGGGCCGGCCCGGCCTGGGGCCGGTGGGCGGGATCGGCGGGCGGCGCGGTGCGGCTGCCCTTCACCAGGCGCGCCGGCTTGTCGCCGGCCGGCTTCAGGTAGACGCCGCCGCGGCGGCGGGTGATCTCGGTCATGACGTCACCTCGCGGGTCTCGACGCCGTCGAAGCGGAAGGCGTCTTCAAAGATCAGGATGCGGTCGGTCAGCTCGGCCAGGCGGCCGGAGACGGGGACGGGATTGTTGCGACCGGCCGGGTGGCGGAAGGCGACCAGCGCGCCGATCAGCCCGTCGCGGAGATCGGCCAGTTCGTCATTGCCGGCCGCGCCGGTGCCGCCGGCGACGTTGCGCACGACCGAGACGGCCGAGAATTCGTAGGTGATGCGCTGGCGCAGCACGGGCCCGGTCTCGCGGCCGCCGGTGCGGGTCTCGCCGGTGGGCAGAATGAACAGCGCCGGCAGGCGGGGCGCGTTCTCCAGCACCTCGCCCAGCTCGGCGGCGGCGCCGATGTCGAGATAGCCGAGGCCGGCGGCCTCCAGGTAATCGATGACGGGCTGGATCTTCATGCCCCCGTTCCCGAGCTGGGCCCGCCGCCCGCGGCGGCGTCGAGGCGGCGGACGACGAGGTCTTCGACATCTCCTTGAAGCGCCGTTGAAAGGCCGATGAAGGGCCGCGCGGGGATCGTCACCTCGCGCTTGCGCACCCAGGCGCCGCCGATGCGGAAGACGAGGCCCTTCTTCGTCTTCGCGCGGATCGTGCCGCCGGTCTGGTGGATCGCGGCATAGACCAGGTTGGTGCCGACCGAGGCGGTGTCGGCCGTGGCCCGGCTCGTGATCGAGCGGCGCAGGCGTCCGGTGTCGGTCAGGGTCTGGCCGCCGGCGGCGCGGGCGCGGAGCGAGGGTTTCCAGGGCCGTCCGTCCGGCGCGGTCTCGGTATCGAAACGCTCCAGGGTGTGGCTCTCCATCTGCTCCGCGATCGAGCGCATGATCGGCGTGAGATCCTCGCCGGCCTGGCGGAGCCGCCGGAGCCCGCCCCGGGCGCGCTCGAAGCCGTCGACATCGATGGTGAGCTGCAGCGCCATCAGAGGCCCTTCAGGCTCTGCCGCGAGAAGGTCCGGCCCGGGCTGGTGAACTCGGGCGCGCCCTCGGAGGCCGCGGCGCTGTCGCCGGCGTCGTCGTCGCCCAGGCTCATCAGCCCGCGGGCCACCTGCTGCAGGCCCTTCACCGCGGCCTCGTGCCGGGTCCGGACGGTCTCGGGGACGCTGTGGACGTGCAGGTAGTAGCGGGCCATGTCGGCCGCCCAGGCGGTGAGCTGCGCCGGCGGGTCGGCCAGGGGCAGCGTGTAGCGCTTGACCAGGTAGCCGTTGATCTCCGCCTCGGCCGTGGCGATGGCGCTGTCCAGGACGCTGTCGACGATGGCGCCGGCCTGGCCGTCGCGGTCGGTCAGCTGCTCCAGTTCCCGGGCCCCGAAGCGGGCGGTCATGTCGGCCTTGGTGGTGTAGGTCATGGCTCGGCCCCGGTGAGAGAAAGGTGGCCGTCTCTCCGGCCTGTCACGCCCATGCCTCAGACGTCGCAGCCGGCGTCCGCCCGCCGGCGGGCCTACTCACCCGCTCCACGCGCCAGCCCTGCCGCCGCGCTTCGACACGAGCTTTCGCTCGGGATCTTCTCGGACGTCAGCTTCCGCCGCCGCCCTCATTGTCGCCGTCGTTGCCGTCGTCGCTGCCGCCCGGGCCGTCGTTTTCCTTCATCGCCTGGAAGGCGGCCCAGGAGGTCGCGATCGTGGCGGCGGGGATGGCGAAGCCGGCGATGCGCTCGACGGACTTCGCCTTCGGCGTGCCGTCCCGGGTGAAGTCCTTCGCCTGGTCCAGGCCGGGGAAGACGTCGAGCAGCGTCTCGTGGATCTCCGCCGCGGGTCTGGGCGCGTCGGCCGGTTCGGGGGCGTCCTCCAGGCGGGCGACCAGCATCGGGTCGGCCAGGATGGCCTCCACCTGGTCGGGCCGGAAATCGGCGGCGGGCGCCTCGGTCCGCTCGGCCGGCCAGGCGCGGCCGGCGCGGCGGAAGCCGGGCCGCTTGGCGGTCACCACCAGGATCCTGTTCTCGTAGGCGTGCATGGTCATCTCCGTCAGCCCAGCCACGGCACGACCAGCAGCTCGGCCGTGCCCTTGTAGACGTTGGTGGCGCCGGCGGCGTCGCGCTCGGCATTGAGGATTTCCAGCGCCTCGCCCTCCAGCGAAGGCGGCACGACCAGCAGCCGCGGCATGACCCCGATCGGGCGGCCGTGATCGCCGGTCATCCCCATCAGGCTCTCGCGGGCGATCTTGTAGTTCGCCTTGTTGAGGGTCTGCTTGGAGCCCCAGGCGAACTGCCAGAAGCCGAAACCGACATTGCGACGGTGCTTGATGCCGTACTTGTATTCGTCGCTGTTGAAGACCGGCTCGTCGGTGGGCGCGTCCTGGCGGACCAGCGGGCCCTCCTGGCGGACCTGGTGGATCAGCGGCTTCAGCGGCCGGCTGACGTCCATCAGGAACCAGGGCGTGCCGGAGCCGCCATCGGTGTTGGCGACCGACTGGACCTCGCCGTTCTCGTCCAGCACCGGGTGGTCGGTGTCGAAGAAGTTCTGCCCGTCATAGCAGACGGTGGAGAAGCCGGCCTTGAGCAGCGGCCAGACCAGCTGGTCCGGGTGCGCCGCGGCGGAGCGGCCCATCTCCTCGAACATCGGTGCGTAGACGCCGTACTTGTCGTCCTCGATGTGGTCCACCGGCACGCCGAGGGTCAGCTCGAACTTCCGGTTCTTGATCGAGTAGTCGTGCTGCTGAAGGTTCTGCACGACCCGGTCGCCGAACCATTCGCGCAGGTTCGGCACCTGGCCGAGCCAGCCATACTCCTCCTCGGAGGTGGTCGACGGCACGCGGGTCGCGACCCGCGGCCACTGCGGCTGGTGCTGGCCGATGCCGCTCTGGAAGCTCGCCTTGAACCCCGTGAAGAGCGTGGCGAGGTTGCCCCGGTTGATGATCATGGTGCTGGAAGCTCCGCTCAGTAGGTGATTTCGAGGACGGTGTCGGCCACCCTGGCCGCGCTGTTCGCGCCGCCCACGGTGATCTCGATGACGTCGCCCGCTTCGACCGTGTTGGCGGCCGTGGGCGTCGCCACGTCGACGTCGCCGGCGGCCGAGCCGCTCTCGGCGATCGTGATCACGCCGTTGGTCACGGGCGTGCCGTTGATCGAGAGCGTCAGCGTCGCGTCGCCGTCCGCCAGGGCGCCGTCGATGACCGAGCGGAACTTGCTGATATCGCCGGCGAGCGGCGCCACCAGGCGGTAGACGTCGGTGCCGCTCAGATCCGCGGCCTTCGCCGTCAGATACGCCTTGTTGGCGCCGATGTTGGCCCGCGCCGTGGCGGCGGCGGCGACGTCGCTCAGATTGTTGGCCGCCACCAGGCCGCCATCGGGACTGGCCAGAACCTGCGGGCCGGTCTCGACCCAGACGCCCTGGGCGTCCACGTCGCGGATCACGCCGGCCGGGCTGCGGGCGCCGGTGTCCGAAATCTTCGCGACCGTCTGGTCGTCGACGATCCAGCAGACCGAGCCGATGTCGGCCTTGGCGATGGCGTCGCCGCCTTCCGAATTGGCCCAGCGGAAGACGCCGGCGCGGACCCGGACGGTCAGCGCATCATTGGCGCCGGCGGAATTGTCGACCCGCTCCTCGGCGCGGCCGATGGCGACCTTCGCCGTCGCCGTGGCGCCGGGCTGGGCGCGGCCGTTGGCGTCCATCATCACCAGCGAGCCGGCATGGATGAGGGTCGCGGCGAGCATGTTGTATTGCGCGAAGACGCCATCGATCAGCGGCGTGTTGCGGTCGGCGGAAAGCGCGGTCACTGGCTGGTCTCCTCGTTCTCGTCACGGGCGGCCTTGAAGGCCTCGGCCGTGAGGCCCATCGACCGCGCGACCTGCAGCTCCTCGGCCGACAGACCGGACTTGTCCTTGGGCGCGGCAGCGGTGCCGATGGCCGGGTCGCGGCCGGCGGCGACGATCACCGGGGCCTTCTCCGCCCAGGCGGCGAAGCCCTCCGGATCGGCGGCGGCGTAGTTCATCGCCCACTCGTTGAGCGCGGGCGAGACCTTGCCGGCCTTGGTCGCGGCCTCGACCGCCGTCTGCGCGCCGGAGGCGGCGTTCGCCGTCTCCAGCTTCTCGACGCGGGCCGCCAGCTCGTCATAGGCAGGCTTCGGCACGTACTTCTTCGGGTCGGGCTCGGCGGCAGCGGTCTGCAGCTTCGCCGCGACGCCGGTGGCCACCGCCTCGGTCAGCTCGTCCTGGCCGGCGGCCTTCGCGATCTTGGCTGCGGCCGTCTCCAGGGCGGTGTGCGAGTTGGAGAGCTCGCCGGCCGCGGTCACGATGGCGGCGGCGTCGGCGTCGTCCTTCAGGCCGAACGCCTTGCGGAGCGCAGCCAGCTGTTCCTTGGTCATGGTGGGGTCGTCCTCCTGGGCGTGTGCGACCGCAGGCAGCTCCTGGATCGCGGGAACATTGACCAGACCGGCGCCGACGATGCGGGTAACGTTGCCCGCCTTGTCGGTGCCGAAGGCCGGAGAGATGAAGCGGTAAGCCTTGTCGGCGAGCGCCTCGCGGCCCTCGGCGGTCCACTCGACGCGGCCGCGGATGGCGCCGTCGGCGGCGACCTCCAGGCGGTCGATCCAGCCGACCGCGCGGCCGGCGCGGCCGGGCCGGGGCTTGTGGATGTCGTGATCGAAGTCGATGGGCAGGACGCGGCCGGCGGCCGTGGCGAGCGAGGTCTCGACGACCTTGGCCGCGTCGGTCACCCGCCAGGAGGCGCGGCCATCGACGGGCACGACCTCGGCGCCGCCGGCGGGCCAGAGCGTGATCCATTCCCCGTCCCCGGCCGCCTGGGCGGCGGCGGTGACGGGCTGGGGCTGTCCATATGCGAATTGCCGATCCATGGGGCCGACTGTGCGGCTCCCGGCCCGGCCGGATAAGGGCGTAACGGTTACGCCCCAGCGGGCCTCGGATCGGTCAGGAAGGGGCGATGAGCATGGCCGTCGATGGGTGGACGGTCAATCAGGTCCTATGCTGATCGATATCTTGCGCCCTCAACTTGACCTCGACTTCTTCGGGGAGTGTCATTCTCGTCCCCAGTTTGAATGGAAGGATGCGGCCGATGACAACACGCAGCCGCCGAAAGATCGTCTGTCAGTGTGGCCACCAGGGCCTTCTTACGCTCAGTGAGAACGACCAACCATTTAGCTCTCTATGGGAGCAGTATGGCCTAGATGGGTTTGAAGGCGGGTCGATCACCATCACCAACTACGCGGACATGCCGAAGGACGTGCTCGCCGCATTGAAACCCAAATGCCCTCAATGCGGCGAGACGGGTAATGTTAGCTACGCGTAAGTTAGTCTGTACTGCGCTGCAAATCACATCGGAGAAGGACTTACCTCAATGCAAACTATTGTCCGGTTTTCTCTCAATCGCGACAAAGGGAGCAAGCTCAGAAATGCACTGACCCCGATACTTGAGGGAGCTGGGATCAAGAAGGTCAGCACCGGCACGTACAAGGGGGATGTCACCGAGGCGGTTCTACGCAATGTCCTCGCACAATTTTGGAATGCCATGGGTGCGCACATGGGACCAGCACATCTCGACCATTTCTGGATGTACGCGGACAATGAAGATGCCCCTAAAAGGGGCCTTGAGACTGATCCGGTGTGAGATGGTCTTATCATCTGGACGGAATCCCGCGGATTCGCTAGGATTCTTGTGGTGGGTCGTCGGGTTGCCCGGGCCGCTGGCAGAAGATTGCTGGGGGGCGTCCCTGAGACGGTCAGCGCGGGAGATGCTGGCCTGGAAGCTCAGGGATCAGACGGGTCCGGGGCCCACCATTGTTTCGGATATCCGTAGAACCGAAAGATGTCCTCCTGATCCGGGAGCAATTCCGACTTCTTGAGAGATGGCATCAGCTTGACGCCGTAGCCTGAAACCGACTCTAGCTTGGTGTCGCGGGGCCGAGCCATCCTGGGACCGAGCAATTTGGCAAAGGTCGGGTCGCATGCACCTGTGCTGAAGCGGTCGCAGGCCTTGAAGAAGGCGCTGGCTACGACGTCAGCGAGCTGAAGGCCAGCACGCTCATTGTGCGTGTAGACTTTCAAGAGGTCGTAGTCGATCGATGGCCAGTGGATGCGGCCGATATTCAGGTAGGTGTTGGTTCCCTGGTAGCGAATCCACTGATAGTAGGCACCCATCTGGGCGTACGAAAAGCCGCCTCGATTACTGTATTCGATCCGGATTTTGCGCGGTTCGCCATGGTGCTGCAGGGAGTGCCAGTGAACATAGTCCGTCGCCCTCTCCAACAGCAGCCTCGTCATCCAGCAATAGAACCAGTTCTTCGCCGGAATCTTTTCCGCAAGCGGGTTGCGATAGCCGCGCATGTTCTTCTTGTTGGAGCAAACTACAAAGTAGCGCGCACTCAGGTCTGCCATCGCCTGACAGACGTGCAGCTTCTTGGCGGGATTGAGCCGGCGAAAATGAAAGTCGCGCGTCACTCTGCCTGGCAGTCCATTGCGAATGTCGCGAACCCAATCCTTGACCTCCGCCTCCCTCGACGCGCGAATGAGGACGCCGGCGATGATCAGCCATTCGCTGGATCCACCGTCATCCAATGGGCGAACCCGCTTGAGGCCATCGTCGCCAGCTTCGTCAATGTAGAGGATGTAGTCGAAGTCCTTCTCAAGCGACATTGTGAGCTCCAGCGCTCATCGCGGTCAGCCAATCGAGATTCCGCGGACTTTGGCTGCACCGCGACATGCAACAGGCGTCGGGTGCAGCCATATCTGCTACCTCAGCC
Organism: Rhizobiales bacterium NRL2; assembly: GCA_001664005.1. NCBI lineage: Bacteria > Pseudomonadati > Pseudomonadota > Alphaproteobacteria > Hyphomicrobiales > Rhizobiales bacterium NRL2. The sequence goes on from CP016093.1 coordinate 80,494, forward strand.
GCAAGTCGGCAGGCTGAGCAGGTTGTTCGGCTCCGCGCCATCGTTTTCGGTCTTCAGGTATTTCCGACCGTTCCGCGACGCCACGATGACATTGACCGGCTTCCCGCCACCCTGGGTCCAGAACGCCCAGGTGCCGTTCTCGATCCCGGCGATCGCTTTGTCCAGGGGGAGCCGCCACGGACCGCCCCCGTTCTTCGCGCCGGTCTTGCCGCCGATCGAGTCGATGCGGCGGTCCTCGTCCGCTCCGTCCGGGATGATGCAGGTGATTTCGTGTCGAGCAGCCATTCTGGCCTCCTTTTGTGATGGAGGCCCGGCTTGACTGAATCGGCTTGTTCCCGCTTACTGCGAGGGCTTTCGTACAAGCATCCCGCGCCGGGCCTCCGGTTTCTCGGGATTGGATTCGGGCCGGGTGGCACCCCGGCCCGAATCACTTCAGCCTTACAGGGATTCCATATTCTCAGCCGATTCGCTACCGGTACGACCCGGCCTGTCGGGCCTTGTCAGCCGGTTTGGTCGGGGATGTATTGCGCACGAGGCGAGACGCGAGAGAACGACCGAATGACTTTCGCATAAATCGAGACGATTGCGGGCCTCGCCACCGCAGGCGACGCGGACGGACAGGGTGAGCGATATGGATCCAGATGATCTTGATGATGTATTGGCGAAAGTCGAATGGGCCGACTACCAGATAGATGCGCTTGAAAAAGGTCTCAAAGAGTTCCTGGATCGAAAGCCCTATCGACTTAGGCCAGAACCAGACCCCGAGGGACACGGTCTGATCTACTTTTTCAAGGCTGCGGCGCCTGTGCCGCGAGCCGTTGGCGTTCAAACGGGCGCCATCATTCACGCCCAACGTAGTGCGCTCGACCTCCTCGCTTGTGCGCTCGCTGCACGCAATGGACGCCCGGTGCCTACCGATACCTGTTTTCCGTTCGCCAGATCGGAGCAACAGCTTGCCGACAAGAGGACAAAGAGAAAGATCCGGGCCCTTTCCGAAGCTGATCAGGCGGCGGTCCTCGCATTTCGTCCTTACCGTGGTGGCAATGCACCTCTTTACGCGCTCCATGACCTTGATCGGATGGACAAGCATCGAAAGCTCTTAGTGTGCGGCGTGGACCGGGGCGAGGTCGCTTTCACCGGCTCAGGCTTCCTTGGCATGATGGCGTTTTTTGAGGGACCGTTTCACGATGGCGATCCAGTTGCGCGTTGGGACGCGCGGGGCCTTGAGCTAAATATCTCGCTCGACGTGACACTGGCTGAGGTTCCGGATATCGGCCGCCCACCGGCCGTCCAGCTACTTCGAAGCTTCAGCGGAATGACCCGAGCGATCATTGAAACGTTCAGATGAACGCACCCCGCCGGTAGCGCTCGGCATCACCTGCCACTCGTACTTCAAAATGGCGCCCTCTAGGCAGAGGGCGCCATGGATTCGTCATTTTCATCGACTACTAATGACGGATGTCGTCCAATGGTCGGACCGATAGAGAGCGCCCCAGAATCGGCAGGTGGCCTTCACCGGCCCGATGACCGGAACGACCCCTCTCGGGGCTCCTGCCCCCTTTTAGCGTCTATTATTCGTCTATTAGAAACCGGAGTCCGGTGGCTGGTAGTGTCTCAGTTTGAAATTTGCCCACCCTTGACGCGGGTTCGCATCGGTCTCTTGGCTCCTATATGCTTGGCGGTGGGCATATAGGAGAACCACGGTGACCTTCTACCGAGTCTGGAACAGGAGTGACGATGCAGGTGAGGTCTATTGGGTTTCGGCAGAGTCGGAGAAGCACGCTCGCCGGCTCGTGGCGCTCAACGCTGAGGAAACGCTTGAACCGGAAGACTCATTCCGGCTCGAATGTGAGGTGAGCGACGAAAAGCGCCCGCCGTTTGGCCTTATCTACCGCCGACTTCGTGGGCCCCTTATGATTGAGAAGCGATAGCCATGCCCAAGGAATTCCAATTGGCATTGGGTGGCGTAGTCCTTTTGATGAACCATGCAATCGCCGAACCGATTACGTCTCATTCTTCGAAGACGTGGCCCACCATTGGCGAATGCTGGGCGACGCTCTCGCCGACGGTGTTTTTGTTCATTGATGAGTTTGGGTTTTCTAGGCTCACCCAAAACTCGTCCGATCGAATCGAACATGAAGTAACCGATAGCGTGTCCGGGCGCGTTGTTTTGCGGGCCGGCTGCATCCGGGTTCCGAACAGCAGCCCCGCGATCTTCCGGCGCTACCTCGAGATTTCAAACTGAGACATTGGCCGGCCCTCGCGCTTTCATCGTCCGCGCCGCGTCGCTATATTGAGGCCCAGGCGGCGCGACACGGTGACATTCTCCCTGCCGTAGCAGGCGCCATTGGCGTCGAGCGCCATGCGGGGTTCTGTGGGAGGCCCCGCCGCCGCCTTCTTCTCACCTCAAGCGACGGCCGCGACGGCGGAGCCGGTCGAACTCGCCCGGGCCCAGGGCGCGGAAGAACGAGACCAGAAACGCCGCCGAGCCTTCGAGATTGGCCTTGGCGACCGCGACGTAGCGACGATCCCGGATCTCGGTGAAGAGGGCCATTCGGCCATCCGGCTGCAGCACCGCCTCGCCCTCGCGGAAGATCTCCGGTAGCAGGCGATACTCGTCGAGCGTCAGCTCCGGGTGGCCGGGATTGCCCGGCAACTCGCCGCGCTGCTTCCGCATGGTGTCGGCCGAGAGATCCACGCGCCGGACCTCGGTACCGATCGCGGCGGCGAACGCCTCGTCCAGCCAGGCGACGGGCGCGGCGCCCCCGGCGGTACCGTGGACGATGTCCTCGAAATGCGGGCTCTTCACCGCGGCCCTGGCGGCGGCATGGCCCCAGTCCGCGTCCGCATACCTGGCTGGATCGGGGAAACGCCCCTCGGCCGCCATGCCGACATTGTGGCCCCAGCCCGGATCGATGCCGGCCGGCGCGTCGATCACCTCGCGGGTCCGGCGGTTGACGTGCGCCCGGCCGGGTCCGGACTCGGGCGGCTCGGTCACCGACCAGCCGCGGCGGCGCATCTGGCCCTCGGAGACCTGCTGCACCTGGCAGCGGCAGCGCCAGCCATTGGGCGGGTAGTGCGTCTGCCAGAACGGATGGTCGACCGGCAGCAGCGTGCCGTGCCAGGCGCGGTGCTGCGGCCGCGTGCGGCCGTCCAGGACGGCGACGTAGCGAAGGTATGGCAGATCCTGTTTCGTCGCCTGGATGCGGGTCCAGTGGCCGGCGGCGTGGGCGGCGCGGAGATTGGCGTCGTAGATGATGCGAAGCCGCCGGTCGGAGCCGAGCTGCGCCTCGATCGTCTCGCCGGTGAGCGCGTCGAACATGGGCTTGCGGCCCCACCAGCCCAGCTCCTTCAGCCGGGGCGTGAGCGTCTTCCGGAACTCCTGGAACGTCGTCCCGCTGGCCAGGGCGCGGTCGACCTCGCCGCGGATCGCCTCCAGCACGTCGAGGCGCATCGCCTTGGCGACGGTGAAGGCCTGGCCGTGCTGCTCGGCCGAGACGTCGCGCCAGCTGAAGCCGGTGCGGTAGCCCTTGGAGCGGAAGAAGGCGACGGCCTCGGCCGGCGGCAGGGGCGTCAGCTCCAGGGGCATCGCCTACGCCTCGTCATCGAGGCCCACCCCGATGCGGCCGGCAAGCTTCGCCTGGAACAGGATGTCGCCCAGCCTTTCCACCGCGCCGTCCGGCGGTTCGCCGCCGACCAGCCGGCGCAGGCGCCGTTCGAAATCGTCGAAGTCCGCCGCCTCGGCCAGTTCGCCCAGGGCGTCGGCCACGAGATCCGAGAGCGGGTCGTAGCCCTCCGATTCCAGCGCCGCGATCGCGAGATTGTCGAGCATGTCGGCTTCCGCGCCGGTCGCAGCTGCGGTCGTGAGGCGGTCGCGCCGGGCGGCGGTCTCGGCCGGGTCGGCCGCGGGATCGTCCTGCTCCTGCTGCGGCGGGGCTGCCTGCGGCGCCGGCGCCACCAGCAGCTCGGCGTCCTCGTCCGGATCGGCGAAGCCCAGCATGTCGCGGATCTCCGACATCTGCACCTTCAGGCCCATCGGCACGAAGGTCTTGAGCCCGGCGATGCGCTGGGCGAGCGGGATGTCGTCGGGCGCGACCAGGCGCATCCTGGGATAGGCGCGCCGCGGCCCGAGGTTGAGATCGACCAGCGGTTTGACCAGGTCGCGCGCCAGCGTGGCGCAGAGCTGGCGGGCGTCGGCGTCGCGGATGTCCTCGCGGACGTCGTCGTGGACCCGGCCCACGGCATGGCCGCCGGCAATGGCGTCGGTGGTCGCGGTCTGGCCCAGCACCAGCTTGGAGACCTGCTGGTCGAGATAGGCGCAGAGCCGCTCGAACAGGTCGATATTGCCGGCGAGCTTGGCCTCGATCAGCTCGATCTCCATCGAGCGCGGCACGATGCCGGCCATGTCGGTGCCGATGGCGCTGACGGCGTTGAGCAGGATCTTCCGGTCTTCCGCGCTCGCGCCGGCGTCGTAGCGGCCGATGCGGATCGGGTGGCCGAAGGTCTCGGCAAAGACGATCCAGTCCTTCAGCCCGAAGTTCTGGAACAGGTAGAGCCAGGCCGCCGCCCGGGCCAGGCCGTTGCGGATCGGGATGCCGGACTTGGCGCGGGCATGGTGGGTGATGAACTTGAACGGCGCCAGTGGCAGGTCGCCGGCGATGTCGCGGAGCAGCAGCGTCGTGCCGTCCTCGATCGACGGCCGGAACCAGCGCGGGTCGCGCCACTCCAGGCGCTCGGGCCACCAGGACCGCGCCTCCCGGATCCAGATGATCTCGGCCACGGCATAGCCCTTGGCGATGCCGTCCAGCAGGTCGATCAGCTCCTCCTCGATGCCGTCGCGCACCAGCGCCTCGCGCACCAGGTCAGCGGCCTTCACGTCGTCGGCCGCGTCGGAGGCGGCCTCGACCTGCAGCTCCAGCCCGGCGACGGCGCGCTTTCGGACGCCGACGACGGCGGCGTAGTGGAGGTACTTCTCCTCCATCGCCTCGGCCAGTTCCAGATAGCCGGTGGGCTCGCCCTGCTCGGCGTCGAGCAGGAGCCGCGCCAGCCGGACGGGCGTGAGCCCCGCTTCCGGGTGGTCGGAAATCACCTGGCGGACGGAGCGGAGCGACGGCGCCGCCAGCTCCTCGGTCAGCTTGCCCCGCTCGATCGGGCGGCCGTACTGGTCCAGGATTCTCGTCTCGGGCATCACCAGGCTCCCTTCGATCGCGCGAAACCGGCGAGCGACGGCGGCCCGTCATCGTCCTCGGCCCGGCGGCCCAGCACGCCGGCGCGGCCGCTGGACGTGTCGGTGACGGCCTCGTAGCCATATTCGAACGCGCCCTCGGCGGCCGCGGCGGCGGCCAGGGCGTAGGCCCAAAAGATGTCGGCGTGGACGGTGTCGTCGTTGACCAGGCGCGGCGCGCCGGTCGGGCCAGCGACGCGCTTGATGGCGCGCAGGTCGGCGCGGATCTCCGGGCTGTCGGGGATGCGGATGGTGCCGTTCTCGAAGCGCTCCTTCAGGACCGTGGCCAGGTCGAGCCGCCGTGGGCCGGACAGGATCACGCCCTCGCAGCGCTCATGGCCGTGGCGCGCCTGGATCTCCTCGACCACCGCTTCGCCCATGCCGGTCTGGTCCATGGCCAGGCGGACGACGCGGTAGTCGCGCATCATCCGGCCGATCTCGTCGTACTGCTCGGCGAAGCGGCGGTTGTGCATGTAGGTCTCTTCGCGCAGCCAGAGCACGTCGCCGACCATCTCGAAGGGCGCGATGACGGACAGGTCGCGGCGGCGCGCCACGTCCCAGCCGGAGAAGACGAGGCCCTTTTGGTAAAGCTCGGGCCGGCCCGCTTCCGGGTGCTGCGCGGCGATGATGTCGTCCAGGCCGATCCAGGAGCCCGCGCCGGTCGAGGGCACGCAATCCAGTTCCTCGGCCGCGTCGGCGCCGTAGAAGGCGCGGATTTCGGCGCACCAGGCCTCGCGGCCTTCCGCGCTCGCCTCGCGCCCGGTGACCAGGCAGATGCGCTCGTAGAGCCCTTCGGCGATCGCGTCGTCGAAGGTGATGGTCAAGGTCGCGCCCTTGCGCCGGCCGGCGCGGATCTCGTCGATCAGCTGGTTGAACGGATTGTCGACGCCGTTGTGCGTGGAGACCACGATCACCGAGCCGCCCCACATCAGCAGCGCCATGGCCGCCTTCAGCACCTCGGCGAGATCCGAGTAGAACGCCGCCTCGTCCAGGATCACCAGGCCCTGCTTGCCGCGCAGCGCCCGGGCGACAGAGGGCAGCGCCACCACCTCGAAGCCCGAGGCGAACTTCACCCGGAAGGCCTTGATGTCCTTCTGATCGTCCTCCAGGACGATCTCGTCCATCTCGCCGGCGGCCATGCCGAAGGCGCGCGCCCACATGCCGACCACGTCGATGAACTCGCGCGCCATCTCCAGGTCGTAGCCCATGTACCAGACGTCCATGCCGCCCTCGCCGCGGGCGGCTGCGGCCGTGAGCGCGGCATGCGAGGCCATGCCCCAGGTCAGGCCGATACGGCGCGATTTGTCGATCACCAGCAGCGCCGAGACCGACGTCATGGTGACGGCCCGCGCCTGATAGGGCAGCAGGATGTCGCCGCGGGGCATGGCCTTCATCGCGGCCGGCAGCTCGGCCGTCTTCGGGATCAGCTGCTCGATCGGGCTGTCGCTCATGCGGCGATGCCCAGGATCGCGTGGCGGATGCCCTTGACCGTTTCGGCCGAGAGCCCCTGCGCCTTCGCCGCCGCCTCGGCCTTGTCGGCGCTCGCTTCGCGCTCATTGCGGCGGGCTTCCTCGACCTTGGTCTCGAAGTCCTGGTCCAGGCGGGCGGCGCGCGCCAGCTCGGCCAGGCCCTTGCCGATATTGGCGATCGCCTTCGGGTCCAGGACGCCGCCTTCCTGGTCCACCTGGGCCAGCAGGTCGAAGACGAAGGTCCGGGCCATCTCCACCAGGAGGCGGCCCTGCTTGCCCTGCATGGCCGCATCCGGCAGCTCCCTGGCCAGCGCCTCGGTCATCTCGCGCGACTGGCGGAGCCGCGACGCGGTGCGCTCGTGGTTGACCATGAAGCGATGCGCCGACGACCGCGAGACGCTGATCTCGTGCGGCGCCAGCAGCTCGGCCAGGAAGGTGGTGAAATCGTCGACCGAGCGGTTCTCGTCGCCGAGCCAGCGCTTGATGGTCTGACGGACGTCGGAGGGCAGACGGTCGATCTGGTGGCGCGGGGGCATCTCAGCCGAGCTCGCTGGGCCGGGGACGCTCCACGCCGTCGACATGCTCCTCGCCGCGGGCCACCGTCAGGCCCCTGTCGGTCAGCTTCGCCAGGACATAGGGGCCGACGATCTCGGTGGCGACCAACTCCCGGTCCTCCATCCACGACAGGTGCGCCTTGACGTCGGATTCCGTCAGCGACTGCGCCGTGGAGACTTCCAGGGCCCGGCGGATGATCGCGTGGTTCTGGCTGTAGCCGGCGTCGGCCGCCAACAGGCGCAGGATCTCGCGGCGCACCATGGCGCGGATGGATGCGGCAAGGCTCATCGGTTCTCACCCCTCTGCAGTGCGCCGGCCTCGGGAATGTGATGGCGGACGAGGATCTCCATCAGGCGCTTCAGCCCGCCTATGTCGGCATGCGCGCCCTGCACTTCGGAGGCCATGGCGGTCACCGCGTCCTTCACGTTCGAGACGCGGTCGTGCAGCCGCTGCAGGTCCTCGTGGCCGGGCGCGTACTGGTGCCGCAGCTCCAGCTCCTGCAGCCGCTTGTCATGTTCGTCGAGGGACTTCTTGATCTCCGAGGAGACCTCGGCGAGCTCTGTGCGGATGGACGACGAGACACTCGCCAGCTGCTCGGTCATGTTCGCGGAGACGTTGGCCATCTCCTGCTTTGCCGACGTGCGGATCGACCAGGCGACCCAGCCGACCAGCATGTTGATGATGACCGTGATCACCGGAACGATGATCGGGATCCAGTTGATCTCCTCCATTGCGCCGCCCCCTCCTACGAACCGTCGCGGCCGGTCAGGCGGCCGAGGATGGAGCCGATCACGCCGGGCCCGCGGTTCACGCCGGCGGCCGTCTTCTTGTCTTCGGAGCGCTTCCAGACGCTGACGCCCAGCACTGACAGCGCGACCAGCCAGATCGGCGCGATCGACGCGATGGCGTCGCCCAGCGCGATGAAGATGTTCGGGGCCTCGCGCGGCTCCGTGATCGCGACCCAGCCGATGATGAACACCAGGCCCAGCATGGTCAGCGCCCAGGTGATGGCGACGGCGTAGCCCAGCGTCGGCCGCCAGCGCCGGACATACGGATCGTCGGAGGCGATCTCGGCGCGCATGGTCTCGTTGACCTGGCGGTGGCGGTCGACTTCCGAATCGATCTCGGCCAGCTCAATCGCGGTCGCCTGGCGCTGCAGCTCGGCCACCAGCTTCGGATCGGCCCGGAGCCGCTCGATCGCCTGCTCGGGCGTCTCGGCGCCGGTCACGCGCCTGGCCACGTCGACGACCTTGGTGGCGACGCGCTCGCCGTTCTCGCCATTGATCAGCCGCCCGATCGACGGCAGGAACTCGGTGACCAGCGGCAAGGCCGCGGCGATGATGGCGGGGATCATGCTTCGCCCGCCCGGAAGTTGGCGGCGTTGGGCATCCGGCCGAAGAACGCGCTCACGTCGAAGCACGGGCAGGCCTTGCCCTGGTTGACGTCCCGGTGGCCGATCACGCGCCTGATTGTGGGGAAGCGCCGGCGCAGGTGCTCGACCAGCACGGTCAGCGCCAGCATCTGCGCCGCGGTGTAGTTGAAGTCCGGCCGGTCTGCGTCCTCGGCCCTGCCGCCGACCAGGCAGATGCCGATCGAGTTGGCGTTGTGGCCATAGGCGTGGGCGCCGATCTCCTCGTCGACGTCGCCGTCTCGGTCCAGATCGCGGCCCGGCTCCGTCTTGCCGCTGCGGCGGATGACGTAGTTGTAGCCGATGTCATCCCAACCGCGCCCCTCCGGCGGCGGGTTGGTGTGCCACGGCCGCATTTCCGCGACCCCGATGTCCATACTCGGCGGGGTGTGGGCGCCGTGGACGATGATGGTGTCGATATGGCGCAAACCGCGCTCCCAGGGCCGGGGTGATTTGCGGCCATGGTCGAGCTTCCGGCGCGAAGGAATAAGGGCGCAGCGGCTACGCCCCGCCTGAGTCTCTATATTCCCTGAGAATGAAACCTACGGGAGATTTTTGCGTCTATCAAACCAAGGGGAGTGAACCCCGCGCATCACCATGCTGGTTCTCTCCACCACTTCGATGAACACCTCGCGAAGGTACTGGGGGTCGAATTCCCGAAATACAAATGGCTGGATTGGATTGTTTTTCAGGCGTCGGCAGATTTCCACGATCTTTGGATCTGAAAAATCTCTCGCCGATCGCTCGTGTGCAAACCGATTCCTAATTTCGGAGATTCTTTCGATCGTGTCGCGGGTCTCCTGACCATAGAAGCCAAACGCTTGCAGGACATCAGCCTTGGCCTTCGCACTTCCAAGAGGGGTGGGACCAGGGCCAGCGATCCTCTTCCAGAGCTTTCTCTTTTTGCTGCGCTCCTGATCGTTGTCTTTCTCGTCAACGACAGTTGCTGAAAATTGCTTGCGAAGTAGAGCCTCTAGTTCGTCCTCTAGATTGGTAGCAGCCAATATTGCGGCGGCGCGAGGACTCTCTCCTTCCAGTTCGCCGTAATATGCTTGGATATCGTCGAAGGCGGCTTCGAGCGCGGCTCGTAGCTCGTCGTCGTCATCCATGCCGTCCTCCTACAACAGCGCAACCATCAGAATTCTGGCCTCGCGCAGCCCCGATGTCGATTCCAGCGCTACTGTCAGACGCGTAGTTCTCCCTGTGCATTCTCAGGATCTCGGCGATCCCATGCCTGCGCCGTCCGCCGGGATATGCGCACTGCGTGCCCCGCGCGCTCCTGGCTCCAGCCCTTCGAGCGGAGCCAGCGGTAGATCGACTTCTTCGCCAGCGGGATCTCCAGTCGCTCGTCGGCCAGTTCTGCGACCACCGCCCGGGCCGCCTCGATCCCGACGATGTCGGCCAAGTCGGATCCCTCGGCCCGCTGGGGCACGCGCAGCCGCGTGCCGCCGCGCGCCAGCGCAAGCTCCAGCGCCGCCTCGACGCCGGCGGCGTCGGCCACCAGGTTGAGCGTGGCGGGAAGCCGGCCCTCAGCCATGGCCGGCCCTGTCTTCCGGGATACCCTCGGCCTTGCGGATGCGCCGGCCCAAGGCGGCGATGACGCGGTCCAGCTCCTCGGCCGAGAGTTCGTCCAGCCGCGGCGGGTAGTGGTCCATCGGCCGCGCGGTGCGCCCGATCGCTGCGGCGAGATAGAACGCGTCGTCGGTCTTCATCTGGCCCAGCGCGTGCAGCCTGCGCCCCTGGGCGGCCAGCACCGCCAGCCGGTCGCGGATAGCGATGGAGCCCAGGTTCGCTGGCCGGCCGGCAAAGTCCCAGCGCGACCAGGCCACGCCGGCCTCGCGGGCGAGAAAGTCCTTCAGCCCCTCGACCACCTTCATGGCGTCTTCGCCGTGCTGCCACTCGGCGCGTTCGACGCCGGTGACGTTCCCGGCCCAGGCGCTCAGCGCCTCGTCGGAGCGGTCGCGGACGACGCCCAGGTGCCAGCCGGAAATCCACAGGGCTCGGATCTTTGAAAGCATGCCACTGGACGCTCGCGCGCCCGGGGTGGCGGAGGGCCGGCGGGCGCGCGCCTTCTTGACAGACCGGAAGCCCCTTTCCCGGAAGTGCTCGACCAGCTCGACCAGCTGGGCGTCGCTCAACGCGGTTCGGGTACGGCACCCGAACTTCGCCTCCAGCAGGTCGCGGAAGTCGTCATCCTCAATTCCCAGCTGCTTGACCGCGATCGCGGACTTGGCCAGCAGCGCCTTCCGGTTCGCCGAGACGCTCACAGCCCCATCTCCTGCTGCACGGCCGCGGCCTTCTCGGCCCGCTTCTTCGCCCGCTCGGCGGCCTCCTCGGCGCGCCTGGCGGCGACCTGTTCAGCGTATGGCGTGTAGTCTTCCGCGCGCTCCAGCTCGGCCCGGCAGGGCGGTATGAACCCGAGCGGCTGCGCCAGGGCGCCGGCTTGCCAGACAAACCAGGCATAGGCAGTCGCGCTGGAGGCCTCCGGGTCGAGCATGTTCTTGACGATCGGCACACGCTCGCTGAAAACCCAGACACGGGTCGGCGCTTCCGGCAGCCACAGTCTCTCGCGGCGCTCGGCGCCCTCCAGTAGCTGCAGCCGGGCGAAGATCGCAACAAACGGGGCCAGCTCCAGCGCGCGCAGGATGAAAGGCAGCGCCAGCCGGAACGGCGGGTTGGCGATGATCCAGTCGGACGCCGGCAGAACGGGCTTCGGCAGGCCGATGAAGTCGTGAAGGAAGCCGGCCGCCTCAACAAACGGATAGGGGTGCACGTCGCTGGCGTGCACGGTCTCGAAAAATTCGCTCAACGGCCGCGCCATGTCGCCCTGGCCGCAGCACGGGTCCCAGACGGTCTGGCTGGGGTACCAGCTCTCGACGCAGTGGTGGAACAGCGCCCGCGTCGCCCAGGGCGGCGTCGGGAAGAAGTCCAAGGAGTCGTGCGGCTCGCGCCGCTGCGCCATCACGGCATGGCTGCGGTTCTGGCTCATCTCAGCCCTCGATGTCGCAGCGATAGCCGGGCCGCTCGCGCGCCTCGGCGTCCGCCGCCTCGGCCAGACGCCGCAGGCAGTGCTGGCAGGCTACCTGTTGCGGCAGGATTAGCTCGGCGTTCAGCACCTCGTTGGCCTCCGTCACCGCACGGGTGATCACCTGCCGGCGTTCAGCGCTGCGCGAGGAGCGCCCGGCCGGTGCGGCCGCCAGCGCGAGGTTCATCATCACGCGGCGCATCTCCTCGACGGTGGTGGTCGGGCGCGACGGCATTGTCAGCTCCCGAAGTCCGCGGCGATCCGCTGGGCGGCGTCGAGCGCCAGGCCGATCATGGATGCCGGCGCGGTCTCCGCCCGGCGGTCCAGGTTCTCCGGATCGACCGGGCCGGTGGCGACGCGGGCCAGCGAGCGGCGCAGCGCCTCCAGCGGGATGCCGTGCTGCAGGGCGACCGACGCCATCACGGCCGCGTCCTCCAGGGCGTGGCGAGTCTCCGAGCCCTCCTTGCCGGCGAAGATGAAGATCTCGCGTAATTCGCCGGTTGCCGGGTCGAAGCCGCAGCTGACATCGGCTGAGAGGCCGTTGCGCTCGATGGTCTCGGAGACGGACGGCCGCCGCTCCGGCAGGCGCTTGCGGGCAGCCGCGCTCATGACGCGCTCGCCAGCTCGGCAGGCGCCCTGGCGCTGGCGAGATCGATGGTCACCGGCGTCCACGGCTCGCGCGGATGGTCGCGCTTGTAGAAGCGGACATACTCGCGGCTGCCCTGGATGCGGATGGAGTCGTTCAGCGCCGCGATAGCCTGCCGCCAGCCGTCGTCGTCGATCTCCAGCCGGCGGAGCCCGAACAGCGCCTCGCGGTTGATCCGGCCCTCCTTGTCGACCTGGAAGGCGTGGTCGACCAGCGTGCGGATCTTCGCGTCCGCGCCCTCCGACCAGGCCGAGATGCAGGCGTCGAACAGCTCCTTGGCGACCTGCAGCTCGGGCCCGAAGGTGAGCGAGTCCTGCACCTGGACCGAGACCTTCATGCAGCCGTCGAAGGTGGTCAGGGTGACGTTGCCCTTCTTGCCGCCGCGCGTGACGCCGTACTTCTCGGACAGCAGGTCCATGAAGGTCGCGACGTCGTCGAAGGTGTGGCCGCGGAAGCGCGCGATCTGTGCGTTCAGCTCCTCGGCATAGCCCAGGATCTTGCGGACCGTCTGGTCCTCCAGGCGCTCGTGGTCCTTGACCATGTCCTCAGGCACCAGTCGGCCCTTCGCGTCCATGATGAAGCCAGCGGGGATTTCGACATTCATTGATCAGCTCCTTGCCCAGATGAGGTGAAGCCAGCGCAGCTGCTGGCGGATAAAGCGCCGGAGGTGGCTACGGCGTCTCATCGGCGAAGCCCTCCCGCAGCAGGTTCAGCGTCTGCCGGATGTCATCGGCCAGGGCCTCCAGCCGGCGGATCGCACGGATGCGCTCGACCCGTTCGACGTTGCGCGCCAGCAGGGAGGGAAGATCGGCCAGATCGCTGTCCGACATCAGCGCATCGACGACGGCCGCGACCTCCGGCCTGTCCTCGATCGCGAGTTCGATCTTGTGGACGGCGTGCAGGATGGTGGTGTGGTCGCGATCAAAGAAGCGGCCGATCTCGGGCATCGACTTCCCCAGCCGACGCCAGATCACGTAGGCGGCGATCTGGCGGGCCTCGGCGACGTCATGGGCCTTCCGGCTGCTCAGCATGCAGTACAGGTCGACGCCGCAAACGACGGCCGTCCGTTCGGCGATCCGCATCATCGGGCTCGCCGGCGCCTGGATCGAAATCGCGTTCATCTCCGCCCCCTGAAATCTTCCAGACGCACCACTGGCTGCGTCGGGTCGGGCTCGAAGCTCGCCACCTCGCCGAAGCCGTCCATCTGCTGCGACGCGGCCTCGCGGTAGCCCGCCGGCGGCGGCACTTCGCCCGGCCGGCAGACGCGGACCGTCGAGCCGCCAAGGGCGTGCTGAACGGGCTGGGCGACCGCCCGCATCAGCTCCAATTCGGCGACCCGTTCGATCGCCTCCTCGAAGCCGAGCAGCGCATACTGAAGCCGTTCCTCGGTGAGCTCGCCGCTCCGCATCAGGTCGCGGAGCTGGTCGACATGGTGTTGCAGATCAGTGCTGAGCATTGTCGCCTCCATCCTCGGAGAGCCGCTTCCAGGCGGCGCTGACGTGGGTGACGTTGAGCGGCTCCCCCTTGCTGTTGGCAAAGGCGCTCGCGATGCGCAGCACCTTGGTCATGCCGCGGAGCGCGCCCGGCTTGGTGGCGACCGCCTTCAGCAGCCGGACCGTGTCCGGGTCGGTGACCTTCCAGGCGCCGATCAGTTCGCAGACGTCTTCCGGCCAGGGCTTGCCTCGCGTGAACCGCATGCCGATCCGGCTGAACAGCTGCGCGAACTCCGGCCGCCGGCCCTCGCCCTGCAGCCGACCGTAGACACTCTCGTTGCCCACCAGCGCGATACCGACGCCGTAGAGGTCGTGGAGCGAGCGGAGCTGGTCGAGCGCCTTGGAGACCAGGTGCTGGGCTTCGTCGACGATCAGCAGCCCGCCCGTGTCGCGCACCCGGGCGCCGATGGCCTCGGGAAGCTTCGTCGGGCTCTTCTCGGTCAGCTGCAGCGCCTGGGCGATGACCTGGAGCATCGGATAGACGTTCGCCGTCGACGGCTGCATGGTCGCCATCCAGACATTCGGGTTCGTCCCGGCGTAATGCCCGCAGGCCGTGGTCTTGCCGATGCCGGCGCCGCCGGCGACGACGACGATGTCCGGCCCGATTTGCGCCCATTGCAGGACGTCGGTCACACTCGAAGCGGTCCGGGTTTTCACGAACATCGGCGCCTGCGGCAGGGACGATCGGGCGCGTTTGCGCTCCTCGCGGGAAGCCAGCCAGAGCTGCACCTTGCCGGCGACATTGTCGTTCCGGCCGGTATAGGTGCCCGACAGCCAGGCGCTCATGGTCGGTGCGGCAATGCCGGCGTCCCGGGCGGCTGAGGCGTGAGAAAGGTTCTCGTCCGCAATCAGCTTCTTCGCCTCGGCGCGGATCGCCTCGATCTCGGCGTCTGTAAGGGTCTGGTCCTTGGGAGCGTTCATGCTGTAGCCTTTCGCTTGTGCAGTTGATGCTCAGGGGGCTCGGTCGTTCGCGCGGCCGGCCCCCTACTCGTCGATCAGCCGGAGGTGACGGCGCTCCTGCGCCATCGTCCGGGCGAACGCCTCGTCGAAATCGAAATCCTGTTCCTCTGCCGGCGCCGCCGCGGCCGCCTGACTGCCATTCGCGACCAGCCGGATGGCCGGGGCCTCGGGCGCAGACGGCTCGTCGACGTCGGGCAGCAGCCGCGCGTACTCTTCGAGCGTGAGCGACCTCTCGATCTCCGCCGCTTCCTTCGTCGCGCGCTTGAAGGCGTTGCGTTTGCGGTTGTGGTCGCGCGCCTGGCCCGTGTCCGCGAAGCCGGCTGCCTCCAGGCACGCGGCCTCGGCGATCATCTGCCCGTCCAGGCGGTAGACGGTGATGCCGTCGTGGAGATGATCGGGGTCGAAGCGGACGGTCAGGGCCTCGCCGGCGTGTTCGACCAGCGCCTCGGACCAGTAGCGGTTGCCCAGCAGCCGGATCGAGCCGGACTCACGGTCGGCGCGGACCTTCTCGGCGGCGAGCATGCACATGCGCAGCTGCTCCGGCGTCGCCTTCCGTATCAGCGACTGGCCGTAGCTCTGCCGGAACGCTTCCTCGAAGCTGAGCTTCCGGCGGCAGACCCGCGTGTTGCGGCCCGGCCGCGTGTTGTGCAGGCGGATGCCCTGCTCGACGGTCTCGATGAAGGTCTCCACCGGGACCGCCTTCGATCCGTAGTTCTCGGGCTTCGCGGCGGGGCTGTTGCCGGTATATGCGCCCTCGAAGGCCGGGTGCTTGGCGATGGAATCGCAGAGGTCTCTGAAGGCCCGCTCGATCGGCTTCGACTGGCCGCTGTATGGCCGGGTCCAGTGGATCTCCATGCCCAGCGCCGTCAGCACGCCGGCGGGCTCCTCGGGCTTCACCTTGAAGCGATAACGGTTGGGCGTGCCGCCGGTGATCCACTTCGATGCGAAGCCCCGGCCATTGTCGAGCCAGACACGGTCGGGAATGCCGTACTTGCGGAAGACGTCGCCGAAGGCGAGCCGCACCGAATCGGCGTTTTCGCTGACATCGAAGCGCCAGCCCAGGATGGCGCCGGAATAGAGGTCCTGGATGGCGACCATCATCGGCCGCACGATCGAGCCGTCGTACCAGCGCACGAAGACGTCCCACTTGTGGCCGTCAGCGTTGACCGCCTCCAGGGCGTGGAACATGGAGCGGTCGCGCTCCTGCGGCGGGTAGAGCCGGTGCAGGGCGTCATAGCCCTCGCGCAGCAGTACCTGGACAGGCCGCGGGATTTCGTTCTCCAGCCGCCGTTGCAGGGTGCGCTTCGCCGGGATGTCCCAGCCGTGCTCGGCGGCGGCGAGCTCCAGCCGCTGGTAGCAAGTCTCGAAGCTCGGCTTCGACAGCCGGAGATAGTCGGCCCTCAGAAACTCCCAGGCGCGCGGATCGCATCCGGCGGTCTTCGTCCGGCCGGTGTGCTTCGGCGCCAGCGCGGGCAACCAGTCGGCGCGATCGAGACCCGCCACCAGGCGGAACCAGTCATAGACCGCCGACTTGCCGACCTTGTGGGCGTTGGCGACGGCGCAGACGGCGTTGTTCTTCGACATGCCGCCGCGCTTCAGCGCCTCGATCTCCTCCAGGACCTTCAGCCGTTCCCGCGCCTTGCGCTTCCGGCTGTCCGGCAGGCTCTCGAACCAGCTCCAGTCGACCCGCTCGGCGGTCGATCCCGGCGTCGCCGGCGCGGCCGTGTCGGCGGGCGCGGCCAGTGCGGTTTTGGCCAGCGCCATCTGCGCCCGCTCGGGCAGGACGCTGCGGTGGTATTCCATGCCTCCGCCGCGGCCCTTCCGCTTCCGGGCCAGAGGCTCGCCGGCGACGGTCACGCGATCGGCCCAGCCCTCGCGCTTGGCAACGCGGATAACGGCGCTCTTTGTCGTCGGTAGGCCGCTCAGCGCGGCCTCCGCCAGCTCGGCCGCTGTCCACCAGTCCTTCATCAGCGGATGCCCTTCCGGGCGAGCCGGCGGGCCATGTCGTAGTGGCGGTCCAGGTCTTCCTTGGCGTCGGCCAGCTGGCCCACTTCGACCCAGGGCAGCCAGCGGTCCTCGATCACCGACCAGCCCAACGGCTCCGCCGCGATCTGCAGCAACCGGCGGTCGCCGGTGACATGGACCAGCGCCATCAGCCTGAGATAGCTGATCGTGTGCTCTTCCTTTGCCGGGCTGGCATAGGCGTCGAGCGTCGACTTGCTGACAGGCTCTCCCAGCCACTCCGACATGGCCTTCGCCACCTCGCTGCGGTCGAGGTCGCAGTCGTTCAGCGTCTCGGAAATGGCCCGCGCGATCCTGATCCTGAGGTCGGCGGCGCGGACGCGCTGCTCGTCATAGCGCGCCACCAGCTTGGGCGGCTCCCAGGCGAACAGGTCCATGGTCTGCTGGTCCCGCCGCCGCGCCATCAGATGCGCTCCAGGCGGTAGCCGCGGGCGGCGACGGCGTCGGCCAGCTCGTCCTCGTCCAGCTCGGCAACGAAGGCGCGCCGCTCGTCGGCCGAGGCCCGGTTCCAGAGGTTCCACATGCGGCTGGTCGGCGTCTTCGCCTCGGGCGCTTCGGTCTCGCCGTCGATCATCGCCAGGGCGCCGGCGACGCTCGCCGCGCGGGCGTCCTCGTCGTCGGCCGTCAGCAACAGGGCGACGCGCTGTTGCTTCCGCGGTTCCAGCCGCGACAGCGACTCCAGCTCCCGCTGGCTGTCCTCGAACGGGGTGCCGCGCAGCCTGTCGGCGGCGAGCTCGTCCAGGTCGTGGCCGATCAGCGCCTGCCGCTGAATGGTCCGCTCGCTGCATCCGGCGCGAACTGCTACCGATCGATACCAAGATGCCAACCGTGGCACATTGGTAGTGTCATCGCTTCGTCGATCGCCGCCGTGTCTGGCGCCGGTGCGCTCCTGGAAAAGACACTTCAGCTGGTGCAGGAACTGGCACCGCTCCAGCGCCGAGAGCTCGATGCGGCACAGGTTCTCCATCAACTCACGCTCGCGCCGGGCATTCGCGTCGTCCTCGCAGACGAGCACGTCGATCTCTTCGTGGCCGAGTTCCCGGACCGCGGTCAGCCGGTGCAGCCCGGCGACCAGGCGCCAGCGCCCATTCTCGTCCTGGCCGACTTCGATCGGGTTGCGCAGCCCATGGACTTCGATGTCCGCCTTGAGGGCCTCCAGCGCCTGCCGGTCGACGGGACGGATGCGGCGCCCGACAAGGATGTCGGCGACGGGGATGCGCTTCAGGACGAGACCGGTCATGGCGCAGTACTCGAGACGCCAAGGTGCCAGCCGCCGCAGAATTCGCAGCGATAGGCCTCGCGGCCCTTGATCTTCCGTCGGCCCTTGAGGGCGCGGTGCGCGAGGGTGCCATTCGGAAAGCGCTTCTTGCCGGCGCACTGGGCCAGCTGCGCTTCATGCTTGGATAGCGTCGTCGGGCGGAGCTTGGTGCGGGCGGCCATGTCTACGCCGCCTCCCGCTTTTGACACTGACTCCGGCTGCGGGCGGCGCTACGGTTCGGGCTGGAGAGACGGCGGTTGCCGTCGGCGTCGAACCATTCGGGCCAGAGCTCGTGCACGCTCGTGCCCAGGAACTCGGCGATGATGCGGTTGCCGGTCGGCTGTGGCCGGCGGGTGGCGCAGCGGATCGTCGAGGTTGAAACGCCGTGACGGCGGGCGAGTTCCGACATGGACCCGATCCGCTTGCGGATCTCGGCCATGAGGTCGTTCGGGTCTGCGTTCCTTGCCTTCTGGGCCATCCGTCTCTCTGTCCGATCGCCGGTCCCGCCAGGCCGGCTTTGTTCGCGCTATGCGCATCGCAACTGAGACGAGGCTATACCAATGAATTGGACACTAACAACCAGAATTTTTCGGTCACAGTTCGATTCCGCCGATAACGCACGGCCGATGGCATCTATTTCAATTATAATTCAGTAGGTTAGGCTAGTTCTGTGGCTGGACCCAAGAACCGTGACCAGGCGGTCACAGTTGATTCATCAAACAGTGACCAGTTTACCGGCCGCATTCGCCAGGTCGTTGGTGAAGAGAGTGTACGGAATTTCGCCAAGCGCGCAGGCCTGGGCACTTCGACGCTTCAGCACATCATCGAAGGTGGAAAGCCAGGGGTGGACAAGCTGGTTGCTATCGCCCGGGCAGGAGGCGTAACGGTCGATTGGCTGGCTACGGGCGAAGGACCGATGCGGCCAGACGAGCCGCCGGTACAGGAACAGAGCCTGACGCAGACCCAGCTCACCGACATCCGGGAACGCGTGAAGGCGATTGAGAACGGCGTGGGCAACGCCAACGGCCTGGAGCCTGGATTCGTCATGATTCCCCGCTACGACGTCGAGGCATCGGCTGGGCCCGGCATGTTCGCTGATGCCGAGAATGTCATTGATTATATGGCCTTCCAGCGGAAATGGGTGCGCCAGGCGCTCCGCGCAGACCCGGACCACCTGGTCCTGATCACGGCCGCCGGCGATTCCATGGAGCCGGTCATCCGCTCCGGAGACCTGCTGCTGATCGACACCTCGATCGACCACTTCCGCGACGACGCCATCTACGTCATCGCCATGGCCGGCAATCTGGTGGTCAAGCGCATCCAGCGCTTCTTCACCGGCGGCGTCTCGGTGAAGTCCGACAATCCCGCCTATGTTGAGCAGACCATCGGCGCGGGCGAGCTCGACCAGGTCCACGTCGCCGGTCGTGTCCGCTGGATTGGCAGGCTCATCTGATGGGCCGATCGACGCCCTCTGATAGACCTCTCAAAGGTCGCTCATAGGATCGCCCCCGATTCCGGTTTCAACTGGCGAGGTCCGCCCGAACGACCGCCACTCCGAATTCGAACGCCATCACAGCCGCCGGTCAGCGCGCCATCCACAAGCCCCGGTTTTCCGCGCCGTCCCGCATAGTCCCGCCTCGTCCCGGAAAGTCCCGGGTCACTCCAGATTCAAGTGTCGGTTAACAGGTATTCCGCCGGTCCCAGGACGCGCGGTGCGCTGGCACAACAACCCTCGGAGCGCGTCTTTCGCCGGGCCGGCCGGCAGCAAGTCATTGTCCGGAGCCGCCGGAACCGGTATCTGACATCGCCATGACTTCAGAGGCCGCCGCCCCCCGCGCCCGCACGACGGGCATCCTGCCCAGCCAGGCGCTGCGGCGCGTGATCGCCGAGGGCGCGGTCGCGGCCGATGGCGGCGTGCCCGACGAGATCATCCAGCCTTCCAGCCTCGACCTGCGTCTCGGACCGCGGGCCTGGCGGGTGCGGACCTCGTTCCTGCCGGGCAAGGGCGTGGCGGTCGCCGACAAGCTCAACCGGCTGACCATGCACGAGATCGACCTCACGAAGCCGGCGGTGCTCGAGCGCGGCTGCGTCTACATGGTGGAGCTGCAGGAGCGGCTGGACCTGCCGCGCGACATGTGGGCCAAGGCCAATCCGAAGAGCTCGACGGGCCGGCTCGACGTCTTCACCCGGCTGGTCACCGACGGCTGCGAGAGCTTCGAGACCGTGGAGGCCGGCTATCGCGGCCCGCTCTATCTGGAGATCGCGCCGCGCACCTTCTCGGTGAAGGTCCGCGCCGGGCAGCGGCTGAACCAGCTGCGCATCTGGCGCGGCCGGCCCGGCACCTCCGACAGCCTGCACCGGGAGCTCAACGAACGCGCGCCGCTGGTCGACCCGGCGAGCCTGGAGGGCGACCAGCCGACCTTCCGCGACGGGCTGTGGGTCTCGGTGGATCTGTCGGGCGAGGCCTATGGCGGGCTGATCGGCTACCGCGCGCGCCGCCACGCGCCGCTGATCGACCTGGACCTGATCGACCATTACCCGGTCGAGGACTTCTGGGAGCCGATCCACGCCAACGCCGAGCGCACGCTGATCCTGGACCCCAACCAGTTCTACATCCTGGTCAGCCGGGAGCGGGTCGCCGTGCCGCCGGATTCGGCCGCCGAGATGGTCGCCTACGACACCTCCTTCGGCGAGTTCCGCATCCATTACGCCGGCTTCTTCGATCCCGGCTTCGGCTATGACGGCGGCGGCAAGGGCGGCACGCCGGCAGTGCTGGAAGTGCGCAGCCACGAGGTCCCCTTCGAGATCGCCCACGGCCAGCGCGTCTGCCGGCTGGTCTACGAACGGCTGCTGGAGCCGCCGGAAACGCTCTACGGCGCCGGCATCGGCAGCCACTATCAGGGCCAGGGGCTGAAGCTGGCCAAGCACTTCATCCAGGGCTGAGGGCGTCGCCGTGTGCGGCGGCGGCGTGTGGCTGTCGCCCTCGGACTTGATCCAAGGGCCTGTGTCGTGGCGGTTCCGGTTCACAAGTCCTCCCCGGAACGGGGTCCGGGGCAGGCTCGTCGAGCCCGAGGACGTCAGGTGAGTGGACGCATCCCCCACCCTGCCCTCCCCCTTCCCGAAGGGGGAGGGTGACCCGCGTCAGCGGGCCGGGAGGGGGTCGATGGCGGATGTCGGGGCGGTCAGCGGCCGAACAGGCCCAGGAAACCGCCGCGGCCGGGCTTGCCCGGGCGGCCGTCATCCACCGCGGGACGCGGGCCGCCGTCGATGCGGTCCATGCGCTCCGCCAGCTTCTGCAGCGCGCGTTCCAGCGGCCCCAGCTCGCCGGCGCCGCCCGCGGGGCGGCGGGAGACTTCCTCGCGCAGCCGGGCCACTTCCTGGCGCAGGCGCGAGACCTCGTCGTGCAATTCGTCCATCTCGTCTTCCAGCGGATCGACGCGGGTGGCGGCGGGCTCGGGCGGCGCGGCGCGGCGGCGCGCCGGCGCGCGGAACTCGGGATCGGCCTCCGGTCCGGGCTGGCGGCGGCGGGCCGGCTGTCTCGGATCGAAATCGTCGGATTCGCGTTCTGCATCGCGCCGGGCGACGCCGCGCATGGCGGGCTCGGCTTCCTCGCGCCGGGCGCGGGGCGCGGGGCGCGGTTCGTAGCGATCGTCGTATTCGGGTTCGGCGCGCGCCCCCCGGCGCGGCTCCACATGCGCCATGTCGCGCTCGCGGAGCGCTTCGGTGCGCGCGGCCGACAGGCGGCGGATGCGCTCGCGCAGGCTGGTGTCCACATTGCCGGCGGCGTCCGGCCCTCCTTCGGCCGGCTCACGGCGGCCCCGGCCCAGGCTCTCGGCCACGGGCGGCGGGGCGTCGACGGCGACGCGGGGCTCGCCGGCCGCCGGGCGCTCGCGCCAGCGGCTGGCATCGGCGATCTCCTGCCGCTGACCGGGTTTCGTGATGTCACTCATGGCCATGGCGTCTGGCTGCGCCTCCATCCGGGAACGGAACGGTTAATCTAGCATTAACGTGACAGCAAGGATTGCGCCAGTTCCGCCGACCCTGCCGTCTCTAGGCCGCGCGCGCCGCGGGCGTCCAGTCGACAACGTCGGCGGCGGCCTCCAGCAACCGCGCGTTGGCGCCGGGGCGGCGGGCTTCCTCGCCCAGCATGCGCCGGAAACGCCGCGCGCCCGGCCGGCCATTGGCGAGGCCCAGCATGTGCCGGGCGATACGCGACAGCGGCGCGCCGGCCGCCATCTCCCGCTCCACATAGGGGATCATGGCCAGCACCGCGGCGCGCCCGTCGGCCAGCGGCGGCTCGGCGCCGAAGATCCCGCGCTCGGCCTCGGCCAGCAGCATCGGACGGTGATAGGCCTCCCGCCCCACCATGACGCCGGCCAGGCGCCGGCCTTCCTCCAGGCAGGCCTCAATGGTCGTCAGCCCGCCGTTCAGCACGACGGGCAGGCCGTGAAACCGTTCGCCCATGCGGCGGACAAGGCCGTAGTCCAGCGGCGGCACGTCCCGGTTCTCCTTCGGGCTCAGCCCCTGCAACCAGGCCTTGCGGGCGTGGACGATCACCGCGTCGGCCCCGGCGTCGCGGACCCGCGCGATGAAGTCCGGCAGCACCGTCTCCGGGTCCTGGTCGTCGACGCCGATGCGGCATTTCACGGTGACCGGCACGGCGACCGCGCGCTTCATGGCCGCGACGCCGCGCGCGACAAGCTCCGGCTCCCGCATCAGGCAGGCGCCGAAGCGGCCCGACTGCACACGGTCGGAGGGGCAGCCGCAGTTCAGGTTGATCTCGTCATAGCCGGCCTGTTCGCCCATCGCCGCGGCGCGGGCGAGATCGTCCGGCTCGCTGCCGCCGATCTGCAGCGCCACCGGATGCTCCGCCGGGTCGAAGCGCAGCAGGTCCTCGCGGGGCCCGTGGATCAGCGCGCCGGTCGTCACCATCTCGGTATAGAGCCGCGTGCGGGGCGAGATCAGCCGCAGCAGATAGCGGTCGTGCCGGTCGGTCCAGTCCATCATCGGCGCGACCGAGAAGGCCCAGGGCGAAAGCGCGGGCGATATGGGGCCGGGCTGGCTCATGGCGGAACAGATAGTCGATCCGTCGCGCCGCCGCCAGTTGCTGCCTTTGCCTGGATCGCGAATCCGGTTCGATGATCCGACAGGCGACAGCACAAAGAATTCGCTCTCCGGGTATGGAACAAGGCGTTGTCGCCGCGTATGCTCCAGTTCAGACGGATGCATGGCTGAAGCGGGGAATCCTCTTTGAAACTGGGGCGCGAAGTGGTTGCGGCGCTGTTCTGCATGGCGATCGTCATCTGGTCCGTTCTGCCCGCAGTCTCCCATGCGCAAGCCCTGCTCACGACACAAGAGAACCAGCTGGAAAAGGCCGCCGAACACGGCCATTCGCATGATCTCGATTACGATCCGGCTCACGCGCAGCATGGTCACGGACATGACGCCGCCGCACATGATCATTCCCCGGCGCTGCTTCAGTTCGGCGATGCGTCCAGCCGCTTGCCCGGCGTCAGGGACGACCGGCGTCTCACGGGATCGCCATTGAAGCCGTCCCGAATGTTCCGCATCGACAAACCTCCGCGCGCCTGACCGATGCCGCGCATCCAGCGCGGCCGCAGCCATCAGTCAGCACAGACCGGAGATCATTCCATGACCGCAGTTTCCCGGGGTCGGAGCGCCCTGGCCATTGGCCGTATCGCGCTTCTGCCCTGTCTCGCACTCATCGTGCTCGCAACGAATACCGGCCCGGCCCTCGCCCACAACGTCACCGCAGGCGACGCCGGGTACATCCAGGAGATCTGGGGCGTAAAGCTCATTCCGTTCGCCTATCTGGGCGCCAAGCACATGATGACCGGCTACGACCACATCCTGTTTCTTCTGGGCGTCGTGTTCTTCCTCTACCGGATGAAGGACGTAGGCATCTATGTAAGCCTTTTCGCCGTCGGCCATTCGACCACCATGCTCGCCGGCGTCTGGTTCGGATGGGGCATCAACGCCTACATCATCGACGCCATCATCGGGCTCTCGGTCGTCTACAAGGCTCTCGACAATCTGGGCGCCTATCAGCGGTGGTTCGGATTCCAGCCCGACACGAAGCTCGCCACGCTCATCTTCGGCCTGTTTCACGGGACAGGCCTGGCGACGAAAATCCTCGAGTACCGGATCGCGCCGGACGGGCTTCTGCCCAATCTGCTGGCTTTCAACGTGGGCGTCGAGATCGGCCAGATACTGGCGCTCGCCGTCATCCTGATCGCCATGAGTTACTGGCGGAGAAGCCCGAGATTCTTCGCCCAGGCCTACACCGCAAATGTCGTCATGATGTTCATGGGCTTCATGCTCATGGGCTTCCAGATCGCCGGCTACTACGCCGCAGTCTGAAGCATTGGAGACACAGATGTTCAACGCAGAGAAACCCAGCCTCGAAGAACTGCCGAGCTCGCGCCAGTTGCTTCGTTCGACCCTCCTCGCGGCCCTGTCCGCGCTGGCGATCCTCATCGCCGTCGTCCTGCCGGCGGAGTACGGCATCGACCCGACCGGCGCCGGCCGCGTGCTGGGATTGACCGAAATGGGCGAAATCAAGCAGGAACTCGAGAAGGAAGCCGAACAGGACGGCGAATCCCATGGCGGAGCGGACCAGAGCTCGAACCCGTTCAGCCGTATCGTCAGCCTGTTCATCTCGACCGCAAACGCCCAGGAATCCTGGCGGGACACCGTGACGTTCACACTGGAGCCCGGCGAATATACCGAGATGAAGCTGGCCATGGCGGAAGGAAATTTCGCCGAATATGCGTGGAACGCAGAGGGCGGGCGGATCAACTACGACCTCCACGCCCATGGCGGCGGCGAGTCGGTGACCTACGAGAAGGGCAGGGGCAAGACCTCGGGGGATGGCAGCTTCACCGCGCCGTTCCCGGGCAATCACGGCTGGTTCTGGCGCAACCGCGACAGCACCCCGATTACCGTGACCCTGAAGATCCGCGGCGATTACAGCGAACTCGTGCGGAGCAACTAGCAACGGAGGCGGTCGTTCACGGATGAACGGCCGCCCCTCCCCAGACGCGCCGGCGCGAGCCCCCGCCTTGACTGGACCGGCGGGAAGCCGAAGATCGGGCGAAAGCATTCACGCATCCGGGGAGGATGATCGAGATGAACGCGGACGCGTCGAAACCCGCACCCGACCTGACGGCCCGCAACGGCAAGGCCCATGTTGTGGGCGACACCGGCCCCGAGCTCTGGCGGCGCACGATCCCCGCCGTCTTCAAGGAGACCGTGGCGGCCTTCGGCGACCGGGACGCCGCGGTGTTCCGGGAGCAGGGCGTGCACTGGACCTGGGCGGAGCTGGACCGGCAGGTCGACGCGCTGGCCGCCGGCCTGCTCGACCTCGGCCTGGAGAAGGGCGACCGCATCGGCATCTGGGCGCCTAACCGCTACGAATGGCTGCTGACCCAGTTCGCCACGGCGCGGATCGGCCTGGTGATGGTCAACATCAACCCCGCCTACCGCCTCTCGGAGCTGGAATACGCACTGAACAAGGTGGCGTGCCGCGCGCTGATCACCGCCGCGCAGTTCAAGAGCTCCGACTATCTCGGCATGGTCCGGACGCTGGCGCCCGAGCTGGACGGCGCGGCGCCGGGCCAGCTGCAGGCGAAGAAGCTGCCGCATCTGAAGACCGTGATCCGCATGGGGGCGGAGACATCGCCGGGCATGTTCAATTTCGACGAGGTCGTGGCCCGCGGCCGCAACACGCCGCAGGCGGACCTGGAGCCGCTGACCGCGGCGCTGGATCCCGACGACCCGATCAACATCCAGTTCACCTCCGGCACCACGGGCGCGCCCAAGGGCGCGACGCTGACCCACGTCAACATCCTCAACAACGGCCGCTTCGTCACCCGGGCGATGAACTTCACCGAAAACGACCGGCTGTGCATTCCGGTGCCGCTCTATCACTGCTTCGGCATGGTGATGGGCACGCTGGGCTGCGTCACCAAGGGCGCGGCGATGATCTTCCCGGCGGAGGCCTTCGAGCCGGAATCGACGCTGCGCGCCGTCTCCGAGGAGAAATGCACCGCGCTCTACGGCGTACCGACCATGTTCGTCGCCGAACTGCAGCACCCGGACCTGAAGCGCTTCGACCTCTCACGGCTGCGCACCGGCATCATGGCCGGCGCGCCCTGCCCGACCGAGGTGATGAAGCGCTGTGTCTCGGAAATGAACCTCTCGGAAGTCACCATCGCCTACGGCATGACCGAGACCAGCCCCGTCAGCTTCCAGAGCGCCGTCGACGACCCGCTGGAGCGCCGCGTCTCGACGGTCGGGCGCATCCAGCCCCATGTCGAGTGCAAGGTGATCGACGAGGAGGGCCGCACCGTCGCGCCCGGCGTGCAGGGGGAGCTCTGCACCCGCGGCTATTCGGTGATGAAGGGCTACTGGGACGAGCCCGAGCGCACGGCCGAGGCGATCGACGCCGACGGCTGGATGCACACGGGCGACCTCGCCACCATCGACGCCGAGGGCTACTGCAACATCACCGGCCGGGTGAAGGACATGCTGATCCGCGGCGGGGAGAACGTCTATCCGCGCGAGATCGAGGAATATCTCTACCGCCACCCGGAGATCAGCGACGTGCAGGTCTTCGGCGTGCCGGACGCGAAGTACGGGGAGGAGATCTGCGCCTGGGTCGTGAAGAAGTCCGGCTCGGAGCTGGACGAGCAGGCGGTGAAGGACTTCTGCCAGGGCCAGATCGCCCACTACAAGATCCCGCGCCATGTCCGCTTCCGCGACGAACTGCCGATGACGGTGACCGGCAAGCCGCAGAAGTTCCGCATGCGCGAGACGATGGTCGAAGAACTGGGACTCACGGAGGAGAAGACGGCTTAAATGGGACAACTCCGCTTCATCTATTTCGCCGACCCCATGTGCTCCTGGTGCTGGGGCTTCTCGCCCAATCTGGAGAAGATCCGCGCGGCCTGGCCCGACATCCCCGTCCGCCTCGGCATGGGCGGGCTCTATCCGGGGGTGACGAAGCCCATGTCGACGCGGGTCAAGGCGGAGGTCGCCAATCACTGGCACCATGTCGAGGAGGCGACCGGTCAGCCCTTCGACCACCGCTTCTTCGAGCGCGAGGGCTTCGTCTACGACACGCTGCCGTCCAGCCAGGCGCTGGTGGCGGTGAAGCAGATCACGGGCGAGAACGGCCTCGACTTCCTGGCGCGGCTGCACGGCGCCTTCTACCGCGACAACCGCGACCTGACCGACGCCGAGGTGCTGGCCGACATCGCCGGGGAACACGGCGTCGACCGCGCGGCCTTCCGGGAGATGTTCGAGAGCGACCGGGCGCGCCAACTCACCGAACGCGACATCGGCTTCGCCCGCCAGCTCGGCGTGCAGGGCTTTCCGGCGCTGCTGGGCTATGACGAGGAGCGCTACCGCCTGATCTCCATGGGCTGGCAGAGCTGGGACTGGCTGCGCCAGGTCATCGACCGCTGGATCTCGAAATCCGCCACGGTGAACTGAGGGACGCCGCCCCCCCGCGCGCGTCCTGCGCGGCGCAAAGCGCCGGCGTGAACGCAACCGCAGACGGCGGCACGCATCCTGCTATTCTCCCCGCCGGACGGGCGGAGGCGTATCAGGATGACGCGGAACGATGCAGGTTGAGGCGACGGCCATTCCCGAAGTGCGGATCGTCCGGCCCGCGCGGCACGGCGACGGGCGCGGCTTCTTCTCCGAGGTCTGGAACCGGCGCGCGCTGGCCGAGGCGGGCATCGAGGCCGACTTCGTGCAGGACAACCACGTCCTGAACGGCCGGGCCGGGACGCTGCGCGGCCTGCACCTGCAGCTTGCGCCCAGCCCGCAGGCCAAGCTGGTGCGCTGTCTGCGCGGCGCCATCCTCGACGTCGCGGTTGACGTCCGCCGCGGCTCGGCCACCTTCGGGCGGCACGTGGCCGTCGAGCTTTCGGGCGAGAACTGGGCGCAGCTCTGGGTGCCCGAAGGCTTCGCGCACGGTTATTGTACGCTGACCGACGGCGCGGAGGTGATCTACAAGGTGACGGGCTATTACGACGCGCAGGCCGAGCGGGGCGTCCGCTTCGACGACCCGGCGCTGGGCATCGACTGGCCCGTCGAGCCGGCGGCGGCGATCCTGTCGGAGAAGGACCGCGCCTGGCCGGACCTCGCCGGCTTCGGCGGGGTGTGAGCGCCATGCGGATTCTCGTCACCGGCGGCTGCGGCTTCATCGGATCGGCGCTGGTGCGGCGGCTCGTGGCCGACGGCGCCGAGGTGCTGAACCTCGACTGCCTGACCTATGCCGGCCTGCCGCAGAACGTGGCGAGCGTGGCGGACCGGCCGGGCTACCGCTTCCTGAAGGCCGACATCTGCGACAAGGCGGCGATGACGGAAGCCTTCGCGGGCTTCCGGCCCGAGGCGGTGATGCACCTGGCCGCCGAAAGCCATGTCGACCGCTCCATCGACGGGCCGGGCGAATTCATCCGCACCAATGTCACGGGCACCGAAGTGCTGCTGGAATGCGCGCTGGACCACTGGCGCGGCCTGGACGAGGCGGCGCGGGCGGGCTTCCGCTTCCTGCACGTCTCCACCGACGAGGTCTATGGCGCGCTGGCCGGCGAGGGGCATTTCCGCGAGGGCGATCCCTACCGCCCGACCAGCCCCTATGCCGCCTCCAAGGCCGGCGCCGACCACCTGGTGCGAGCCTTTCACGCCACCTACGGCCTGCCGGTGCTGATCACCAATTGCGGCAACAATTACGGCCCCTTCCAATTCCCCGAGAAGCTGATTCCGGTGATCATCCTCAACGCGCTGGCCGGCGAACCGCTGCCGGTCTACGGGCAGGGCCTGAACGTGCGCGACTGGATCCATGTCGACGACCATGTCGGCGCCCTGCTCCGCGTGCTCGACGCCGGCCGGCCGGGCGAGACCTATCTGGTCGGCGCACGGGGCGAGCGGCGCAATATCGACCTGGTGCGGGCGATCTGCGCCGTGCTGGACGAAACACCCGAGGCGCGCCACCGCCCGCATACGGACCTGATCCGCTTCGTCGGCGACCGGCCCGGCCACGATTTCCGCTACGCCATCGACCCGGCAAAGATCGAGGGCGAACTGGGCTGGCGGCCGGCGCGGAGCTTCGAGGACGGCATCCGGGAGACCGTCCGCTGGTATCTGGACAACCGCGACTGGATCGGCGCGGTGCACGACCGGCGGCGGCTGGGGAGCGCGGCATGACGGTGCTGATCCTGGGCGCGGGCGGACAGGTGGGCTCGGCGCTGCGCTGGCGGGCGCTGGCGCGCGGGGCCTCGACCGTCGGACTCGCCCACACGGACCTGGACATCGCCGACCGCGACATCGTCCGCGCCGTGATCGACGAGGTCCGCCCCACGACGGTGATCAACTGCGCCGCCTATACCGACGTCGACGGGGCGGAGACCGACGAGGCGGGGGCGGAGCGAGTCAACCGCGACGGCGCCGGCCATGTCGCCGCCGCCTGCGCGCCGCTCGGCGTGCCGCTGATCCACCTGTCGACCGACTATGTCTTCGACGGCGCCAGACCCACGGCCTGGCGCGAGGACGATCCCGTGAGCCCCGTCGGCGTCTACGCCCGCACCAAGGAGGCCGGGGAGCGCGCCGTGCGCGACGCCTGGGGCAAGCACGTGATCCTGCGCACCGCCTGGGTCTTCGGCGGGATCGGGCGCAATTTCGTCAAGACCATGCGCCGGCTCGCCGATCAGGGCCAGACGACGATCCGCGTCGTCGACGACCAGCGCGGCGGCCCGACGCCGGCGGAGGCCATCGCCGACGCCTGCCTCGACATCGCCGAACGCTGCGGCAGCGCCGACATCGTGCCCTGGGGCACCTACCATTTCTGCGGCGCGCCTTCGGTCACCTGGCGGGAGTTCGCCGAGGCGGTGCTGGCCGACCGGCCGGAGGTGACCGTCACGCCCTGCGCCAGCGCGGAGTTCGACCGCCCCGCCCCGCGGCCGGCCAATTCGGTGCTGGACTGCACCCGCATCCGCGCCGCCTTCGGTGTCGAGCAGCCCGACTGGCGGCCCTATCTGACACGCCTGCTGGGCGATCTGGGCGAAGCGACCGAGGAGGCGTCATGAAGGGCATCCTGCTGGCCGGTGGTGCGGGCATGCGGCTGCACCCGATGACGCGCGTGGTCTCCAAGCAGCTGCTGCCCGTCTACGACAAGCCGATGGTCTACTACCCGCTGGCGACGCTGATGCTGGCCGGCATCCGCGAGATCCTGCTGATCTCGACGCCCGAGGACCTGCCGCGCTTCGAGACGCTGCTGGGCGACGGCCGCGGCTGGGGCCTGGAGATTGCCTATGCCGAACAGGCCGAGCCGCGCGGCATCGCCGAGGCCCTGATCATCGCGGAGGATTTCACCGCCGGGGAGAAGTGCGCCCTGGTGCTGGGCGACAACATCTTCTACGGCCGCGGCTTCTCCGGCCTGCTGCGGGAAGCGGCGGACTTCGGCGAAGGCGCCGTGGTCTTCGCCTACCAGGTCGCCGATCCCGAACGCTATGGCGTTGTCGCCTTCGATGCGGAGGGCCGCGCGACCGACATCGTCGAAAAGCCCGCGCGGCCGCCCTCGCCCTACGCGGTCACGGGGCTCTACTTCTACGACGGCCGGGCGGCGGAGATCGCGCGCGGGGTGGCGCCGTCGCCCCGGGGCGAACTGGAGATCACCGACGTCAACCGGCTCTACCTCGCCGAGGGGCGGCTGAAGGTGGAGAAACTGGGCCGCGGCTTCGCCTGGCTGGACACCGGCACGCCGGTCAGCCTGCTGGAGGCGGCGGAGTTCATCCACGCCGTCGAGAAGCGCCAGGGCCTGAAGATCTCCGCGCCCGAGGAAGTCGCCTGGCGCATGGGCTGGATCGGCGACGAGCACCTGCGCGACCTGGCCGAAGCGATGAAGGGCAACGACTACGGCCGGTATCTGATAGGCTTGCTCGAGACGCGATAGGCAATCCTGGGGAGGAGATAGCGATGGCGGTCGAACTCTACGCCATGACCTGCGGCTGGCTGACCATGAGCCTGAAGGCCATGCTCGAAGGCGCCGAGGGCAAGATCAAGGTGCCGGTGCCGACCTATCTGGTGAAGCACCCGAAGGGCAATGTGCTGTTCGACAGCGGCCTCAACAAGCAGGTCCAGACGGACCCGGAAGGCCGGCTGGGCAAGATCGCGCAGTACTACGCCATCGACTTCGAGCCGGGCGAGGACGTCGCGGCTCGGCTGGAGGTGCTGGGCGTCGGGCCCGGCGACATCGACTACCTGATCAACAGCCACCTGCACTTCGATCATTGCGGCGGCAACGACGCCCTGCCCGACTGCCCCGTCGTCGTGCAGCGCCGCGAGTGGGAGGCGGCCAACGATCCCGACATGGCGGCGAAGATCGGCTTCATGAAGCAGGACTTCGACCACGGCCACGACCGTATCCTGGCCGACGGCGAGCATGACATCTTCGGCGATGGCGCGGTGGTCTGTCTGCCCACCTACGGCCATACGCCCGGCCACCAGTCGCTGAAGGTGCGGACGGCCGGCGGCGACGTGGTGCTGACCGGCGACGCCTGCTATCTGCGCCGCACGCTGGAGGAAATGCGCCTGCCGCTGATCCTGCACGATGCGGACGAGATGCGGACCAGCCTGCGCAAGCTGAAGGAACTGCAGGACCGCGGCGCACGCATCTTCTACGGCCATGATCCCGAATTCTGGGCGACCGTGCCCCAGGCCCCGGCAGCCGTGGCCTGAGTCCCGGCCGGAGCGCCCGCAATGCCGCCGGTCTTACCGTTTTGTGAACGAATACCGGGCAGGATCGGCTATCTTGAGCATCCAGGGGTGCGGAGGAGACGTTGAGCCTGCCGGCGGACCACGACCTGTTGCATTCGGCGATCCGCGGCGACGCGCGCCCGACGGGCGTGTTCCGCGTCGCCGGCGCGACGCTGCGTCCGGTCGTCGTCAGCGACTCCCTCAAGGCCGCACTCGACGTTGCCGACGATGACGCCGTGGCGCAGGCGTTCGAGGATGCCGGCGGCGTGCCCTGGCTGCAGTCTCACGCCCGCTCCCGCCGTCCGCTGGAGCTGGCCGCAGGCAAGCACCGGCTGGTCATGTCGGCGCGCAGTATCGGTGACGACGGCCTGCAGGTCCGCGGCGTCGACGCCGAGCAGGCGGAGGTCTCCAACACCCTGACCGCGGACATCATCGGCGGGCTCTCCAACGACGAGACCGGCGTCGTCTTCCTCGATCCGGCCGGCCGGGTGCTGGCGGTCAACTACGCCTTCTATCGCTATTTCCCGGCAGTCCCCGGCTTTCCGCGCCTGGGCGAGCCCTTCGCCGAACTGGTGCGTGGCGCCATCGCCCATGGCTACCTCCCCCAGGCCGCCGGCCGCGAGGAACGCTTCGTGCGGTGGACGGTCGATCACTTCATGGGCGAGAGCGCGGAGCCGATCAGCGTGCTGTCGGGCGCGGGACGCTGGATCAACACCAGCCGGATGCGGTTCCGCAACGGCGCCGTCGCCATCCTGCTGATCGACATGACCGAGATGCGCCAGGAGCTCGAGCAGCTTACGTCCTTCGCGCAGAACACCCGCAACATGGTCTTCGTGCGCGTCGCGGATGGCAGCTCGACCGCGCGCGTCTGGGGACAGGACGCCAAACGCATCCTGGGCGAGCGCATGGGACGCAGCCGCGTGGAGCTGTCGGGCTGGCGCGCGTGCATCCACCCGGAAGACCGCGAACGCTACGAGGCCGCGCTGGCGCAACGTCAGAAGACCGGCGAGGCCTACGAAATGGAGTTCCGCTTCGTCCATCCGGAGGACGGCCGCATCGTGTGGCTGCTGGAGAACGGCTGGCGCTCGATCGACAGCGTGACCGGCCAGATCTATCTGGACAACTATCTGCTCGACATCACCGAGCGCAAGGAGGCCGACGCGGAGCTGCGCCACAACGAAGTGCGCTTCCAGGAGTTCGCGGAGATGGCCGCGGACTGGGCCTTCGAGGCCGATGCCGACATGAATCTGACCTGGATCTCGCAGAACTTCAGCGAGATCAGCGGCATGTCGACCGCCCGTTATGTCGGCCGCTCATGGGCCGAGATCACCGAGGCGGTGCTGCCGGACCTGCCGCGCGACCAGGTTCGCATGTGGCGTACCCTGCTGAAGACGTGGAGCGAGCGGCAGCCGTTCCGCATCTCGCCGCTGCTGTTCCGTTTTCCGGGCGGCAATGACCGCATGGTGGAAGTGGGCGGCACGCCGGTGTTCGACCATCGCGGCCGCTTCGTCGGCCATCGCGGCATCGCCCGCGACGTCACGCCGTTCGTCAGGGCGCGCGAGGACGCCCGTGCGGCGATGCGGGCCGCCGAGGCTGCGAACCGCGCCAAGTCCGAGTTCATCGCCAACATGAGCCACGAGCTCAGGACGCCGCTGAACGCCATCATCGGCTTCGCCCATGTCATGGAGCAGGAGATGTTCGGGCCGATGACGAACGCGCGCTATCACGGCTACGCGGCCGACATCGCCGCCAGCGGCCAGCACCTGCTCAGCCTGGTCAACGACGTCCTCGACCTGTCCCGGATCGAGGCCGACCGCGTGAAGGTCGACCGTGAGACCGTGGCCGTTTGCCCGGAGGTCGACCGCGTGCTGTCGCTGTTCCGGGAGAGCGCCGGCCGGCGGCGGCTGTACAGCAATGGCTGCAGCGCCTGCACCGTCCAGGCCGACCGGCGGCTGCTGCGGCAGATGCTGATCAATCTGGTGGGCAACGCGGTGAAGTTCACCGGCGAGGACGGGGAAATCCGCGTGGACGTGACGGTGGAAGGGGACGAACTGCGTCTCACCGTCACCGATGACGGCATCGGCATGAACGCCGACGATATCCGCACGGCGCTGGAGCCTTTCGGCCGCGCCGCCGGGGCGGACATCGCCGGCGGCACGGGGCTCGGCCTGCCCCTGACGCGCAAGCTGGCGGAGCTGCATGGCGGCTCCCTGTCGATCAAGTCGACGCCGCGCAAGGGCACCTCGGTGATGCTGATGCTGCCCCGGGCGGAGGCCGACGCCGCGCTGACCGGCGGCAGCGCCCGCATGTCCGCCTGACGCGGCGGTTTAGCCCGAAAGGTAGCGGGCGCGGAAGGCCCGGTCCGTTTCCCGCCACAGTTCCGGCAGGTTCCTGACCGCCGTCCCCACGGCATCGACCCGGCCATCGCGCGCGTCCCGCTCGATCGCCGCGGCATGGCGGCTCAGCCGCGGCGCGCCATAGGTCGCCGCGGTGCTCTTGAGGGCGTGCGCCTGAAAGCCGACCGCCCCGATGTCGCGCCCGTCCATGGCCGTCTCGATGGCCGCCACCCGTTCCCGCGCCTCGTCAAGGAACCCGGCGACCAGAACGCCCACGATATCGCCGGTGTCATCGCCGGCCAGCTCGGCCAGGGTGGATTCGTCCAGCACGTCGAGGGTATCGGCGGCGTTCATCCCGCCTCCAGCGCGGCGTCGACGAAATCGAGCCGGTCCTGCCCCCAGAATATCTCGTCGCCGACGACATAGGTCGGCGCGCCGAAGACACCGCGGGCGACGGCCTGGTCGGTCTCGGCGGCGCGTATGGCGTTGGCGTCGTAGCGCCCGGCGGCCCGTTCCAGCGCCCCCGGGTCCATACCGGCCTCCGTGACCACTTCCCGGATCGTGCGGGCGAGGCCGATATCGCGCTCCTCGGCCCAGACCGCGCGCATGAAGCGGCCGGCCAGGTCCATCGCATCCAGGCCCTCGGCCCGCGCGGCGATCACGGTTTCGGCGGCGCGCGTCTCGTCGGCAGGGAAATACGCCGGCTTCAGGTTGAGTTCGACGCCGAGCCGTTCACGCCAGCGCCGCAGTTCCTGCAGGCGATAGGCCTGGCGCTCCAGCGCGCGCTTCGGCAACGGCAGCCCGCCGGTGCGTTCGAAGATGGCCAGCACGTTGACCGGATGGATCGTCACCTCGGCGCCGTGGCGGGCGGCGATGTCCCGCAGACGCCCATGGCCCAGATAGGTCCAGGGCGAGGTGAGCGCGCAGTAATAGTCTACACGCAATCGCTTTCCTCCCCGATTCACTCCTGCCAGGCCACTGCGCCGTTAACCATACCGGCATTCTCGCGAAATTGCTGCAACGCATAACCGTCCGTCATGCCGGAGACGTGATCGGTCGCCGCCAGAGCGCGGTCATAGGCCGAAAGGCCCGGATCGGCCGCCTGGATGGCGCAGTCCATCAGCCAGGCGATGGCCCGGTCGGCGCCGAAGCGGCGATCGTAATCGATGTCGGGCACGAAGACTTCGCGCGCGGTCACCTCGGCGATGTCGCGCAGGACGCCCCGGGCCGGCACCCGCTCCAGCATGGCGGCGCGGCGGCGGCCGTCCAGCAGCCCGGGCTCGTCCGCGAGGAACACCTCGATCACCTGCTCGATCAGCCGTCCGATCGCCTTCGCCCTCAGATAGGCGATGCGCCGCGGCTCCTCGTCGATCTCGCCATAGCGCCGCGTCGGGCCGGCCACGGCCGCCAGCAGCGCCTCTGTGTCGGCGAAGCCGAGCTTGCCCAGCTTGAAGCCGTCCTCCAGGTCGACGATCGAGTAACAGATGTCGTCGGCGGCCTCGACCAGATAGGCCAGCGGATGGCGCAGCCAGCGCCCCTCCGCAACCTGCTCCAGACCAAGCTCGTCCGCCAGACGGCGGAAGATTGAAGCCTCCGCCTGCATGACGCCGAACTTCTTCGCACCGGCGTCGAGGCCGGTCGCGTCGCCCGCGCTGTCGGAGAGGCGCGGATACTTGCCGAACGCGCCCAGCGTCGCCGCCGTCAGCCTGAGCCCGCCATTGTCGCGCCAGTTCTGCAGACGGGTGAGAATACGGAAGCCCTGGGCGTTGCCTTCGAAGCGCAGCAGGTCCTCGCGCTGGCCGCCCGTGAGCAGGGCGATGATGGCCTGACCGCGCCGCGAGCCGGCGAACCAGCCGCGGATGAGATCCTCGCCGCGATGGCCGAAGGGCGGGTTGCCGATGTCGTGGGCGAGGCAGGCGGCGGAGACGATGTGGCCGAACTCGGCCGCGCCCAGCCCCTCCGGCAGGCGGCGGCGGCCGGCGATGACCTGGCCCACGCCGGCCCCCAGCGAGCGGCCGACGGAGGCGACCTCGAGACTGTGGGTCAGGCGCGTGCGGACATAGTCGTTGCCCGGCTTCGGATGGGCCTGGGTCTTGTCCTGCAGCCGCCGGAACGCCGAGCAGAAGACGATGCGGTCGAAATCCTTCTGGAACGGACTGCGCGCCGGGTCCACCGGGTCCGGCGCGTCGCCCGCCATGCGGTTGGCCGATAGCAGTCGCCGCCAGTCCATCATCCGACCGGAACCGTCCCGTTTCGCACATGCCCCGCCGGCGATTCGTCCGCGCCCACTTCACAGCATCGGGACCGGCCAGTAAAGATGAACGGCAGGAAGCGGTTTCTGGGGAGGGGCGGCATGGAAGAAGCTCTCTTACTGTCGGGCGAACGGCGCATGACGCGCGAGGAACTCAACGCCAATGTGGCGCGCGCGGCCGGCGGTTTCGAGAGCCTGGGGGTCGGCGAGGACGATTCCGTCTGTCTGATGCTGCGCAACGACTTTCCCTTCTTCGAGGCGTCCATGGGCGCGACCCTGGCCGGGGCCTATGCCGTGCCCATCAACTGGCACAACACCGCCGACGAGACACGCTATATTCTGGAGGACTGCGACGCCCGCGCCCTGGTGATCCACGCCGACCTCCTGCCCCGGGTTGCGCACGCCGTGCCGGAAACCTGCCGCGTCTTCGTCGTGGCGACGCCGCCGGAGATCGCCGCCGCCTACGGCCTGGCGCCCGACAGCCTCGCCGTGCCGGCGGACCGCACCGACTGGGCCGCGTGGCTGGCCGGACAGCCGCCCTTCACCCGGGAACCGGCGACCCAGCGCACCAACATGATCTACACCTCCGGCACCACCGGAAACCCGAAGGGCGTCCGCCGCGATCCGGCCGATCTGGAAACCCAGGCGCGGATGAACCAGCTGTTCGAGATCGTCTTCGGTCTCAGGAACGACCCCTCGATCCGCACCGTGATCACCGGGCCGATGTATCATTCCGCGCCCAACGCCTACGGCCTCTGGTCGGCGAAGCTGGCGGGGCTCGTGATCCTGCAGCCCCGTTTCGACGCCGAGGAGCTGCTGGCACTGATCGAGGAACACCGGATTACCCACGTCCACATGGTGCCGACCATGTTCGTGCGCCTGCTGAAACTGCCCGAGACGGTCCGCTCGAAATACGACCTGTCCTCGCTGGAGTTCGTGGTTCACGCCGCCGCCCCCTGTCCGCCGGACGTGAAGCGCCGGATGATCGAGTGGTGGGGGCCGGTGATCAATGAATACTACGGCGGCACGGAGACGGGCGCGGTGTTCTTCCACACCGCCGAGGAGGCGCTGAAGAAGCCCGGCACCGTCGGCCGCGCCCTGCCCTGGGCGGATGTCCGCATCGTCGACGACGGCCTGAAGGAGCTGCCGCCGGGCGAGATCGGCGAGGTCTACATGCGGCTGATGGGCTGGCCCGACTTCACCTACAACAAGAACGACGCCAAGCGCGCCGAGGTCGGCCTGGAGCATCTGGTGAGCTGCGGCGACGTGGGCTTTCTGGACGAGGACGGCTACCTGTTCCTCTGCGATCGCAAGCGCGACATGGTCATCTCCGGCGGCGTCAACATCTACCCCGCCGAGATCGAGAACACCCTGATCGGCATGCCCGGCGTCAAGGACTGCGCCGTCTTCGGCATCCCCGACGACGAGTATGGCGAGAGCCTGGCCGCCCATGTCCAGCTCGAACCCGGCGGCCCGGTGAGCGAGGCCGACATCCGCGGCTGGCTCTCGGCGCGGCTGGCGAAGTTCAAGGTGCCGAAGCGGATCGTCTTCGAGGCCGAGCTGCCGCGGCAGGACTCGGGCAAGATCTTCAAGCGCAAGCTCCGCGAACCCTATTGGGAGGACGCGGGCCGCCAGATCTGAGAGGATTTCCATGTGTCATCCCCGATGGCGCCCGCGCCACTCGGGGATCGTTTCGAAACGGGCGCTCCGGCTGTGGAAGCCGATCCCCGCGCACCGCGGTGCGGCGGCGGGGATGACGAAGAAGGACAAGCAAGGCATGAACCCAGAACCGGGCGTGATCATCAGCGGCGACCGGCAACGGGCGCAGGAGGCCCGGGCGGCCAACGCGGCCCGCATGGCCAGGGCGCTCCACGACAGCGGCGTCCGCGCCGACGACTGCGTGGCGATCTACCTGCGCAACGACTTCCCCTTCTTCGAGACCTCTGCCGCCTGCACCCTGATCGGGGCCTACGCCACGCCGATCAACTGGCACTACACCGCCGAAGAAGCCGGTTACATCCTGCGCGACTGCGACGCGAAGGTGGTGGTGATCCATTCCGACCTGCTGGCGAACATCCGCACCGCCATCCCCGAGGGCGTCACCGTCGTCGCCGTGCCGACGCCGCCGGAGATCGCCGCCGCCTATGGCGTGAGCCCGCCCGCCAGCCTGCCCCAGGGCGTCGTCGCCTATGACGACTTCATCGCCGGCCTGGAGCCCTGGACCGATCCGCCGCCGGCCAGCCGGGGCACGATGATCTACACCTCCGGCACCACGGGCCACCCGAAGGGTGTCCGCCGCGACCCGCTGGACGAGGACGCCCAGGCCCGTCAGGCCGAGCAGATCTTCGAGGGCTTCGGCATCCCCGCCGACTGTTCGGCCGTCCGCACGGTGATGACCGGGCCGATGTACCATTCCGCGCCCAACGCCTACGGTCTCGCCGCCGCGCGCAATGGCGCCTTCATCTACCTGCAGGCGCGCTTCGACGCCGAGGATCTGCTGCGGATCGTCCAGGACTACCGCATCACCCACATGCACGTGGTGCCGACCATGTTCGTGCGGTTGCTGAGGCTGCCCGAGGAAGTGCGGGCGAAATACGACGTCTCCAGCCTGGTTCACGTCATCCACGGCGCCGCGCCCTGCCCGCCCGAGGCCAAGCGGCGCATGATCGAGTGGTGGGGGCCGGTGATCTACGAATATTACGGCTCGACCGAGAACGGCCTCGTCACCGTCGTGACCTCGAAGATGGCGACCGAAAAGCCGGGCACCGTCGGCAAGCCGATCTCCAGCAACCACATCCGCATACTGGACGACGAT
Source organism: Rhizobiales bacterium NRL2 (assembly GCA_001664005.1). Taxonomy (NCBI): domain Bacteria; kingdom Pseudomonadati; phylum Pseudomonadota; class Alphaproteobacteria; order Hyphomicrobiales; species Rhizobiales bacterium NRL2. The sequence goes on from CP016093.1 coordinate 119,741, forward strand.
CACAACGATCTGCCGCCCGGCGAGATCGGCGAGGTCTACATCTGGCGGCCCAACCGCACCGACTTCACCTACAACAAGCGCGACGACGCCCGCCGGGAGATCGACGTCGAGGGCTTCCTGACCAATGGCGACATGGGCTGGCTGGACGAGGACGGCTGCCTGTTCCTGGCCGACCGCAAGAACGACATGGTCATTTCTGGCGGCGTGAACATCTATCCGGCGGAGATCGAGAAGGCGCTGGTCGGCATGCCGGGCGTCAAGGACTGCGCCGTCTTCGGCATTCCCGACGCCGAGTTCGGCGAGGCGCTGGCGGCACATGTGGAGCGGGCCGATCCGTCGGTCGGCGAGGACGCGGTGAAACGCTACCTGGCCCAGCATGTCGCCCGCTACAAGATCCCGCGCACCATCGTCTTCGCCGACAGCCTGCCGCGCGAGGATTCCGGCAAGATCTTCAAGCGCAAGCTCCGCGAGCCCTACTGGGAAGGCATGCCGCGCAGGATCTAGGGAGGGCCTCGGGTGCATGGTTTCTGGCGGTTCAATCGAACAGCGAAGACCGTCCTAGAGCAGCGCCTCCTCGAAGGGGAAGCGGCTGAGCAATTCGGTGCCGGTTTCGGTGACCAGAAGCTGCTGCTCCAGCTTGACGCCCTCACCGCCCGCGGCCTCGCCGATGAAGCTCTCGACGCAGAGCGTCATGCCGGGTTCGATCACGCCGTCATAGCCGGCGTCGGGGAAATCGGCGCGGTGGTAGAGATAGGGGTACTCCCCGGTCATGCCGCAGCCGTGCGCCGACAGGTAATAGCGGTGAGCGTGATAGCGCTCGGGAATGTCCCAGGCCCGCTCGGCGTAGTCGCGGAAGCTCATTCCGGGGCGGATGATGGACATGTTGTGCTGCACCTGCTCCAGCGCCGTGCGGTAGAGGGTCCGCTGAGTCCCGCTCGGCCGGTCCGGTCCGGCGTGGAAGGTGCGTGAGAAGTCCGAATAGTAGCCGTGGCAGCCGACCACGTCGGCGTCCAGCGCGATCAGTTCGTTCGCGCCGATGACCTTGGTCCCGGCTTCCTGAAACCAGGGATTGGTCCGCTCGCCGGAGTTCAGCAGCCGGGTCTCGCAATAGTCGGCGTTGCGCGCGATCACACCGCGCTGCAGCACAGACCAGAGTTCGTTTTCGGTGATACCGGGGCGGATGGCTTCCCGCATCTCCGCCATCGCCGCCTCCGTGGCGCGCAGCGAGGCGACGACGCATTTGACCTCCTCGGCCGACTTGATCGCCCGCGCCCGCTCCACCGGCGCCTGGGCGTCAACGAGGCGGAGCCCCTCGGTCGCCAGCGCCAGGGCCGTGCCGGCGTTGAGCCGCTCCAGCCCCACGACCGGGTCCGGGCCGCAGAGCTCGCGCAGCAGGGCCGCCATCTCCGCCGCCCAGCGCCGCTCCCGCGCGGCGATGTCCTCGCCCGCGGCGACATAGCTGGCCGTCATCGCCGGGCGCACCTCGTCGACGGTGTCGTAGCCTTCCGCGAGGTGCGCGGCGCCGGTGAACTCGAACAGGATCGACCGGTCCGCCGTGAGCACCAGATAGCGCGAGGGTGCGTTGCGGGAGGTGAAGACCTGCATGTTCCGCGTACCGGTGGCGTAGCGGATGTTGACGGAATCGGAGAGGATCAGGGCCTGGATGTCCCGCCGCGCCATCTCGGCGCGCACCCGGCCCAGCCTGTAGCGGCGGACGGCGGCAAGGTCGATGCCGGCGCTTTCCGGCGCCAGATCGAGCAGCTTCAGATCGGGATGGACGGCGCGGTCGCGGTGCCAGTCGAGTTCAGCCATGGGCTGAGCTTGGGCCAGCGGGCCGCGCGGCGTCCAGTCAGATCGCGACCCCGGGACGTCGCTCAGGCGGCGGCGGGGTTCGCGGCCAGACAGGCCTCGATCTTGCGCAGCAGGCGCGGCATGTCGACGGGCTTGGTGTCGAAGTCGCTGCAGCCGACCTGCACGCTGCGCTCCCGGTCGCTGGCCAGCGCATGGGCGGTCAGCGCGATCACCGGAATGCCGGCGGTCTTCGGGTTGGCCTTGATACGGCGGGTCGCCTCCCAGCCGTCCATCTCGCCCAGGGCGATATCCATCAGGATCAGGTCGGGCAGTTCCTGCTCCGCCGCGGCGACGCCGCTCGGGCCGTCGATGGCGAACACCACCGAATAGCCGCGGCGTTCCAGCCGCCGGCCCAGCATGTCGCGGTTCATCTCGTTGTCTTCGACCAGCAGGATGTCAGCCATTCGCGGCCTCCCTGAGCGGTGCGCCGTCCGGTTCCAGGATGGACAGCGCGGTGTTCGAGATGTACTCGCCGGACTCGTCGGCGTCGACGGCGAGGGCGAAATCGGGCAGGGCGAGCCGGTCGTCGGCGTCGTAGGCGGCGCCGAGCAGCGCCAGCAGCGACAGGCCGTCGAAGTCCGCCAGGGCGGCCGCGAAGGCGTCGAAGGCGGGGTTCGGGGCCGCGCTGTCGACGATCACCAGCGCGGGCCGCGCCTGCTGGGCGCGGGTCAGCGCGATGCCGAAATCGGGCACGGCGACGACGTTCCAGCCCTGGCTGCGCAGCAGCCCTGCGGCCTCGCGGCCGGCGTCGCCGTCATCGTCGACCAGCAGCACATAGTCGCGGCGCGGCGCGTCATTGGCGCGGCCGACGGCCTCCAGCAGCGCCTCGCGGTCGACCGGTTTCACAAGATAGTCGGCGGCCCCCAGTTCGAAGCCCTGCCGCCGGTCGTCGACGATGGTCTGCACGATGACCGGGATGTCGCGCGTGGCAGCGTCGGTGCCGAGCTGTTCCAGCAGCCGCCAGCCGTCGGTCGCGGGCGCGGCGACATCGAGCACGATCACGTCGGGCCGGGCCTCGCCCGCCAGCTGGCGCGCCTCGCGGGCATCGCCGCAGATGAGAACCCTGTAGTTCTCCTTCTTCAGGATGCGTTCCATCAGTTCGAGCGCCGGGGGGTCGTGGTCGATGATCAGGACACTGTCGCCCGTCTCGCCGGTTTCGTCGGCGATGGCCCGGTGTTCGGAGACGGCGCGGATGCTGGTGGTTTCCAGCGCGATGTCGCGGCGATCGGCATCGCTGGCGACCGACTGGCCGGCGGGCTGGTTGGCGGGCAGGACGATGGTGAACACCGTGCCCTCGCCCAGCACGCTTTCGACGGTGATGTCGCCGCCCATCAGGCGGCAGAGCTTCTGGCTGAGCGACAGGCCGAGGCCGGTGCCGCCGAAGCGCGACGAGATCGAAGGCGCGGCCTGGCTGAAATTCTTGAACAGGTGGTCGATCTGTTCCTGCGCGATGCCGATGCCGGTGTCGGTGACGGCGATACGGAACCAGTCGCGGCCGGCCACATTCTCCCGCCGGGCGGTCAGGGTCACGCGTCCGTTCTGGGTGAACTTGGCCGCGTTCGAAAGCAGGTTGAGCAGGGCCTGGCGCAGCTTGGTGACATCGCACTCCAGCGTGCCCAGCTCGCGCTCGCGCTCCACCACCAGTTCGTTGGCGTTCTTGGCGACGAGCTGACGGCAGGTAGCGGCGACTTCGTCGATGAAATCGCCGAGTTCGACCTCCTCGGTGTAGAGCTCCATCTTGCCGGCCTCGATCTTGGAGAGATCGAGCACCTCGGTGACCAGCGCCAGCAGATGCTTGCCGGCGGCGTTGATCTTCTTCAGGTCGGCGGAATCCTCGCCGCGGCCATCGATCTCCGCGTCTTCCAGCAGCATCTCGGAATAGCCGATGACGGCGTTCAGCGGCGTGCGCAGCTCGTGGCTCATCTTGGCCAGGAACTCGGACTTGGCGCCATTGGCGCGCTCGGCGTCGTCCTTGGCCTCGACCAGCTGGGACATGGTCGCGCGGTGACGCTGGATCTCCGCCAGCAGCTCCGACTGCGAGTCGACCACATTGGCGTAGTAGACCGCCATCATGGAGACGTAGATCATGGCGCAGATGGTCGAGACGATGCCGACCGGCACCAGGTTCTCCGCCGCCATGTGCACGGGGAAGCCGCCGCCGAACAGGTAGACGGCGTAGAACGCCGCCAGGCCGGAGCCCGTCATGCCGAAGACGAAATAGCGCGTGGTGTAGCTGGAGCCGAGATAGAAGAAGGCCAGCAGCGGTACGATCAGCAGCCAGACCAGGAAGGGCGAGCTGACGCCGCCATAATGGTAGGAGCCCCACAGGATCGCGAACACCAGATCCAGAACCGAAACCAGCGCCAGGACCGTATAGGCCTTCTGCGGATCGAAGAAGCGGAAGCACAGCTTCAGCGCCCAGGGAAAGGCCCAGAACAGCGAGATCGAGGCGGCCAGGATCCAGACATGCGGCGACGGCGCGGGGTCGAGCAGCAGCAGCACTGCCGTGATGGTGTGGCCCAGCAGCGGGCCCAGCGTGTGGCTGATCATGAACATCCGCATGCGCTGCGCGATGGGCCGGTCGGCCAGCACGGATTCCGGAATGAAGGAATCGATGAAGCGGTAGAGCGGCGATTTCTTCGGCGCGGCCTGCATGTCGGCTCTCTCGGCGGTTTCACTCATCTCCGACGACATGCTGATACCCGCCGCTTAAGTTACGGTTAACCGCGAGGCAGAATTTGGGGGCAGGGGAAGTTTCAGGCGCAGCTGGAACGGCGCGGTTCGCCGAGAAAGGCGCCCGTGATGACGCGCTCGAAGAGCTGCACCGACTGGTTGCCCGCCGGATCGACGAAGCGCAGGCCGATCTCCCGGACGGAACGCCAGACGATCTCGGCGGTGATGCGGATGCCGTCGACCATGAACTCGATCACGTCCGCCGAAAGCGCCATGGGATGGTCGATCGTCACCCGTGCGCCGGACAGACTGATGTCGCGCAACCGGCAGGTGACGGACACGCCGCCTTCGGTGATGGCGGCGAGCATCGAGCGTACGAGTTCGATCCGGCTGTGCCGGCGACGGTCGGAGTATTTCGTTTCGATCCGTTGCACTTGCTTCCCACCCCGATGGTTTCGGATTACCTCTGGGGCGGTCCTAGCAATCCCCGTTCCAGAAAACGCGACGGTCGTCACATTCGATATCGGAGGGGGGAGCGGTGGCGGGAGGGGCATCGTCGAAGCAGCCGGAAGCCGCGGCTTCCGGGCAACGGGGCGGGACGGGAAAGGGATCGCTGCCGATCCATTGTGTGACCCGGAAACCGCACGGTCATGCAGAACGCGAGGCCGGCGAGGCGCCGCCGGGCCGCCGGACCGGGCAAAAGCGTCCGGCCCGGCAGGAAATTCACCGCGGGCCGGCGGACCGGCCCGCGGCGTCCGTCGTCAGACCGGATCCCAGGAGAACACGTCGGCGGAGCGTTCGAGCTCGAAGAACGACTTCTCCAGCGCCGGCATGCCGTGCTCGGCGATGGTCTCCGGCGTCCAGCCTTCGGCGCGGTGGGCCGAGCGGATCGGCCGCGGCTGGCTGAACAGGAAGATCTCGTTGGCGCGCACGCCGAAGATCTGGCCCGTGACATGGGCCGCGGCGTCGGAGGCGAGATAGACCGCCAGCGGCGCCTGCTGCGCCGGGGTCATGCGCTTGATCTTCTCCAGCCGCGCCTGCTGCTCGGGCGTGTCCGAAGGGATGGTGCCGATCATCCGCGACCAGGCGAAGGGCGAGATGCAGTTGGAGCGCACGCCGAAGCGCTGCATGTCCAGGGCGATCGACTTCGACAGGCCGACGATGCCCAGCTTGGCCGCGGCGTAGTTGGCCTGGCCGAAATTGCCGATCAGGCCCGAGGTCGAGGTGAAGTGGATCATCGACCCGGAGCCCTGCTCGCGGAAATAGGGCGCGACCGAGCGGGCGACGTTGAAGGAGCCCTTCAGATGGACCTGGATGACCATGTCCCAGTCGGGCTCGTTCATCTTGTGGAAGATGACGTCGCGCAGGATGCCGGCATTGTTGACGATGCAGTCCACCTGGCCGAAGGCGTCGACGGCAGTCTTGATCATGTCCTCGGTGTCGCGGCGTTCGGCGACCGAGCCGAAATGCGGGATGGCCTTGCCGCCGGCATCCTCGATCGCGGCCACGATGTCGCGCGCCGGCTTCTCGTCGCCGCCGTCGCCCGAAACCGAACCGCCCAGATCGTTGACCACCACCCTGGCGCCGTGCGCAGCCATCAGTTTGGCGATCTCGCCGCCGATGGCGCCGCCGCCGCCGGTGACGACGCAGACCTTGCCGTCCAGCATCTTCGCTTCGCTCATTGTCTTCTCTCTCCCCGGATTGGTCGTGAATGATGTCTCGCGGGCGCCGCGCGTCAGGGCGTCAGCACCACGCGGCCGACGATCTTGCCATGGCGCAGATCCTCCAGCGTTTCCCAGGCCGCATCGAGCGGGCGGGTCTTCACCGGCATCGGCGGCACCTTGCCGGCGCGCACCAGTTCCATCATGTCGCTCATCTCCTGCAGGCTGCCCACATAGGAGCCGCGCACGGTGATGCCCTTCAGCGGGAACAGCGGCACCGGCACGGTCATGGCGCCGCCGAACAGGCCGATGATCACCAGCACGCCGTTCTGGCCGAGCGCGTTGATGCCGAACAGCGCCGACTTGTCCGAGCCGACGAAGTCCACCGCGCCGCTCAGCCCGCCATTGGTCAGCTTCATGACCTCCTTGCGGGTTTCCTTGGCGCCGGAATTGAAGACGTAGTCCGCGCCCGCCCGGGTCGCCGCCTCCAGCTTGGCGTCGTCGATGTCGAAGACCACGGTCTTGGCGCCGATCGCCGCCTTGGCCAGCATCAGCCCGGCCATGCCGACGCCGCCGGCGCCGATCAGGCCGATATAGCCACTGCGCTCGGCGGCTTCCTTCGCCTTCATCAGCGCGCCGTAGGCGGTGATGCCGGAGCAGGCGTAGGTGCCGGCAAGCTCGGTCGGAATGCCGTCATAGGCGAACAGGAACTTCTCGTCCGGGATCTTCACATGGGTGGAGTAGCCGCCGTCCACGTGGACGCCCAGATTGCGCGGCCGGGCGCAGCTCTGGTCCTCGCCCGAATTGCACTTCGGGCAATCGCCGCAGCCGATCCAGGGATAGACGATGCGCTTGTCGCCGGGCTTCGCGCCGGTGACGCCGGGGCCCGTGGCGACGACCTCGCCCACGATCTCGTGGCCGAGGGTGAAGGGCAGTTCCCGGGCGCGGGTGACGTCGGCCTTGTTGCCGCCGCCCATGTCGAAATAGCCCTCGTGCAGATGGATGTCGGAGTGGCAGACGCCGCACGCCTCGATCCTGACGACGACCTCCTTGCCCTGCGGCGTCGGGTCTTCGTAGCTGAACGCCTTCAGCGGCGCGCCGTATTCGTCGAACTGCATGCTGCGCATTTGGGTCTTCCTCCCCTCCTTGACCGGTCTTCGGCGGAATCGGCTGGAGCTTATGTCGCCCGTCCGGCGGCCACAACCGCCAGCGTCATGCATTGTCGTGGAAGCGTCATGAACGCTTGACCGCGCCAAGCACCCTGCTAATAAGGTCCGTTCAGGAAGGCTTCCTCCCGCAAGTATCAAAAGATACCGGGAGACGACATCAGGGGGAGGGCTGCGCGTGCGCCAGATCATGCCGCGACGCGTTGGCGCATCCGAAGGGATGCGATGACCGCGGACATTCTCGAAGTTGACGACGTCCACGTCCGGTTCGGCGGCATCGTCGCGCTCGACGGCGTGTCGTTCACCATGCCGAAAGGCAAGATCGTCGGTCTGATCGGCCCGAACGGGGCCGGCAAGACGACGCTGTTCAACTGTCTCAGCCGGCTCTACGTCCCCACCGAGGGCGACATCCGGTTCAAGGGCAAGACCATCCTGGACAGCCCGCCGCACCACATTGCCGATATCGGCATCGGGCGCACCTTCCAGAACCTAGCGCTGTTCTCCTCCATGACGGTGCTGGAGAACGTCATGGTCGGCGGCCACTCCACGACGAAGAGCGACTTCTTCTCCAACGCGCTGCGCCTGCCGGCGCGCGGTCGCGAGGAGAAGGAACTGCGCGACCGCTCGGGCGCCCTGATCGAGTATCTCGGCCTCGGCGACGTCGCCCACAGCATCGTGGCCGGCCTGCCTTTCGGCACCCAGAAGCGGGTCGAGCTGGCCCGCGCCCTGGCTTCCAGCCCCGAGCTGCTGCTGATGGACGAGCCGGCGGGCGGCCTCAACCATGTCGAGCTCGACGCGCTCGGGGCCCTCATCCAGCAGATCCGCGACGACCGCGGCATCACCGTGCTGCTGGTGGAGCATCACATGGGCCTGGTCATGAGCATCTCCGACAAGGTGGTGGCAATCGATTTCGGCCGGAAGATTTCCGAGGGCACGCCTGAAGAGGTGCAGAACGACCCGGAAGTCATCCGCGCCTATCTTGGGACGGGCGAGTGATGGCGATACTCGAGGTACAGGGCCTGAAGGCCTATTACGGACAGATCGAGGCGCTGCACGGCCTCGACTTCCATCTGGAAGAAGGCGAGATCACGGCGATGCTGGGCGCCAACGGCGCCGGCAAGACCACCAGTCTGCGCGCGATCTGCGGCATGGTGCGGACCCAGGGCAAGATCGTCGTCCAGGGCGAGTCGGTGGTCGGCAAGAGCACCGAGTCCATCGTCTCCAGACACAAGATCGCCCATGTCCCGGAAGGACGCGGCACCTTCGTGCGCGTGTCGACCGAGGAGAATCTCCGGCTCGGCGCCTTCACCCGGCGCGACAGGGAGATCGAGCAGGATTACGAGCGCGTCTATCACTACTTCCCGCGCCTCAAGGAGCGCCGCAACCAGCAGGCGGGCACGCTCTCGGGCGGCGAGCAGCAGATGCTGGCCATCGGACGCGCGCTGATGCTGCGGCCGAAGATCATGCTGCTCGACGAGCCTTCCTTCGGCCTAGCGCCGATCATCACCGAGGAGCTGTTCGGCATCCTCGAGAAGATCAACAAGGAAGAGAATGTCAGCATGCTGGTGGTCGAGCAGAACGCCAATCTGGCGCTCGCCATCTCCCGGCGGGCCTACCTGCTCGAGACGGGCACCATCGCGATGACGGGCCCGGCGGACGAAATCATGAACGACGAGCAGGTACGCAAGTCGTACCTGGGTTACTGAGGGAAGGCGGCAGATGGACCTCTTCATCGAGCAGACGCTGAGCGGCCTGGCGAGCGGCGCGATTTACGCCTGTCTGGCGCTGGCCGTGGTCATGATCTACCAGGCCATCGACCACTTCAACTTCGCCCAGGGCGAGATGGCGATGTTCTCGACCTACATCGCATGGTGGTTGATCGCCGTCGCCGGCCTGCCCTTCGTGGCGGCCTTCTTCGCCTGTATCGTCATATCGCTGGTCGGCGGCTTCATGGTGGAGCGCATCGTCTTCGCACCCATCGCGGATGCGCCGGTGCTCAGCCACATCATCGTGTTCATCGCCCTGTTCTCCATCTTCAACTCGATGGCGGGCTTCCTGTTCGACTTCACACCGAAGAAGTTCCCGACGCCGTTCGGCCACGAGCAACTGATCGATGGCGTGCCGCTCAGCGCACACCGCGCCGGCATGGTGGGGGTGACGCTGATCATGCTCGGCGTGATCTACGCCTTCTTCCGCTACACCCCGGTCGGCCTGGCCATGCGGGCGGCGGCGGCAGCTCCGGACTCGGCCCGGCTGGTCGGCATCAACGTGCGCTTCATGCTCTCGCTGGGCTGGGGCCTGGCGGCGGCGATCGGCGCCGTGGCCGGCATGCTGATCGCGCCCATCACATTCCTGACGCCCGACATGATGCTGGGCACGCTGCTCTACGGCTTCGCCGGCGCGGTGGTCGGCGGCCTGACCAGCCCCTTCGGCGCGGTCGTCGGCGGCTTCCTGGTCGGGGTGCTGGAGAACTGGATGGGCACCTTCGTGGTGGGCAGCCAGCTCAAGCTGACCGTGGCGCTGGTGCTGATCATCGTGGTGCTTCTGTTCAAGCCTGCCGGCCTGTTCGGCCGCGTCGTCGTGAAGAGGGTCTGAGACCATGACGAGCACAACCGAATACGCCGGAACCCAGCCGGCCTTCCTGCGCGAGAACCCGAAGGACCGGATCACCGTCTTCGGCATGCGCCTGCCCCTGGTGGAGCGGTCGCTGCTCTGGTTCGGTCTGGCCGTGGTGGTCGTGCTGCCGATCTTCTACGACGGCTACACGATCTACGAGTTCGGCAAGATCCTGATGTACGCGCTCGCGGTGCTGGGCCTGAACATCCTGACCGGTTTCAACGGGCAGTTCTCGCTGGGCCACAGCGCCTTCTTCGCTGTCGGCGCCTACACCACGGCGATCCTGATGGAACAGCTCGGGATGCCCTACTGGATGACGATCCCGTTTGCCGCCGCCGTCAGCTTCACCGCCGGGTTCCTCTTCGGCCTGCCGGCGCTGCGCCTGGAGGGGCTGTTCCTGGCGCTGGCGACCTTCGCGCTGGCCATCGCGACGCCGCAGATCCTGAAATACGACGGCATCAGCCACCTGACCGGCGGCGTGCAGGGCATCGTCCTCAATACGCCCTACCCGCCCGCCTGGGTGGATTCCATCGCCGTCGCTGTCAGCGGCGAGGCGTTATCGGTCGACCGGTGGAAGTACATCTTCACCGCCATCGTCGTCGTGATCATGTTCGTGCTGGCGCAGAACCTGATCCGCTCCCGCACCGGCCGCGCGTTCATCGCCATCCGCGACAACCCGCTGTCGGCGAAGACCATGGGCATCAACAACGCCATCTTCAAATCGGCGTGTTTCGGCGTCAGCGCCATGTACACCGGCGTCGCCGGCTCGCTGTTCGCGATCATGGACGAGTACCTGGCGCCGGAGAGCTTCACCTTCGCGGAGGCCATCAAATTCCTGGTCGGCGGCGTGGTCGGCGGCATCGCCAGCCTGTTCGGGGCCGTGTTCGGCGGGGCGTTCGTGCTCTACGTGCCGAACTTCTCCGACACCATCGCGCGGCTGCTGGAGAACTGGATCGCCAATCCGCAGGGCCTTTCATGGACGGTCTACGGCCTGTTCCTGATCTTCGCGGTCTACGTCATGCCGATGGGCATGACAGGTCTCATTCAGATTCTGGTGCGCAAGATCGGCGTCCGGCGTTAGACTTCCCGCGTTCGAGCCACAACCCGGCCGGCGGCGGGCGCGCCGAGCCGGGGCCGCAAGGTCAACGCCCGAGTGATGCAGAGGAGAAGCTCATGAAACTCTCTACCCAGAGCCTGATTGCTGCGGCGGCTCTCGCCGTCGTGGCGGTCGGTGCGGCCGAGGCGCGCAACGCCCCGGGCGTGACCGACAGCGAAATCAAGATCGGCAACACCAACCCGTATTCCGGCCCCGCGGCCGCCTACGGCTCCATCGGCAAGACCATCGGCGCCTGCTTCGACAAGGTGAACGCCGAGGGCGGCATCAACGGCCGCAAGATCAACTTCATCTCGGTCGACGACGGCTACAGCCCGCCGCGCACCGTGGAACAGACCCGCAAGCTGGTCGAGCGCGAGAACGTGGCCGTGATGTACCAGGGCCTCGGCACGCCGACCAACTCGGCGGTGCACACCTACCTGAACAAGAAGAAGGTGCCGCAGCTCTTCGTCGCCACCGGCGCCACCAAGTGGGGCCAGCCGAAGGAGTTCCCGTGGACCATGGGCTGGCAGCCGAACTACCAGTCCGAAGGCGTGGTCTACGCGCGCTACATCATGCAGACCCTCGACGACCCGAAGGTCGCGATCCTCTACCAGAACGACGACTATGGTAAGGACTACGTCCACGGCATGGAGATCGGTCTGGGCGACAAGGCGGACGAGATCATCGTCGCCCGCGAGTCCTATGAGGTCACCGACCCGACCATCGAGTCCCAGGTCGTGAACCTGGCCAACTCCGGCGCCAACGTGTTCTACAACGTGACGACGCCGAAGTTCGCCGCGCAGGCGATCACCAAGGTCGCCGAGCTGGACTGGAACCCGCTGCAGCTGCTCAATTCGGTTTCCAACTCGATCGGTTCGGTCGTTTCCAAGGCCGGCTTCGAGAAGGGCCAGGGCATGATCTCGGCCGCCTATCTGATGGACCCGACCGATCCGGAATGGAACGACCATCCGGAGAAGCAGACCTGGGAAGCCTTCATGGACGAGTACTTCCCTGACGGCGACAAGACCGACGCCTTCACGTCCTATGGCTGGTCGGTCTGCAACACCATGGTGCAGACGCTGAAGCAGGCCGGCGACGACCTGAGCCGCGAGAACATCATGGCCCAGGCCGCGAACCTGAAGGACTACCGCGCGCCGATGCTGCTTCCGGGCATCACCATCAACACCGGCCCGAACGATTTCTATCCGATCGAGCAGTGGCAGCTGATGAAGTTCGAGGGCGAGCAGTGGCACCGCTTCGGCGAGATCCTCGACGGCGCCGTGGGCTCCGGTTCCTGACCGAAGTCTGAGGACACCGTCCCGGAAAACGGGGCCGCCGGTTCGCCGGCGGCCCTTTTTTCGTTCCCGGCCCGACCGCCCGGAGTGCTATGGCTGGCGGGCCGGACCCTGCACACCGCCGACGGATCGCCCATGTCCGAACAACGCCAGACCATCGCCGTCGACCGCGCCGTCTTCGACGCCACCGCCGGCGCCTACGACCAGGGCCGCAAGCGCCTTGTCCCCGCCTTCGACGACTTCTACGCCGCCGCGCTGGCGCAGCTTCGCCGCGACCCCGCCGAAGAGCTTCATATCGTCGATCTGGGCGCAGGCACGGGGCTGTTCACCGACATGGCCGCGCGGCGCTTTCCCAATGCGCGCTTCACGCTGATCGACATTTCCGCCGAGATGCTGGACCGGGCCAGGCAGCGGCTCGGCCCGGGCGACCGCTTCAGCTTCGTCCATGCCGACCTCGCCCGCTGCCCCGTACCCAGCCCGGCCGATGCGGTGATCTCGGCGCTGGCGATCCATCATCTGCCCGACCCGGACAAGTATGCGCTCTACCGCCGCGCCTTCATGGCGATGAAGCCGAAGGGCGTCTTCGTCAATGCCGAGCAGGTCGCCGGCGCCAACGAGACCCTGCACCGGCGCTATCACTGGGCCTGGATGGCCGACATCCGGGCGCTGGGCGCGCAGCCCGAGGAGATCGAACAGGCCCTGACCCGCATGCAGGAGGACCGCCCGACACCGCTCGAGACCCAGCTCGGCTGGCTGGAGAAGATCGGCTACGTCAATATCGACTGCGTCTGGAAGCGCGGCATGTTCGCGGTCTTCGCCGGCGAGCTGCCCGAGCGCCCGCGCAAGATCCCGCCGACCTGAGCGGCGCTCAGAGCGCGTCGATCGCCTCGATCGCCCAGATCTCGCCCTCGGCCCCGGCGCGCCATTCCGCCATGTAGGGATGCGACCAGACGGCCTCGCAATAGGCGCGCGCGGCCGCGTCGATATCCGCCTCGTAGGACAGGAAGCGGCTGACGACGGGCGCGTAGAAGGCATCCGCCGCCGACCACGCGCCGAACAGGAAGTCGCCGCAGGCGCCGAAGCGGTCCCGGCAGTCCGCCCAGAGGGCGACGATCCGGGTGATGTCGGCGGCGGTCGCTTCGTCGGCAGCGAGCGCCGGGCCCCGGCGCTTCAGGTTCATCGGCCAGGCCTGACGCAGAGCGGCGAAACCGCTGTGCATCTCGGCGCAGGCGGACCGCGCCACGGCCCGCGCCGCCGACTCCGCCGGCCAGATGCCGGCCTTCGGCGCCCGCTCGGCCAGGTATTCGGCGATCGCCAGGCTGTCCCAGACCACCAGGCCACCGTCGATCAGCGCCGGCACCCTGCCCGCCGGGGAGCGGGCGCGGATGCGCGCCGCCGTGTCCGGCTGCCGCAGCGGCACGACCTCGCAGTCGAAGTCGAGACCGCTCTGCCGCGCCAGCAGCCAGCCGCGCAGCGACCATGACGAATAGATCCTGTTGCCGATGATCAGGCCGAGCCGCTCGGTCATGCCCCTGAATCCTCCTCTGCGGTGACGCCACTGTTTCGCGTCCCGTCGCCGTGGCGGCAAGAAGAATCACCGCCGCAGCGGCGCCGCATGCGCGATTCTTATCCACAAGATATTGTGTGGCCCGAGCCAGATTTGGTTTGTTGTCGCGGCGCTGCTCCCGTATTTTGTGTGGGAAGCAATTGGCTATCACCAGATATTGACGGAGGGTGCCATGTCAGCGGGCTGGACCGAGGAACGTGTCGTCAGGTTGAGGGAACTCTGGGGTTCCGGAATGACCGCGGCGCAGATCGCGGACGAACTGGGCGACGTGACCCGCAACGCCGTCATCGGCAAGGCCAACCGGCTGGGTCTTTCCAAGCCCGGCCGGCCGCGCAGCGTCAAGCCGAAACCTTCACCGCGCCGCCACATTGCCCCCCGTCCGGCCCAGGGCTTTCGCCCCGAGCCCGAGGAGACGCCGGAAGCGCCGCTCGCCCCGCCGCCGCCGCCGGGCGCCCTGCCGCAGCATCGCCGTTGCCAGTTTCCGATCGGCCATCCCGGCGATGACGACTTCCGCTTCTGCGATCACGAGACCGTCTCCGGCAAGCCCTACTGCAACTATCACTGCCGCGTGGCCTATCGTCAGCGGGTCGCCGCCGCCTGAGTCCCGTCAGGCGCTGGCGAAGCGTCTGAGGAAACCGACGTCGAGCGGGAGCTTCTCGCCGAGCCAGAGCGGGTAGGTCTCGTGATCGGGCACGTCCTCGCCGGTGCGGGGATGGACCAGGATGGTCAGGCCGCGCCGGTTCAGCATCAGCCACGGCACCAGCGCCGCGAAGACGTCCGCCGCGAAGGCGATCTGGTACATCGGCAGCGGATGCGGCCCGACGGGTTCGTCGCGCCAGCGGCCCGGCTCCACCTCGAAGCCGGCGGTCAACTGCCGGCGCAGCACGGCGGCCTCGGCCTTCTCGGCGTCATTCCGGTAGTAGATGTGGGCGTGGTAGCCCGATATGTCGCTGGCGGGACGGGGATCGGCGGTCGGTTGCATCGGCTTTCTCCTTCGCGCTCAAATTGTCGCCCACCCGCCCGCCGGGCAAGCCCCGCCGCGGTCATCACTTTGTTGACCATCCGGAACCAAGGGGTGACACTTCCCGGATCAGCAGCGTCAAGTCTGCGATACAGGGAGGTTACAATGGGTACCATCAAGCACGGTCTGGCGGCCGTGGCGATGGCCGCGTCCATCGCGGCCGGGGCCGCGGCACAGGCCAAGGAGCTCGTCGTCGCCATCGAAACCGACATCCGCGGTTTCGAGGCCATCCAGGGACGCGTCCTGGGCATCGCGGCAAGCACCGTCATGAACGCGGTCACCGACCGCCTCATCCAGCGCGACGCCAATGGCGATATCGAGCCCCAGCTCGCCACCGCCTGGGAAACCTCGGCCGACGGCAAGACCTACACCTACACGCTCCGCAAGGGCGTCAAGTTCCACAATGGAGACGACTTCACCGCCCGCGACGTGGCCGAGCACTGGAACCGGCTGCTCGACCCGGCGAACAAGTATTTCGGCCGCCTGTTCTTCAGCCCGATCCAGAAGGTCGTGGCCGACGGCGACCACACCGTGACCTTCCAGCTGGCGCATCCCTGGATCCCGATGGAGCGCCTGCACGCAGGCGTCAACTTCGGCACCTACGTCCCCTCCAGCCGCGCGGTGGCCGAGGAGACGATGATGCGCGAGCCGGTGGGTACCGGCGCCTTCATGCTGAGCGAATGGCGTTCCGGCGACCGGCTGATCGTCGACCGGAACCCGAACTACTGGGACAAGGACAAGGTCAGCCTGGACCGCGTCGTCTTCCGCATCATTCCCGACCAGGCCACCCGCTACGCCGCCCTGCAGGCCGGCGAGGTCGACATGATCTGGACCGACCGCGGCGACACCATCCTGAAGGCGAAGGAAGAGGGCGAGACCATCGTCCACGAGAGGGTCGGCCAGGGCGCCATCATCAACTTCATGAACACCGCCCGGCCGCCCTTCGACAATGTCGACGCGCGCCGCGCGGTGCAGCACGCCTGGGACCAGGGCGTCTATCTCAAGGTCTCGTTCAAGGACACCGTGCCGGCGATCGAGCATCCGCTGGGCGCGTCGTCGACCTGTGACGCCGGCTATCGCGGCCCGGACCGCGACAAGGCCAGGGAGTTCGCCGCGAAGTACGAGGCGGCGGCCGGCAAGCCGATCGCGTTCGAGATGATCCACACCTCGACCCAGCGCGGCCGCGAGTCGGGCGAGATCATGCAGCAGCTCAACAAGCGCGCCGGCATCACCGTGAACCTGCAGCCGGTGGACCAGCTCCAGCTGCGCCAGAAGGTCTTCACAAACAACTACGACATGTCCGGCTGGCGCATCGCCGACGCGCAGGACGTGGGGCCGCAGCTGTTCGCGCTGCTGCACTCCAAGAGCCCCTACAACCTGACGAAGTACAACAACCCGGCGATGGACGACCTGCTGGTGAAGATGCGCACGGCCGCCACCGAGGAAGCCCGCGCGGAAGCCATGTGCGAGGTGGTCCGCCTGATGAACGACGAGGTGCCGATCCAGTACCGCGGCGGGCGCAAGCACTACACCATCGTGGGCGCCGACATCGACGGCCTGCGTCCCCTCTATCAGGGCGTGCCCGACGTGCGCTACATCACCAGGAACTGAGCCGGCCGCAGGACCGGACCCGGAGGGGCGCGGGCTGTGGTCCGCGCCCCTTTCCGTTGCCGAGAAGGAGTTCCGAATGACCGCCGACCCCGATTGCATCTTCTGCAGGATCGTCAAGGGCGAGATCCCCTGTTTCCGCATCTACGAGGATGACGACGTGCTGGGCTTCATGGACATCAATCCCTTCAACGAAGGCCATGCGCTCGCCATCCCGAAGGACCACCACCCCGATCTCGGCGCCATCCCGCCGGAGCTGGCGGGAAAGGTCGCGGCGGCGGCTGTGCGCATCGGCCGCGCGGTCGGCGAGGTGATCCGCCCCGACGGCATGAACCTGCTTCAGGCCAACGGACCGGCCGCCGGCCAGAGCGTGTTCCACTTCCACATCCACATCTTCCCCCGCGTCGAGGGCGACAACGCACACTTCAACTGGGAATACCGGCCCGGCGACATGGAGCGGATCGGCGCCCTGGCGGAGAAGATCGCCGCCGCGGTCCGCCGCGACTGAGCGCGTCGCCCGCCGGAGGCGGTCGCGCATGAAATAGCCGCTGCCGGAATCCGACGCTGCGGCAGCGCGGGGCGGGCGCAAGCTGTATTCCGACATGGCAACAGCGAGGTGCGCCCGATGGACATGGCCTCCGCTCATCCGGCCCTGCCGGAACCGCTCGCCGGCGATCTCCGGCGGGTCGCCGACCCGCGCAACATCACCGCGGCGCTGCCCAACGCCGCCTATCTCGACCCGCTCTACGAAGCCGCGGAGCGGCGCGCCGTCTGGCAGGGCGGCTGGATCGCCGTCGGCTTCGAGGGCGACGCGCCCCGGCCCGGCGCGCTGTACCCGGCCGACATCGCCGGCCTGCCCCTGCTGCTGGCCCATGGCCGCGACGGCGCGCTCAGGGTCTTCCACAACATCTGCCGTCATCGCGGCCTGAAACTGGTGGACCGGCCGACGCGCACGGGCTCGGTCATCCGCTGCCCCTACCACGCCTGGTGCTACCGCCTGGACGGCCGGCTGGACCGCACGCCCCATGTCGGCGGCGTGGGCGTCGACAGCCACGAGGCGGTGCAGGCCGGGAACCTCGGCCTGGTCGAGATCCGCTCGGCGAGCCGTTTCGGCGTCGTCTTCGCCGACCTCTCGGGCGCGGCCCCGGAGATCGACGACGTGCTGGCCCCGCTGGCGGCGCGCTGGGCCGTGTTCGGCGGGCGGCCGTTCCATGCCGGCGGCGACGACTCCGCCTTCGAGATCGAGGTGGCCTGCAACTGGAAGCTGGCGGTGGAGAACTATCTCGAGAGCTACCACCTCCCCTCGGTCCATCCCGGACTAAACAGCTATTCCCGCATCGAGGACCACGAACCGATCGTTGGCGAATCCGGCCACGCAGGACAGGTGAGCCTGGTCTATGCCCCGGCGCTGGATCTCGCCGGCGGGGGCCTGCCGCGGCTCGAGGGGCTGGGCCCGTGGTGGGACACGCGCGCCGAGTACGTCGCGGTCTATCCCAACCTGCTCTACGGCCTGCACGCCGACCACTGGTACGGCATCGTGCTGACGCCGAAGGACGGCGGCGCCACGGTGGAGCGCGTCCGCATCGGCTATTTCGACGCCGAAACCGCCACCGGCGCCCGCCGCGCGCCCCTGCGGCAGGCCAACACCCGGCTCTGGCGCGAGGTCTTCGCCGAGGACGTGGCGCCGGTGGAGCGCATGCAGGCCGGCCGCCGCTCGCCGGCCTTCGACGGCGGCGTGCTCACCCCGGTGCTGGAGACGACGACGCGGGACTTCCACCGCTGGACCGCCGGGCGCATGCTGGGCGCCTGAACGGGAGGCTCGACGATGCTGGAACTGCGCCCCAACTGCGAATGCTGCGACCGCGACCTGCCGCCCGAAGCGGCGGACGCGGTGATCTGCACCTACGAATGCACCTTCTGCCGCGACTGCGCCGAGGCGAAGCTGGACGGCGTCTGCCCCAATTGCGGCGGCAATCTCGTCGCCCGGCCGGTCCGCCCGCCGCACATGCTGGCGAAGCACCCGGCCGCCACGAAGCGCGTCCTCAAGCCCGAAGGCTGCGCGGCCTGAAACGAGAAAGGCCCCGGGATTGCGCCCGGGGCCTTCTGCGTTGCGTGGGCCTCGGCCCGTTCAGACCTTGCGGTGGTCGGGCGCGGCCTTCCAGAAGTACTTCTTGAAGCCGCGGCGCTCGTCCTCGACCTTGATGCGGAAGACCATGCGCAGCGGCATGCCGACCTCGACATCGCCCTTGTCGACGTCCGTCAGGTCGGCCATCAGCCGCCCGCCGCCCTCGAAGGTGACCATGCCGAAATGGGTCGGCGGGTCCGGCGAGTAGGTCAGGCCGTCCGCGGTCCAGCTCTGCACGGTGCAGGGCACGTCGGCGAAGCGGTAGGGTTCCTGGCTCTTCCAGGCGCCGCAGTTCGGGTTCACGCAGATATGGGACTTCGGATACTGCACGGTGCCGCACTTGGTGCACTTCCCGCCGACGAAGCCCAGGACCATGTCGCGCTTGCGGTAGAGGGTGGTCAGCGCGGTCTGGGCGTCGACCTCGGCGCGGATGCCCTTGTCGCGGTCGATCAGGTCATTGAAGGCGAGGTAGCGGTTGTAGTTGGTCTCCTCGCGCTTGCGCTTGAGGTAGCCCTCGACGCCGCCCAGGCTCGGCTTGAACTTGCCGATGGCGTCGGTGGCGCGGAACAGCATCAGGTCGCAGCCCTGGCCCCAGCCGATCACCAGGATGGTCTGGCCGGGCTTCGCGTTCTGCAGCGCCTTCGAGAGCATGATCAGCGCATGGGCCGCGCCGGCCTCGCCCATCACGGCGTGCAGGCTGTCCTGCACCGCCTCGTCCCTGATGCCGGCGCCCTTGGCGATCTTCTGCGCCACGCCGCGGATCAGCGCCGGCATGATCATCATGTCGATGTCGGAGCCGGCGACGCCGGTCTTGTCCAGCAGGGCCTGCACCGCCGGCGGCACGATCTTGAAATAGCCCTCGTCGCGGATCCAGCGCTCCTCCCAGTTGTAGTCGTAGGACCGGTTCTGGCCGCGGTAATGGTCGACGAAGTCCGTGGAGATCTGATGCGAACCGAGATACTCGGCGACCACGTTGTCGCTGCCCAGCAGCAGCGCCGCGGCGCCGTCGCCCATCTGCAGTTCCTGCGCGCCCGACGCCGCGGTCTCGCGGGTATCGGCGGCGACGTAGAGCACCTGGCCGTCGCGCCCCTCGACGTTCTCCAGTGCCTCGATCAGGCCCGAGGTGCCGGCGCGCTGCGACGAGGTCATGTCGACGGTGCGCAGGTTCTCCCCCAGCTGCAGCGCCGTCGCCGCGACGGTCGCGTTCTGACGGTCGGCGAAGGGCATGGTGGTGGACGCGAAGTACAGCGCGCGCAGATCGGACGGGGCCGTCTCGCCCAGGCAGTCCCGGGCCGCCTCGACAGCCATGGTCAGGCTGTCCTCGTCCCAGTTGCACATGGACCGCTCGCCCTTCGCCAGTCCAGCCAGCGCCGGGTTGAACCAGCCATTCGCCTCAACGACCGCCTTGCGCTGCAGCCGAAGCCGCGGCACGTAGCCGCCAAATCCGGTAATTCCAGCCATATCGCCCTCTGTCGGTGTCTCCCCAACGCGCGGACGCGCGTTTCGGCCAATAAAGCCCAAGGTCCGCCGCGCCGCAAGGGCCGGCGGGGTCGCACCTGCCATGAGCCGCGCGTGCGCGAGGCGCTTGACGACAAACCGCGCGGACGTTAGAACCCGCGGCCTGCCGAGCAGGCCACTGCCCCGTTCGTCTAGTGGCCCAGGACGCCAGCCTCTCACGCTGGAAACAGGGGTTCGATTCCCCTACGGGGTACCATCTCATCCGGCATCGCAATCCGGCCCGTCTGCGCCTTGGCGCGTGACCCCGGATCGCCAATCGATTGGCCTGCCCTTCCCTTTCGCCATCGCCCGTCCGGATCATCGGCGCGCCGCCGTGACGCACCCCGGCGATGGAATAATCCTGCAGCGCCGCTGAACCCCCGGCTTCCGCGCATCGAAAGAATGAGCACAGGCGCCGCCGGGTTGCAGACTACCACAGTCGATCTACCTCCTCCGTGCTAGCCCTCTTAAATTCCGCCAAGGAGGTAACACCTCGATTCTATCGGGGAGTGAAACAGGGCCGACGGGTCGCTCCCAACAGTAGTGTAGGAAGCAGTATTCCGGAGCGGGCCGCCGCGCCGGGGGGAGGAACCGAAATGCCGACGGACGCCACAATCATCGCCAGAGATGCCCTTTTGCGGGAGGGCCTGAAGAGCATGCTGAAGGATTCGGAGTTCTCGATCGTGGAGGAGCTTCCCGAAATCGACGACAGCCCGCCGTACGAGAATGACGGAACCGCCCTGGTGCTGTTCGATGCGGCGAGCTGCGATGACGTGGCCGCCGGCCTGCAGATGGCGCGCGCACGCTTTCCCGGGGCCTTCATCGCCGTGGTCAGCGACTCGCGGGAGGCGGCGACCTTCCGCACCTGCATCGGCGCCGGGGCCGACGGTTATCTGGTGCGCGACGTCTCGCGCGAGGCGCTGCTGCAGTCGCTGCGCCTGATCATGCTCGGGGAGCGGGTCTTGCCGACCAGCCTCGCGGCGGAGGCCATCAGCGACGGCATGGCCCAGCCGCTGGACCGCGGCGCCGAACTTGGCGCGCTTGGTCTCACCGAGCGCGAACAGACCGTGCTGCGTCATCTGGTGGACGGGGATTCGAACAAGGAGATCGCCCGCCGCCTCGGCGTGACCGAGGCGACGGTGAAGATTCACATGAAGGGGCTGCTCAGGAAGCTGCGCCTCACCAACCGCACCCAGGCGGCGGTCTGGGCGATCGAGCAGGGCATCGCGCCGGTGGAGTCGGCCGGTGGCGACTGACGCCTCCGGGCCCGCAGCCGCGCCGTCAGCGTGGCTGCGGCGACGCCCCCGAGGCGCCCATGGAGGCGGCCTGACGAGTCCAGGTGTCGATGGCGCCGCGGCCCCCGGCCGCGCCGGCGCCCGGGCTGACCAGGCTGACCCAGTTGTTCACCGTATCGCCGGTCTCGCCGCCGACGGGCGGCGTGACCACGAAGGCGCCGCTGGCGCCGCCGCTGCCGAAATGGGCGTTGAAGCCGCCGACGCCGAACGAGAAACCGTCGGCGCCCCGGCTGGAGAGCACGACGCTGCCGGTCGGGATTGCGGCGCCCACCTGCTCGCGGACGATGGCGACGCCATCCGGTCCGCGCTCCACCTCGAGCAGCCGGCCGTCGGAGCCGCGAAGCAGGTTGTCGGGCGTCACGCCGCGGAGCTGCTGGTCGAGAATGGCCTGACGGTGGGCGAAGCTCACCGCCTGATTGCCGCCACGGAAATTGAAGTTCTCGCGGATGGGCTGGGCTTCGGCGGCGGCCACCACGGCGACCGACGCGAAGCCGGCCGCGGCGAGGGGGATCAGCCGCGATAGTCCGTGTCTCTGACGCTTGTCGGTCTGCATTGGTTCTTCCTCCACCTTTCCGACGCTGATACCTCAATGTGGTGGCGCGCGGCGGCGCATTGCAACGCCTAACCGGGCCTCTACCCCCAATGCGCCGCGTCCGCGAGGCGATGTCCGCCCTCCTCCGGCGCCGCCTGCCGGGCGCGCGCCAGGAACACCGCGGCTTCGGTCCGGTTGCGCAGGTTGAGCCGGCCCAGAACCCGGCGCACGAGTGCCTTGGCGACGGCGTCGGTCAGGCCGAGTTCGCGTCCGATGGCGCGGTTGGTCGATCCACGGGCGAGCGCCTCCAGCACGCCCCGCTCGCGCGGATCCATCTCCTGCAGGGTGGCGCGGCGCAGGCTGAACAGGTCCAGCCCGCCTTCGGCGCCCGAGGGCACCACCCCATAGCCGAGCCGTGTCAGCCGCAACGCATCCGCCAGCCGCGCGGGGCCGAGATCGGCGAACAGCCAGGCTTCGCCCAGCTTCATCGCAGGCGCGCCGTCCAGCAGTTCGTCCAGGGCCACCACCACGACCAGCCGCGCGCCACGCAGCAGGCCGAACAGCCTGAGCGTCTCGCCGCGCGGCAGGTTCCAGAAGGTGGCGTGCCAGACCAGCACGTCGGCGTTGGCGAAGTCGTGACGCTCCATCAGGCCGGCAAGTTCGTCCAGTCCGCCCGCACGCGTCACCGGCATGCCCTCGGCGCCCCGCAGGTCGCGGGCGATCCGCCGCAGCCGCGTGCGGCCGTCGTCATAGACGACCACCGGTCGCGCCGGCTCCCGCACGATCGATTCCCGGCCGGTCATCGGACCCGATTGCCGGGCATCCCCGTGATCGGCGTCAGTCCTTTCCATCTGATTCCTGACACTCCCAAAACGCCCTCTTTTCTCTATCTGCGCCACGCCGGCTGAATATGCCGTACTTGTTCGCGTCCATCGTACGAACAGATCCCCGCAACGCAATCAATCGGCCGTATTAGGCCTTTGGTTTTATTATTTACCCATGTTGGATTTGCACCTTCTCCGGAAGTGGTAGCCCCTTTTTTGCACCATGATACCCCTTTGATTTCTTTCAATCGCGCCGTTCAGACCCGAAACTCGTCACAGATCGAACACGGCGACAGCCGCCGCCCCAGACCGGCGGCGCGACCAAAGGGACAAATGGGATGCGAAGCAACAAGCAGAAAAAACGGTCCAGGCGGCTGGGCCAGGTCTCGACCATCGCGGCGGCGGCCCTGCTCGCGGCGGCCTGCGAAGGTCACATCGAACACGGCGAGGACGGCGTGGATCCCGTCTTCAGTTTCCCCGTGACCAGCAACGAGACCCCCTATACCCAGTGCCTGTCCGGGCTTTCCCGGCAGGACGGCGACAACCTGCCGATCTTCGCGGTCGGCGAGGTGGCCGACAAATCGGGCCAGATCGACCTGCAGACGGGCAGCCGCGCGCTCAGCCAGGGCGTGTCCGAGATGGTCATCAGCGCACTGGGCCGCACGGGCAAGGTGCGCATGGTCGAACGCCTCGACCTGCGCATCCCGCTGGCCGAAATGAAGCTGGCCCAGGGCGGCCAGCTGGAACGCGATATCGACGACTACGAACTGCCGGCGAGCGATTTCATCGTCGCCGGCGCGCTGACCGAGCTGAACCACAACATCGCCAGCGGCGGCGTGCGCGCCGCGGTCAAGGGCGTTGGCGGTTCGGCCCGTTCGGTCGTCATCAACGTCGCTCTGGACCTTCGGGTGATCAACTCGCGGAACTTCACGGTGCCCTACACCCTCAGCCTGCAGAAGCAGATCTACGGCTACGAGGTGCAGGCCAATATCTTCCGCTTCTTCGGCGATCACCTGGTCGAGTTCGACGCCGGGCAGATCGAAAACGAACCTCTCCAGCTCGGCGTCAGGTCCGTCGTGGAAATGGCGGTTTACCGCGTCATGACGGACTTCCTCGGTCTCGAGCCGGACGCGCAATGCCGTCTGGTTCGGACCGATCACATGGGAGAGGAACTCTGAACCGAACCGTCCAAGAAGGAGGACGACATGTTTAAGCACAAGCAGTGGCTCTATGCCGGCACAGCCGCCGCGGCCCTGAGCTTCGGCCTCGCCGTAAGCGGCCCCGCCCAGGCCTTCGAGGAAGTCAACTGGAGCTGGGACAAGGACGTGGTGGAGACCGTCGACATCGACGTCGACATCACGTCCGCCATGGAACCGGTCGGCCTGACCGAGGTCGAGAAGCTGCAGGTCGCCATCGGCAACCAGACCGCCACGGCGACGCTCGGCACCTTCAACAACGCACCGCCTGCGGAAGGCGGCACCGTGGACGGCACCGTCACCTTCGAAGGCTCCTACGAGGACGATGACGACCTCGGCGACGAGGCCTTCGACGAGGCGTTCGCGCTCAATGGCGACCAGTCCACCGAGCAGACCTTCGGCAGCGATGTCGACAACAACCAGGTCGAGACCGGCGGCGGCTTCGAAGGCGGCACCGTGACCGTCGAGGGCGGCGTCAACGAGGGCTCCGACGTCCTCACCGACGGCGACCAGGGCGCGACCCGGTTCGTCGTGACCGTCGAGGATCTCGAGGTGGCGCCGGATCAGGCCATCGACGCGACGACCGAACTGCCGGTGGTCGAGGTCGCGGCGACCGCGCTGGCCAACTCGGAGACCATCGAGAGCGAGACCGCCACGACGATCCACGAAGGCCAGTTCGCCTTCGGCGGTTTCTCGGGTGAAGCCGGTGCCGAGGGCTCCAACCTGGACGGCGTCGAGGACGCCAACACCCACATCGCGGCGCTGGACCAGCTCCTGAACGCCGGCGGTGCGGGCGCCATCACGCCCGCGCAGGTCTCGGCCGTCGCTTCGGCCGACGCCATCGCCAACGGCCAGGCCGACATCAGCGCCCAGGCCATCGCCAACAACCACTCGATCGACGTGAACGCGGCGAGCGAGGACGATGGCGTGCTGATCGCGGACCTGACCCAGGGCGCGTTCGCGGACTCGGTGGCCACCGCCTCGCTGAACTCGAGCACGGTTGAGAACTACACCAACCTGCGCGAGATCGGCACGGACGGTATCGCGCCGGTCGCCAATGTGAGCGCGACCGCCGCGGGCAACGTCTCCGACATCAGCGTCGGCTTCGACGCCGAGTGATGGACGGCCCAACCGGAAACCGGGGCGGGGCGACCCGCCCCGGCTTTCCATTTCCTTCGGAGCGGATGATGATGATGACCAGAACAATGAACTATCGCCTGGCCGTGATCGGAACGGCCGCGCTGGCCGCCGGCGCCGTGCTGCTGGCCATGCCCCTGGCCCAGGCGCAGAACATCGAGAACAACTGGACCCCCACGCCGCAGAACCGCACCTCGGTCGCGGCCATGATCAAGCAGGCCGAGGAAGGCGTCTTCGAACAGCAGGCGAACCCGGCCCGCGTTACCGGCGGCTCCGCCGGCCAGGGCGTCGTGCTCTGCGGCGGCGGCGGCGAGGACAAGACCGCGGCCACCAGCAATCTCTCCTGCGTGGTCGTGGGCGAGGGCGCCAACGCCAGCATCAATCTCGGCCAGGACAGCGACGGCGACCAGACCGCCGACAACGACGAAGCCGCCGAGACCGAGAACGTGATCGACGACGTCGGGCAGCTGCTGAACAGCCAGAACTAGGACGCTTCTCCGATTCCACGGGGAGCGCGCCGACAGCCGGCCTCCCCCGGCCCGGGCCATCGAACGGTCCGACGCCGGGCGGAGGCCGCCGCGATTCGGGTCCCTCCCCGACCGTCTTCCTTCCACCGATCCACCGAGTCCTGAACGGGCCGCAGGCCCGGTTCGGGACCCATGCCTGAGAGGGTCCGGCCGCACCTGTTCCGGCGGACAGGCTCAGGCGTGGGTCCCGCGCCGCCGCTGACGCGGCGCGCAGGACGCGGGGTGCGTCCACCGGACCACGGCCGAAGGGGTGGCAGAGGTCCGGCGACAGGCAGGAAAAAGGGCCGGCGCCGCCATCGCGGCCCGGCCCTTCGTCGTTGCCCGGATGGGGAGGAGCGGCTTTCGGAACCGCCGCCCTCCCCGGCATTGACGGCCCGTCAGCCCTGCATCTCACCGAGCAGCAGGTAGAACAGCGTCACCTGCGTCGGGGCGCCCGTGGCGTCCAGGCCGTCCACGGCGGACTGGAATTTCTGGATCGCCCCCTGCGTGTTGGGACCGAAGCTGCCGTCGATGGCGCCATTGTAGGCGCCCATGTCCTGCAGCCGGCGCTGCATCTGCGCGATCGTCGCCTTGTGCATGACGTAGTTCTGCCCGGCGACGCTGAACTGCTGCGTCGGCGAGTTGCTGTCGAGACGGTGCTCGGACAGCCCCTGGGCGACGGCGCCGGCCATCGCCGCCAGCCTGGCGTCGCTGCCACCCTGGCAGCTTTCCTCGATCAGGGTGGCGATCAGCTCCGTCGACTGCCACGGCGTCAGATCGAACGTATCCGGCATGTGGCGGTTGGAGGCGGTCAGATAACCCTGGATCCAGCCCTGGGTCATGGCGTATTCGCGGCTGTCCTTGTTCTGACGCATCTGGATGAACTTCTGGCAGCTCACCTGCCCGGCGCCCTTCACCGCGAAACGGCCCTGGCCGTCGGCGGCCGTGGCCGGGGTAGCGGCGGCCGCCAGCGCGGCGGCGGACGCGATCGCGATTGCTGTCCGTTTCATTCTTCTTCTCCTTTGCTGTCGGCGGCGCGGGGTCCGGCGGCCCCGGCCCAGCGCCAGTCGTCGTCCCGGTCCGGCCGGCCGCGGGCGACATGGCCCGACACGGGCGTCATGGCCTGCGCCGCAGAAGCATCGCCGCCGTCGCAGACCAGCATCGGCCTCGGCGCATTCATGCCCGGCAGGCAGACCAGTTCGTGGCGGCAGCCGGGTCCGCCTTCGGAATCGGACTGCGGCGGGGCGGCGCTGTCGAGCTGGCGCTGGCAGGCGGGGTCGACATTGCGGTCGCTCTCAGCCAGCGCCTCGCGCACCGCCGCGGTTTCCGCCAGCGGTTTCATGCGCGGATTGGCGGGGCCGCCGGACGTCGAGCCGCCGCCGGCCACCATGTCCACCACGCTCACGGCAGTGCCCACCGCGCCGAGGGCCGTACAGCCCCCGACGAGCCACAGGCACATGAGGCTCGCGCTCAACCGGCACAGGGTTCCCATGGCGCGAAAGATAGCGATACCCGCCGCCACATCGAATGGGGGAGAAGTACTAGCCTTTCCGAGATGCGGCTCCCGCCATCGGCGGTACGAGCGGATGGCAGGGTTTCCCCGGCGGAGCCGGTCGAGCTACGATGAAACCGGCGGCACTCCCGCCGCGCAACGGATGACCGCTTGAGAACCGCGCTCGCCATGCTGGCCCTCGCGGCCCTGCTCCTTCCGCCGCCCGGCGCGGCGGCTCGGGAAGACACGCGCCGCGCGGTCGACGTGGAGATCTGTCTCGCCGTCGACGGCTCCGGCTCCATCGACGCGGACGAGTTCGCCTTCCAGCGGGAAGCCTACGCCCATGCCATCGCCGACCGACGGGTGCTCGACATCATCGCGTCGGGCTACGAGGGCGGCATCGCCGTCGCCATGATGGAGTGGGGCGGCGCCGACAGCATGAACCCGGTGACGGACTGGCATTTCATCGGCGGTCCGGAGGCCGCGGCGGACTTCGCCGGGCGCATCCGCGCCGCGCCCCGGCGCGCCGTGGGCTGGAACTCGATCTCCAACGCCATCGCCTTCTGCCATGCGTGGATCCAGGAGAACGCCTTCGACGGCCACCGCAAGGTGATCGACGTCTCCGGCGACGCCGGCCAGTATGGCGGCATGCCGCTGGGGACCGCGCGCGACGCGGCAGTGGCGGACGGCATCGTCATCAACGCCCTGGCGCTGAACTACCGCTCGGGCGGCATGACCGGGCCGGGCGGCATGGCCCTGCTGGAGCATTTCCGGCGCGACGTCATCGGCGGGCCGTGGTCCTTCGCCCTGCCGGTCGACAGCCCCGGCGGGTTCCGGGAGGCGCTGGTAAGGAAGCTGATCCTGGAGATCGCCTCCCGGTAGCCGCGGCCGGCGCTATCGCCCGGTCGGTGGGCTGGGCCGGTTCTCCCGCTTCCAGCGCTTCTCGTCCTCGGTGTCCGGTTTCGGCGGACGGTGACCCTGGATCGACCAGAGGTCGAAGGGCGTCTCGTCGATATGGAACTCCCAGTCGAGCCCCTTGTCGCGGATGAAGGGCGCCAGCGCCTCGTCGCAGCGGCCGATCCACCAGGTGCGCAGTTCCTCGGTCGGGAGGGTGCGCGCGATGTGGTCCACCCAGATGCGCACGAAATTGTCACGCGGCTCGCCGCCGATGAAGAAAGCGTCCGGCGCCACCGCTTCGAACACGACGCCCACATAGAATTCCGGCAGGCGGTCGTAGAGCGCGGTGATGCGCCCGGCCAGCTCCTGGCGTTCCTCGACGGTGAAGGCGTCCTCGGGGTGGTAGATCTTCCAGAGCGGCATCGGGCTTCTCCTGCGGCTGCGGGCGGCGGCGGCATGCCGGCGTCCTTTTGATGATGTACATCATTAATAATGCGCAGCCGGCGCTCGGCAAGCCGCAAACAATGCTTTTCCTCCGTCCGTCCAGGTTCTATTGATGATGTGTGTACGCAATACGCGGATTGTTGCGTTGGAGGAACGGTCATGCGGATCAGCCGGCAGGAGGCGCAGAGAAACCGGGAGCGGATCCGGAAGGTCTCGGGCGAGCTGTTCCGCGCGCGCGGCTTCGGCGGCGTCGCCGTCAGCGACCTGATGAAGGCCGCCGGCCTGACCCATGGCGGCTTCTACAACCATTTCCCGTCCAAGTCGGCGCTGGCGGCCGAAGCGCTGGAGGACGCCTTCCGCCGCATGGCCGCCGAACGCGCCGGCGCGCGCAGCCTGGACGAACTGCTCCGGGGCTATCTCTCACGGGCGGCGCGCGACGCCCCCGCCCGCGCCTGTCCCGCCCCGGCGCTGGCCGCGGAGACGGCGCGCGAGGAGCCGGCGGTGCGGCAGGCCTTCGCCGAGGGTCTGGAAGAGCTGATCGGCACGGTGGAACACCTGCTCCCGGAGACCCGCGACCCGGACGACCGCCGCCGCCGCGCCACCGGGATCGTCGCCCGCATGGCCGGCGCGGTGATGCTCTCCCGCGCCGTGCCCGACGATCATCCGCTCGCCGACGAGCTGCTGACAGCCGGCTGGCCGGAAGGGCCGGGCGATGGAAGGTGAGCGCCTGAGCGGACCGCCGCCCGGCGCCCTGCGCTCGCCGGCCGACGCGGCGATCCCGCTGCTGTTCCTCAGCGCCGCGCTGATCTCGCAATATGTCGGCGCGGCCTTCGCCAAGACCCTGTTCCCGCTGGTCGGTGCGGACGGCGTCACCGTGCTCCGGATCGGCCTCTCGGCGCTGTTCCTGGCCCTGATCTGGCGGCCCTGGCGGGCCCGGCTCGACCGCCGCGCCATCCGCTCGGTCGCCGCCTATGGCGTGATGCTGGGCGCGATGAACTTCTCCATCTACCGCGCCATGGAGCTGATCCCGATCGGCATCGCCGTCGCCATCGAGGTGACGGGACCGCTGGTCGTGGCGCTCGCCGGCTGCCGGCGCCTCGTCGACCTGCTCTGGGTCGCGCTGGCGGTCACCGGCCTCGCGATCCTGCTGCCGATCGAGACCGGGCCGGGCGCGCTCGACCCTGTCGGCATCGCCTGGGCGGGCGCCGCCGCCGGCTGCTGGGCGCTCTACATCGTCTTCGGCAAGCGCGCCTCGGTGCTGCCGGCCGGGCAGGCGGTGACCTGGGGCATGCTCGCCGCCGCGCTGTTCGTCGCGCCCATCGGCGCAGTCAATTCCGGCGCCGTCCTGCTGGATGCGGAGATCCTGGCGATCGGCGCGGCGGTGGCCGTACTCTCCAGCGTCGTGCCCTACCTGCTGGAGATGCTGACGCTCCGGCGCGTGTCGGGCAGCGTCTTCGGGCTGGTGATCAGCGGCGCGCCGGCTGTCGCCGCCCTGGTCGGCTTCGTCCTGCTGGACGAGCGGCTGGACTGGACGCAATGGACCGCCATCGGCTGCATCGTCTCAGCCTCGGCCGGCAGCACCTTCGGGGGACGGAAAGAAGCCCCCTGACCCCTTGCCCCCGCTGCAGGAACGCTCACATTCCCGCAATGTGCGCCGTGTCAGTCTCCGCCGTCACCCGAGCCCCGAGGACAGCCCCCATGGACATCGCCCGTCATTTCGCCACGGACTACGCCGATGCGCGCGCGAAATTCCGCGCCGCCGCGGAGGCCGCCGGCGCCCGGCTGGAGCGCCACGTCAACCCCGCGGCCAGCCCCGCCGGCGTCGAACTGACGACCGACGTGGCGGTGCTGGGCGATCCGGCGGCGGAGAAGATGCTGCTGACCTTCTCGGGCACGCATGGGGCGGAAGGCTTCTGCGGCTCGGGGGTGCAGACCGCCTGGCTGGCCGAGGGCCTCTGGCGGGAGGTTCCGGCTGACACGGCGCAGGTCCACGTCCACGCCATCAACCCTTACGGCTTCGCCGCGCTGTCGCGGACGACCGAGGACAATATCGACCTCAACCGCAATTTCGTCGATCACGCCGAGCCGCCGGCCAACCCGCGCTACCGCGAGGTGCGGCCGATCCTCTGTCCCGAGAACTGGGACGAGAGCACGCTGGACCGCATCAGGGCGGGCGTCGACGACTATGTCGCGCGCGAGGGCTTCTGGACGTTCCGGGAGGCGGCGACCGCAGGCCAGTACGAGGATCCGCAGGGCATCTTCTATGGCGGCCGGGGGCCGAGCTGGTCCCGGCGCACGGTGGAGGCGATCGTGCGGGGCCGCTGCGCCGGACTGAAGCACCTCGCCGTCATCGACTATCATACCGGCCTCGGCCCGCGCGGCTTCGGCGAGCGCATCGTCGACCACCATCCCGGCACGCCCGGCTATGACCGCGCCATGGCCTGGTACGAGGGCGACGCCGCCTCGCCCCATCTCGGCACCTCGGCCTCGGCGAAGCTGACGGGGCAGATGCTGGACGCCGTCGAGGACATGCTGCCGGCTGCGGACGTCACCGCCATCGCGCTGGAGTACGGCACCCAGCCCGAGGACAAGGTGATCGGCGCGCTGGTCTCCGACAACTGGCTGCGCCATCACGGCGACCCCGGCACCGCCCGCGGCCGTGAGATCAAGCGCGCCGTGCGCGATGCCTTCTACCAGGACGCCGGCGACTGGAAGCGGATGATCTGGGAGCGCGCGCTGGCGACCCAGCGTCTCGCCTTGAAAGGCCTCGCGGCCTGACCCATTCTCAACGCCGGCGCTACGCCGCCGCAGATGGAGGGGACCGGATATGGCCGAGATCATGGGACTGCTGTCCGACCCGAGCGCGTGGGCGTCGCTCGCGACCCTGACCGCGCTCGAGGTGGTGCTCGGCATCGACAATCTCGTCTTCCTGTCCATCGTCACCGCCAGGCTGAAGCCGGAGCAGCAGCCGCTGGCGCAGCGCATCGGCCTGGGTCTCGCCCTCGGCATGCGCATCGCGCTGCTGTTCGCCATCGTCTGGATCGCGCGGCTGACGACGCCGATCTTCGAGGTCTTCGACCATGTTGTGAGCTGGCGCGACCTGATCATGCTGGGCGGCGGGCTGTTCCTGCTGGTCAAGGGCACGATGGAGATCCATCACTCGGTCGAGGGCGAGGAGACGACCTCCCGGCCCGGCAGCACCGGCTTCGCCATGGCCATCGTGCAGATCGTGGCGCTGGACGCCGTGTTCTCGCTGGATTCGGTGATCACCGCCGTCGGCATGACCGACCAGTTGCCGATCATGATCGCGGCCGTCTCCATCGCCATCGCGGTGATGATGTTCGCGGCGACGCCGGTCGCCGACTTCATCAAGCGCCATCCGACGACCAAGATGCTGGCGCTGAGTTTCCTGCTGCTGGTGGGCATGGCGCTGATCGCCGACGGGCTGCATTTCCACATCCCGCGGGGCTATCTCTACTTCGCCATCGCCTTCTCGATCCTGGTGGAAGTGCTGAACCTGCTGGCCAGGCGCAAGCGCGGCGGAGCGGAGACCCCGATACGCGGCGGCTGAGGACGGCGCTCTACGCGCCCAGGGCCTCGGCCACGGCCTCGACCAGTTCCTCGTCGTCGAAGGGCTTGTAGAGCACGCGGATCGCGCCATAGAGATCGGCGACGGCGGTGACGTTCTCCAGCGTGGCGTCCGGGCCGCCGCCGGAAATGACGATCACCGGCATTTCGGGCCAGTTCTCCGTCACCGCCTTCATGACGTCCAGTCCGCCCTTCTTCGGCATCCAGATGTCGAGCACGAGAACGTCGAAGGCGCTTTCGCCGAGACGCGCCAGCGCGGCCTCGCCATCCGCCGTCAACACGGCCTCGTGCCCGGCCTGGCGGAGCACCAGGTCCAGCGCCTCGCGCATTTCCGGCACGTCCTCGGCGACAAGTATCCTGGCCAAGTCCCCTTATCCCCCTCGCCCGTCAGATCCCGTCCGCGGCCGGCAGCAGGATGATCACGCTGGCGCCGCGGCCGCGGGCCGATTCGACCTCGATGAGGCCGCCCCACCGATGGATGATACCATAGACCACGGACAGGCCGAGCCCGGTTCCCTTGCCCGGCTCCTTGGTGGTGAAGAAGGGCTCGAAGATGCGGTCCAGCACCTCCCGGCTCATGCCCGGGCCGTCGTCGCTCACCGCGATGCGGGCATAGCGGCCGGCGGCCGCGCCCGGGCGCGCGCCCTCGGCCAGGTCCACCGCCGAAAGCTGCACGCGCACGATGCCCCGGTCGGCCATGGCGTCGGCGGCGTTGGTCAGCAGGTTGAGCAGCACCTGGGTGAACTCGGTCTCGTTCACCGTCGCCACGATCTCCTCTTCGGGCAGGTCGAGCTCGATCTCGACGCCCCTGAGCGGCAGGTCGCGGGAGAAGGCGACCGAATCCGCCACCAGCGCGCCAAGCGGGGCCGGGGCCATCTGTCCCTCGCTGCCGCGCGCGAAGCTGAGCATCTCGCGGACGATGTCGCGGGCCTTGTCGGCGCATTCGCGCACCCGGGCCAGATAGCGGTCGCGGTCCGCCGCTTCGCCGGCAGCGGCGGCGGCGCGGGCGAAGGTGCGGATGGGGTGGAGCAGGTTGTTGATCTCGTGGGCGACGCCGCCGGCGAGCTGGCCCACGGCCTCCAGCTTCTGTACCCGCTGCAGGTGGCGGTCGACCTCCGCCTGGCGGCGCTCCATGCGCCAGCGTTCGGTTTCGTCCAGCACCAGCAGCAGCCGCCCGATGCCGGGCAGCGGCGTGGAGCGCGCATGCAGGCGCGCCACCGCGCCGTCGCGGCGGCGCAGCTCGAAGGCCGGGTAGACCACCGGCCGCGGGCGACCGGCGGCGTGGGCCCGGTCCTCCTCGTCGCTCAGGGTCCGGACCTCCTCGGGCAGGTCGAGAACGTCCTTCCAGCGGCGGCCAAGGAGATCCTCGTCGCGCCCGACGCCGAACAGTTCGGCCAGCCGGGGCGAGACCGCGAAGATGCCGCCGGCATGGTCCTCGACGCAGAAACCGATGCCCGCGGCGTCGATGGCGTCCAGAATGGCGCGGGTACGGCTTTCGCGGGCCCGGCTTTCCTCGCGCGCGGCGTACTGCTCGCTCTGGTCCACCAGGCTGATCACCCGGCCGCCTCCGGGGGAGGGCGCAAGGCGCACGGCGAGGTGCAGCCGGCGGCCGTCGGGGCGCAGCCATTCGACATCGCCCAGCTCCCGGCTTGCGGCGCCGGCGTCGAGCGCCCCCAGTGCGGCCTCCAGGTCCGTCCGGCCGCCCGGCCCCTGCAGGTCGACCCAGCGCCGGCCCAGCACTTCGGCCTCCGAGCGGTGTCCCGTCAGGGCCAGCAGGGCGGGGCGGGCCATGGTCATGCGGCCCGCCGCATCGATGGCGCCGATGCCGACGCCGGAGCGGTCGAGCGCATCGAAGACGCCGCGCAGCCGGGCCTCGGCGCGCGCCCTTTCCCGCTCGGCCAGCACCCGTTCCGTGACATCGCGCGTGATGCCGACGACACCGCTCACCTCGCCGTCCGGTCCGAATTCCGGCAGGGCCTCGACGACCACCGCCAGCGGCCGGCCGTTGCGTTCGATCAGCGCCGTTTCATGGGACAGACGCGCGCCGTCGGCGATCAGGCGATCCAGGCCTTCGCGCAGCGCTTCCCTGTCCGCGGGACCGAACTGGGCCAGCACGTCGTCGACGGGAACGTCTCCGTCGAGACGGACATCGCCCAGCAACTGGAAAATCCCCCGGATCGGCCGGAATCGGCGATCGGGCAGATCGATGCGCCAGGCGCCGAAGCGGCCGGCGCGCTCGAAAAGGTCGATCAGCCGCTCGCTGTCGGTCCCCGGCTCAGGCGTCACGGTCTTCGGCGTCGTCATTCTGGCTCTCACCCTCCCTCAGGGCCGTGGACAGCCGCGTCAGCGCACGCCCCAGACCCCCCGCATCCGTCTCCGGCAACCCCTCGATGGCCCGCGCCAGGCGGTGGATCGGATCCTGTTGCAGCATATGCCGCCCCGCTGCGGTCAGCGAGATGATCGAGGCGCGGCCGTCCGCCGGGTCCTTCACCGCGTCGACCAGTCCGTGGCGGCGGAGCGCGCCGACGGTGCGTGACGCCGGCCCCAGCGTGACCCCCAGATAGCGCGCCAGCCCGGCGACCGACCGGGCCGAGCGGTTGGCGCGGGCGAAGAACCGCAGCGCCGACCACTGCACGGGATGCAGGCCCCCGGCGCCGCGCTGGTCATAGACATGCCGCGCGGTCTGCTCCAGCAGGTTCGCCAGTGCGATGGCGGGTCGGCCCGGCGGATCGGCGTTTGTGTTCATCGTCACGATCCTAGCCGCTATTGTTGCTAGTAGCAATTTGTTCATTGACGTGCAGGATGCCGAATTTTAAGTTGCTACTAGCAACAAACTGCATCCCCGACAGGGCGGTTCCATGATGACGAAGCGACTTGCGAACGAGCATGAAGATGAGCCCGAAGGACTGCTGCGGCTGGGCGGGCCGGTCTGCGTGGCCGAATTGAAGGAAACGATGGAGTCGGCCGGCGGAGACCCGGTGTCGGCCGGCAGCATTGCCGATCTGGCGGCCTTCTGGCTCGACCTGAGACGCCGCAGCCCACAGCCCGGGCGGACCGACTTCGGGCCGGAAGACCTGAAATTCGTCCTGCCGGACCTGTTCATGGTCGACATCGGCTGCGACGGGGGCCTGCGCTACCGTCTGGTGGGCACCCGGCTGGCCAGCCGCTTCGGCCGCGACCCCACCGGCCGGCGCATCGAATGCGGCGGCGGGGCCTGGGGCCGGGAAGCGATCGCCACCGTGCTCCGTCGGATCGTCGAGACGCGCGAGCCGCACGCCGTCTTCACCGAGGCGAGCGGCGACTGGAGCGCCTATCGCCTGTTCCAGGCCGTGGCGATGCCGCTCCATGCCCCCGACGGCCGCGTCGCCATCGTCCTCGGCGCCGCGCAGTTCCTCGCCGGCCTGCCCGGCGCGACGGCGCGCACCAGCCGGCTGGACATGAGGCCCATCCGCTAGACCTTTCCGGCCCGGGCCTTCAATCCGCGCCGCCGATACTCTAGGCTTGCCGGGACATCACGCGCCGGAGTGCAGTCATGAGCGCAAAGACCATGCTGATCGTCGCCCACGTGCCATCGCCGAACACGCAGCGGCTGGCGGACGCGGTCGCCGACGGCGCGCGGGACGACGCCATCGAGGGCGTGGACGTCCGCTTGCTCACCCCCTTCGAGGCCGGACCCGACGACGTCATGGCCGCCGACGGCATCGTGCTCGGCACCACCGAGAATCTCGGCTATATGAGCGGCGCGCTGAAGGACTTCTTCGACCGCACCTACTACGCCGTGCTGGAGGAGAAGCAGGGTCTGCCCTATGCCCTCTATGTCCGCGCCGGCCATGACGGCACCGGCACCTGCCGCGCGGTCGAGACCATCACCACCGGCCTGCGCTGGAATGCGGTGCGCGAGCCGCTGGTCTGCCGGGGCGACTGGCAGGACGACTTCCTGGACCAGTGCCGGGAACTGGGAACGCTGATGGCCGCGGGACTGGAGGCCGGTGTATTCTGACCGGGCGCCAGCGCGCGTGGCATTGTGTCCCTTGCGGCCGGGCGGCGCGGCCATGACATGACCGGAATTGCCACCGTGGGTAATCCGGGTCACATCAGTCGCGTAAGAAGAGCAAGATTGTCCAGGACGGTACCAGATAAGCATCTCGTCACATCGACTGCCCCTCCTCAGGTTGACAGCCGCTGCGCTCTGCGCGCTCGCGCTCGCTGGCTGCGGCACCCTGCTGGACGGGGAGGGGGCCGGGGATGACAGGGATTCCGCGCTCTCGGGGCCGCTGCCCGTGAGCTATACCGCGACCATCGATGGCCTGGACGAGCAGCCCGACGTCCGCGAAGTCATCCGCGCCTCGCTCGACACCTTCCGCTATCAGCAGCGCGGCGCGCCGAGCATTGCCGGACTGAAACGGCGCGCCGAGAACGACCGCGCGACCCTGATGCAGGTGATGTCGGCCGAAGCCCACTACGACGCCACGGTGGAAATCCGCGTGGAGGAGACGCCCGGCGACCCGGACGCGGACGCGCGCGCCATCTTCGACGTCGCCCCGGGGACCGCCTACACCATCGCAGCCTTCCAGCCGGCTTTCGAGCCGCATCCCGAAGAACTGCCCACGGACGCGGAGATCAAGCGTGCGGCCGACCTGGGCGAGGGCGCCGAGGCCCATGGCGAGGACATCGTCGCGGCCGAGACTCGCGTCGTGCGCTTTCTCAGCCGCAATGGCTTCCCCTATGCGCGCTTCATCGACCGCCGCGCCGTCGCCAACACCGAGAACCACACGCTGACGGTGACGGCCAGGTTCGATCCGGGTCCGTACACGACCTTCGGGCCGTTGGTGATCGAGGGCGACACCAAGCTGGCCCGCGACTACATCATGGACCGCATCCCCTGGCAGGAGGGCGAGCCCTACGACCGCCAGAAGGTGGAGAAGTTCCAGGAAGCGATGCGCGCGACCGGCCTGTTCGACGCCGTCTCGGTGCAGCCGCCGCAGACCCCCGATCCCGAACAGGTGGCGCGACCGATCACGCTGAAGGTCGCGGACGCCAAGCTGCGCTCCATCTCCGGCGGCTTGCGCTACGACACCGATCTCGGGCCCGGCGCGCGGATCGCCTGGCGGCATCGCAACCTGTTCGGCGGCGCCGAGGACTTCCGCGCCGAGCTCGATGCCTCGCTGAAGGAACAGAAGCTGACCTTCGGGATGACCCAGCCGCACACGCCGACCGAGCGCTGGACCCTGAAGGAGAGCTTCACCCTGCGGCGGCTGGACGACGACGCCTTCTCCGAGGAATCCGCCACCGCGCGCATCGGGGTCGAGACCGGCGTGGGCGAGCACTGGCGCGTCGGCACCTCCGTCGAGGCCAGCGCGGCCAAGGTGGAATCGGACATCGAGAACGATACGGCCTACCTGCTCGGCTTCCCCACCTTCGCCAATCTCGACCGCGCCAATGACCAGCTCAACGCCACCGAAGGCTTCCGCCTGTTCCTGGCGGCAGCGCCCTATGCCGGCCTCAACAACGGCGATCCCGCCTATTTCGGCCGCATCTCGCTGGGCGGCGCGTTCTATCAGCCGCTGATCGGGGAGAACAGCCTGGTGCTGGCCCTGCGCGCCCGCGTCGCGACCATTCTCTCGCAGGCGCTCGACGACGTGCCGGTCAACGAACGCTTCTTCGCCGGCGGCGGCGCGTCCGTACGCGGCTACGAGTTCCAGTCGATCTCACCGACCAATGACGCCGGCGAACTGACCGGCGGGCGGTTCCTGTCGGAGAATGCCATCGAGCTCCGTGCCCGCTTCATGGAGGACCTGGGCGTGGTGGCCTTCGTCGACACCGGCTATGTCGCTGCCGAGCCCTTCCCCGACGCCACCGAGACGCTGCATGTCGGCGTCGGCGGCGGCGTGCGCTATTACAGCCCCGTGGGGCCCATCCGCTTCGATCTCGCCTTCCCGCTGCACCGCCGCGACGAGGACAACTTCTTCGAATTCTACATCAGTCTCGGCCAGGCATTCTGATGCGGCGCGCTCTCCGGATCTTCGGGTGGCTCGCGGCCATCCTGCTCACACCTGTGGTCCTGCTGGCGGGCGGTATCGCCTGGTTCGTCTATGGCGCCGGCGAGGACACCTGGACCTGGGCGCTGGAGCAGGCGACCGGGTTCGCCAGCGGCCCCGGCCTGACCATCGAGACCGGACGCTTCCGGCGCGGCGACGACGGCGTACTGCACCTCGACAGTCTCGCCCTTGCGGACGCGGACGGACGCTGGCTGGAGGTGGAAGACGTCGCCCTGGATCTCAGCGCCGCCGACCTGCTGGACGGCGCCCTGACCATCGACCGCCTGGCGGCCGAGCGGGTCGAGGTGCTGCGCCTGCCTGCCGACGAGACGCCGGTGGAGGAGACCGCGAGCGACGGCCGGCTGCTGCCGGAGAACTTCCAGTGGCCGCGCGCGCCGCTGCCCGTCACCCTGAAGGAACTGGCGGTCGAGGAGGTCATCCTGCCCGAAGGCGTGGCGCCCGTGCAGTCGCGCTACCGCGTCACCGGCGCCCTCGCCGACGCCGGGGCGGTCCAGCGTCTGGACCTGGACATCCGGCCTCTGGACCTGGGCGAAAGCTTCGTGCGCGCCGATATCACCGCGGACTTCGCCGCCGAGCGGATGGACGTGGACATCGCCGCCGACATGCCCGCGATCCGGCCGCTGGCCGACGCGCTGGGCGTCGCGCCGGAGGACAGGGTGCGGCTGTCCATGACGGGCGGCGGGCCCTTCGGCGAGGCGGAAATCGATGTCGATCTGACCGTGCAGAACGCCCTCGACCTGGTCGGCCGGCTCGATCTCGCGCTGGCCGCCGACGGCGGCTATGCCGCCAGCCTCGACGCGACGGCGAACCTGATCGGCGGCGCGCTTTCCGCCCCGAAGCAGGCCCTTGGCGACGTGGTGCATGTCGATGTCGCGGTCTCGGGGCCGTCGACCGACCAGGTGACCATCGACCGCCTGAAGCTCGACAGCCCCGCCGTGACCCTGACCGCCGAAGGCAATTATGACGGAGCGGCCAATACCGTCCGCCTCGCCGCCAATGCCGATATCCGCGCCGACGACGCGCTGGCGCCCTGGCTGACGGGCGCGCGTTTCGAGACCGCGGCGCTGCAGGTCGATCTGGACGGCGCGCTGGACGAAACGCTGACGGCGAAGATGCGCGCGGATATCGCCGCGCCCCGGTTCCAGGACTACGCCGCGGACCGGATCGTCGCCGAGATCGACGCGACCAGCGATCTCGAGACGGCGCGCGGCCACGCCGTGCTGACCATCGACGAGCCTCAGACCGGC
Organism: Rhizobiales bacterium NRL2; assembly: GCA_001664005.1. Classification (NCBI taxonomy): domain Bacteria; kingdom Pseudomonadati; phylum Pseudomonadota; class Alphaproteobacteria; order Hyphomicrobiales; species Rhizobiales bacterium NRL2. Next base: position 159,134 of record CP016093.1, read on the forward strand.
AACCCGCAATATGCCAGCCTGGCCGGGGCCGATCCGACCCTGGCCTTCGATTTCGTCGCCGGCCCCGAAGCGCTGGAGATCAGCGGCCTCGACGTCCGGACGGCGGCGGGTACGGCGAACGGCCACTTCACCGTCGACCTCGAGCAGCGGGAAATGGACGGCGAGTTGCACGTCGAGGCCGAGGATCTCGCCCGCGCACCGCAGCTGGCGCAGCTGCTCACCGGCGGCCGGGGCAATCTCGACCTGACCATCGAGGGGCTGGGCGAAAACCGCGGCACGGTCGACGCCAGTCTTCATCTCGAGGAGCTGCAATGGCGCGATCCGCAGTTTGCAGACGTCGCCGGATCGACCGTCGATCTGAACGTCGAGGCCGAGCCCATGGGCGAGGCCATGGTCGCCCGGATTTCCGGCAACACCGCGAAGGGCGCCGAAATCGCCGCCAACGCCACGCTGGAGGGCGAAACCATCGATGGCGACTATTCGCTGAGCCTGCCCGAACTGCCGCCGGGGCTGGCGCCGCCATCCATCGAGGGGTTGCGCGACCTGGCCGTCAGCGGCGAGATCGGCGGCACGCTGAACGATCCGAGGGTGACGGGGACAGCCCGCGCGGCGGACCTCAGGGTCAGCGGGCGGGAGATCGCCCAGCCACGCCTCCGGTTCTCGGCCTTCGACCTCGCCGGCTCGCCCGACTTCGACGCCGAACTGAGCTTCCGCAGCGGCGGCCAGACCGGATCGCTGGACGTCGCCGGCGGTTTCGACCCGGCGGCCAATCGCCTGTCCCTGGACCGCTACCGCGCCCGGCTGGGCTCGGCGCGGCTGGAGGGCCGGGGTAACCTGGACCTCGCCACCACCGGCTTCGACGGCCAGGCGACCCTGAAGGTGGACGACCTCTCCGACCTGTCGGAGCTGGCCGGCATGCCGCTCGCCGGCGATGCAGACGGCACCGTGACGCTGAAACCCGAGGGCGAGCGGCTGGATGCGAAGATCGATCTGACCGCGCGCAATGTCCGCGCCGGCGACATGGCCGCCGTCGGGCGGCTGGACGTCGACCTGGACGTTACCGACCTGACCGGAGAGCTGCCGACCGCCGCCGGCCGCGTCCAGGCCACGGACATCGACGCCGGCGGCGCGCGCATCGCCCGCGCCGCAGCCGACCTGCAGACCCGCGGCGAGACCGTGCTGGCCGACGTGACCGTGGAGCGCATCGAGGCCGGCGGCGCACAGATCGAGGCGGCCGTGGCCGAAATCACGCTCGATCCCTCGGGCGAGGGCGCGCCCCGGATCGGCGGCGACGTGCTGGTCACAGCCATCACCTCCGGCGAGAACCGCATCACCCAGGTCACCGCCGATCTGGGCGGCACGATCGAACGTCCCGTCGCGCGGCTCACCGCCAATCTGGCAGCGCCCGTCGAGGTGTCGCTGCGCACCGAGATCGCCGCCGACCTCACCGACCCGGAGACCCTCGGTCTGCGCGTCGCCGACCTGGTGCTGGAGACGCCGCAGGGCGACATCACTTCCCGCAGCCCCTTCATCGTCGCCCTGCGCGGCGACCTGATCGCCGTCCGCGGCCTCGACCTCGCCGCCAGCGCCGGCGGCGCGGTGACCGGCGACGCCACCTATGGCCCGAGCCAGATCCTGGCGCAGCTGGAGATCGCCGACCTCGCCCTCGGCCCGCTGGCGGCGCTGGGCGGCGTCGAGGGCCTGAGCGGCGTGGCGAACGCCACGATCCGGCTGGATACCAAGGAACCGGGGGACACCGGCCGTCTCGATCTGACCCTTACCGACCTGCGCATGCCCGAGGAAGTCGGCGACTTCACCTTCCAGGTCAGCGCCCAGGGCCGCTGGGCCGACGGCGAGGTCGGCCTGAAGACCACCATCGCCGGCCCCTTCGAGCAGCCGCTGGTCGCCGAAGCTTCCGGCGTGCTGCCGCCTTCGGGCGACCGGGCGATCCCGATCCCGCCCGCAGACGGCGCGGTCCGCGGCCGGCTGGAGTGGCGGGGCAACCTGCAGCAGCTCGTGGCCCTGCTGCCGGAGAGCGACAACCTGGCCGCCGGTCCCGCCCGCTTCGACGTCCGCATGGACGGTACCTGGTCACAGCCCCGCCTGCAGGGCGAGGCCGTGATTTCCGACGCGCGCTACGAGAACCTGTTGAGCGGCACCATCCTGCAGGACGTCGACATGTCGGTCCGCTTCAACGACCGGGGCGTCGGCGACTTCCAGCTTTCCGCCCGCGACCCCGTCGGCGGCCGCCTGCGCGGCAGCGGCGAGATGGTGCTGCTGGGCGACGACAGGACGGCGGAAGTCAGTCTGGATCTGGACGGCCTGCTGGCGGTGCGCCGGGACGAGGCCGAGGTGAAGGTCAGCGGCCGCACCACCGTCACCTGGGACGGCCAGGCGGTGGACGTGGTCGGCCGCCACACCCTGGATCACGTGGAGATCCGCCTGGTGGCGCCGGACCTGCCACCCAGCGTCGTCGCCATCCAGCTGGAGCGCGACAAGGTCGCCGAGGCCGAGGCGGAGGAGCCCGGCCCGCCGCTGCCCGTCAACCTGGACATCCGCATCGACGCGCCGGGACAGTTCTTCGTCCGCGGCCGGGGACTGGAAAGCGAATGGCGGGGCCAGGCGACGATCACCGGCACCGCCGACAACCCGCAGGTCACCTCCGACTTCAACGCCGTGCGCGGCAGCCTCAGCCTGCTGGGCAAGGACTTCGACCTGGAGGAAGGCTCGATCGGGCTCACCGGCGACCTGACGCCGGAGTTCCGCATCGTCCTGGTCCGCGAGACCGAGGATCTGACCGGCCGCATCATCGTCTCCGGCCGGCCCTCGCAGCCCGACATCGATTTCACCTCGACCCCGGAACTGCCCGAAGGCGAGGTCCTGCCGCGGCTGCTGTTCGACAAGGCGCGCCAGTCGCTCTCGCCGGTCGAGGCGCTGAACCTGGCCCAGGGCATCCGCACCCTGACCAACGGCAAGCGCGGCGCGACCGACCGCATCCGCGACGCGGTGGGGCTGGACGTGCTGCGCCTGGAAAGCGGCGACGACCCAGAATCGGCGGGCGCCATCAGCGCCGGACGCTATGTCCGCGAAGGCGTCTATGTCGGCGCCAAGCAGTCGGTGGATTCGGAATCCGGCTCCGTCGTCGTGGAGATCGATGTCCTGCCCAACGTCAAGGTCGACACCGAGATCGACCGCGACGGCAGCACCAGCACCGGCATCACCTGGGAGAAGCGGTACTAGCGGGGGCCCGGCTGTCATCGCCGATGGCCCGGAGGGTCACTCGGGGATCGGGCGAAGCCGCCCATCCTGCGGGATGACTTGCCCGCCACGCCCCCCTGCCTGCACAATGGGCCGAGCGTCCAAGGAGCCCGAAGATGCCCGATACCGCACCGCAGAACCTCTCGGCCGTCGACCAGGCGGTCATCACCCAGGCACTGATCGCCACCGCCCACGAGATGGGGGTGAAGCTGATCCGCTCGGCCCATTCGACCATCGTGCGCGAGGCCGAGGACTGCTCGTCGGCGATCCTCGACCGGCACGGCAATGTCGTCGCCCAGTCGGAGCTGATCCCGCTGCAGCTCGGCTCCATCGCCCACACCTTCGGCCCCTGCGCCGCCGCGTATCCGCCCGAGGAGCTGGTGGAGGGCGATTTCTACATCACCAACGATCCCTATCAGGGCGGCCAGCACCTGCCCGACGTCTTCCTGTTCACGCCGATCTTCGTCGACGGACGGCTGCTCGGTTTCTCGGCGACGGTGGCGCACCACATCGACCTGGGCGGCGGCGCGCCGGGGCTGAACCCCGACGCCACCGATATCCATCAGGAAGGCATCGTCTTCCCGCCGACGAAGTGGAACCTGGCCCGCGACTGGCGCAATGACGGCCCGCTGCAGCGCTTCGTGCGCGCCAATATCCGCATGCCCGACCACACCATCGGCGATTTCGAGGCGCAGTTCGCCGCCAACGCCATCGGCGTGGAGCGCGTGCGCGAGCTCTGCGCCCGCCACGGCGCCGCCCGCCTCGAAGCGGCGATGGACGAGATGCTGGACTATGCCGAGCGGCGCATGCGCCAGGCCCTGTCGGCGGTGCCCGACGGCACCTATGAGGGCGAGGACTTCCTGGACGACGACGGCCAGGGCAGCGGCCCGCTGCGCATCGCCGCCCAGGTCACGGTGAAGGGCTCCGACATCCGCGTCACCTTCGACGGCAGTGCGCCGCAGGTGAAGTCCAACATGAACAACCCCTTCGCCTCGACCGTTGGCGCAGCGCTTTCGGTCATCAAGTCGGCGCTGACTTCCGCCGACCTGCCGTTCAATTCCGGCTGCGCCCGGGCCATCACCGTGGAGGCGCCGGAGGGCTCCATCCTGAACCCGAAGGCCCCGGCGCCGGTGCGCGCCAGGCTGCTGCCCAGCTACCGGGTGTTCAACGCGGTGATGAAGGCGCTGGCCCAGGCGGCGCCGGAGAAGGTCATCGCCGCCGGCTACGACACCACCTATGCCTGCTGCCTCAGCCATCTGGGGCCGAAGGGCTACAACATCTATCTGGAGATCTTCGGCGGCGGCTATGGCGCGGGGCCCCGGAGCGACGGCTGCGACGCGGTCGACAGCCCGCTCAGCAATTGCGGCAACATTCCCGTCGAGAGCCAGGACATGAGCTATCCGTTCTTCCGGGTGCTGGACTACAGCCTCGTGGCCGGTTCGGGCGGCGACGGCGAACACCGCGGCGGCCTCGGCTTCCAGCGGGTCTACGAGATCCTGGACGACGACGTCACCTTCGCCGCCTATGGCGACCGCTTCATCATCCCGCCCGAGGGGCTGTTCGGCGGCGAGTCCGGCGGCAAGGCCTCCGCCTGGGTGATCCGCGGCGGCGAACGGATCGAGCTCCGTTCCAAACTGTCGATGGCGATGAGGAAGGGCGACCGGCTGGTGGTCCGGACCGGCGGCGGTGCCGGCTATGGCGATCCGGCGAAGCGCTCGGCGGCGCTCCGCGAGCGCGACCGCATCGACGGCTACGTCTGAGGCGGGGAGCGTCGGACCTTGGAGGTCATGCCCGCCCTGTGCGGGCATCCGGTTGACCGTATGACTGGCAGTAGAGCCGTTCCGGCCCCCGCACAGGCTCGTCCCTGACCCCGCTCGGGCTGGCGGAGGTGACAAGCAAGGCGGGTCGCGCTTCAGTCAAACAGTGGATTGCTCAAGGTCCTTCAACGAAGCGACGGAAACACATGGCGTCCTGGGGCTTGACCCCAGGACCCAGTCCTTCGTTTCTCTGGGTCCTGGGGTCAAGCCCCAGGACGCCAAATCAACCAATCCGGCCCGGCCGGCCCTGACCCTACCCTGAGCGGCGGCGCGGTTCGTCGTCCAGTTCGCCGGCCATCTCGCGCAGCTTCGCCTTCTGGATCTTCACCCCGTTGGCCGACTGGGTGACAGGGAAGGCGTCGAGCGGCACGGCGCGGGCGGGCACCTTGTACTTGGCGAGGCCGGCGGCGCAGTGAGCGATCACCGCCGCCTCGTCATAGCCGGGGCCGGCTGGAATGACGAAGGCCACAGCGCGGTTGCGGCCGCCGACATTGGCGGCGACCACCTGCACATCCTTCACCGAAGGGTGCTCCAGCAGGCGCGCCTCGATCTCCGCCGGCGCGGTGAGGAAGCCGCCGAGACGCAGCACGTCGCCCATGCGGGAGAGATATTCGAAGCCGCCCTCCTCGGTCATCTGCGCCAGGTCGCCGGTGCGGATGAAGCCGTCGTCGGTCAGCGTCTTCGCCGTTGCCTCCGGGTTCAGGAAATATTCCATCATCATCGACGGGCCGCGCGCCTCCAGCTCGCCCGGCTCGCCGACGCCGAGCAGCCTGCCCGACTCCGGATCGCGCACGCGGACCGCCGCCGTCGGCGCGATGGGGATGCCGCCGCCGCGCTTGCGCACCGCGACGGGCGAGCCATCGGGCCAGCGGGTGAACAGCGCCTGCACCTCCGACATGCCGTAGACGCCGGTGATATACATGCCGCGCTGCTCGGCGCGCTCGACGATGTCCTCCAGCGCCGCGTTGAACAGCGCGTAGATGCCGGAGCGGAAGGCCGGGAACGGCGTCTGCTCGCCCGCCGCCTCTTCCAGCATCATGGCGTACATGTCGTCGGAGCCCGCGGTGTGGGTGACGCGGTGCGCCTTCATCAGCCTGACGGCCTCCGGAATGTCCAGATAGGGCATGGTGATCATGGTCCGGCCCGAGGCGATGGCGCCCATGGACTGGGTCAGGCCGAAGACGCCGCAATAGGGCATGGCCAGCAGGTGGACCACGTCCTCGCCGCGCCAGCCGAAGCTGTCGGCGATCTGCAGGCCGTGATCGGCGATGGACGACTGGTGATGCAGGACGAACTTCGGTTTGCTCGTCGTGCCCGAGGTGGTGAAGATCGCGCAGCCGAGACCGTCGTCCGCGTGATCCTCTTCAAGCTCGGCATGCGCGGCGAGGTCGTCGTAGGACACGGGCGTCGCCTCGGGCACCGGGGAGACCGCCGGCGCGCCATCCTCCGAATAGACGATCAGGTGTTCCAGGCCCGAAAGCTCCGCCGGATCGATTTCCGCCAGGATCTCGTTGAAGGCGATGCCCTTGAAGTCGGGCCAGTAGATCAGCGCCTTCGCCCCGGCGCGGCTGACGATGTCGCCCACCTCGACCGAGCGGTAGCGGGTGTTCACCGCCAGCGCGATGGCGCCCAGCCGGGCGCAGGCGAAGAAGACGGCGAGATAGGCCGGCGCGTTGGGCAGCCAGATGGCGACCCGGTCGCCCTTGCCCACGCCCAGCGATTTCAGCCCGGCGGCGACGCGGCGGGACTGGGCGGCGAGTTCGGCATGGCTCCATTCCCGGCCCTGATGGACCAGGACGGGGCGGCCTTCGGCGCGTTTCTCGGCGATGCCGAGCAGTTCGGTCAGGTTTGTCATGGCGGAATGTTAGAACCGGGCCGGGCCGGGCTGCAATCGCCGCGGCGTCAGGCCGGGGCTGCTTCCCGCGCGGGGCGGTCGGCCATGACCAGGCCCAGGGTCTCGCGCACGTCGCGGACCTCGGCCTTGTCCAGCACGCCGTGCGCTTTCATCGCCCGGTGCGCGGCGGGCAGATTGTAGAAGGGAATGGCCGGGTACATGTGGTGCTCGACGTGGAAGTTCACGTTGAAGGGGAAGAACAGCCAGAGCAGCCAGCGGGGCCCCAGATTGGTCCGGGCCGCGGTCAGCGGCGAGGCGAAATCCGTCACCGCGCCATGCTCGCAGATCGCGCGGAGCCGGAGCAGCGGCTGCAGGAAGGTCACCAGCGGCACCGCCCAGAGCAGCAGGTACTCGAGCAGGAATCCGCCGGCGAAGGCGGCCAGAGGCATCGCCGCGTGGAAGCCCAGCACCCACCAGCGGTCGGCCCGGGCGGCGGCGCGGAGCGCGGGCGAGGTGTCGTCCAGCGGCCTGTTCGGCCCGCCCGCCGCCGCATTGATCGCCGGCGCGCCGAAGAAGTAGCGGTAGGTCTTCCAGGCGGTCACCCCGAACAGGTCGAAGAACAGCTTCTTCAGCAGGTAGGCCCGCCCGCGCGGATAGCCGGCGTTGAGCGGGATGTCCGGGTCCTGCTTCCCGTACAGGTGATTGTGGTGCAGCCGGTGGACCACGCGGTAGGTCGGCATGGAGATGCCGACGATGCCGCCGGCGATCCGGCCCACGATGTCGTTCCAGCGGCGGTCTTTCAGCAGGCGGTAATGCGCGGCGTCATGGGCGATGACGAAACAGGCCTGCTGGCGCGTCGCGATCAGCAGCATGGCGAGCACCGTCACCGCCGGATGCCAGGCCCAGAGCGCCAGCCCGAGGATCAGCGCGATGGCGCCGAACAGCTCGGCCACGCCGGCCCAGCCCTTGGCGTCGTCCTGGCGCGTCAGCTCCTTCACCAGCGCGGGCGGCAGCCCGGCCCGGCGCGTGTCCTCGCGAAAGCTTTCCCCGCTCATCTTTTTTTGTACCATGGCTGATTGATACACTGGTTCGCCCGCCGGTTGAACGTCCCTTCCACTCCGGAGCCGCCATGGACTGGTCCCTCGTCCTGGTCCTGACAAAGATCGTCCTTGCCGCAGCTGGCGCCGGTTACGTGGTTTACAGTTTCCTGAAACACCGTACCAAGCGCGGCGCGGGGGGCTTCGCCATCGTGGCGCTACTGATCGTGGACGTGGCGCCGCATGCACTCACCGCCACTGAAGAACTCGTCCGCGTCGTCACGGGGCGCGAAAGGCCGGAAATAGTAGATGTGCTGGTCCAGCGCGAGGGTCGCAGCGTTGTTGCCTTCGATGCCGCCGGAAATCCGCTCTGGCACAAGGCGTTCCCGAGGTCGGTCTCTCTTGCGGAGGTGACGGAGGTTGCGGGCGGCGGCCATGTCGTGGTCGCGCAGGAAGCTGACGAATCGGCGGGGGGAGCCTGCGCGGATATGACAGCCGCGGCGCGCTTGTCTGGCAGTACGAACTGCCCACGATCTATCCCTTCGGCGGCGGCAGCTCGAGCCGGATGCGCATTTCGTCATTGGCGGTCGACCGCTGCCAGCCGGACGGCGACTACAGGGTTTTCGCGACGGCGCACGACATCAACTGGCTGGCCTCCGCGTTGCTTGTCCTCGACCGCACCGGCAAGGTCTTGGGAGAATTCTGGAATCCCGGCTGGCTGATGCAGATCGCAATGACCGCCAACTGCGCCGAGATTGCGGTCTGGGGCTATCACAACGACCTGAGGCTGAGTGAACTGGCGGACGGCTCTGAAGAGTATTTTCAGATCGTCGCACACTTTTCCGCCGACCATATCGCCGGATTCGCGCCTTCTCTGCCGGGCGAGAGGTCGAACGGCAGCTTCCGCTGGTACAAGGCGCTAACGCCGCAGGGCACCAAGATTCGCGAGATCGAGTTTGTGGGCGCGGACGTCAATATATGGCTGCGATGCGGCAAGTCGCTCGCCCTGACGTCTGACGGCGCGCCGGGCGTCACTGGCATCGCCGATTTCTCGCGTTGCCGGGACGTCGAGCATGGTTTCGTTGATATCGCCTCCGATTGAACTCGCCATGCAGACTTGGCCCGCAGGCGTGGAGAATGGGTGTCCAGCCCCCGGGACGCCACGCGCTTGTGAACCGCGGATCGTTGGCCGCGGCGGCGCATCGCCCCATTTCTCCGTCCGAGGCATGGCCCGCCTTCGTCCGGAGACCCCCCGAAGAACGCACTTCGCCTGACGCTGCTTCTCGCCCCGCTGCTGCTGCTCGCGGCCTGCGAGGGGATCGAGGTCAAGCCGCTGCCGCCGGAAGACCGTCCCGAAATCGCCAGCCCCGATCCAGGGTGACCCCGCGCGCCGGATCACCCGCCGCGACGCAAGAAATCGTGAGGGGCCCGTGCGTTGGGGCGGGCCGATCCACCGCCCATCTGGCCGCGAATGGCCGGAACAGAAGTGGAGTCGAAGTCATGAAACGCCTGACCCTGATCATCGCGGCGGCCGCGGCGCTGGCCCTCGCCGCCGGCTGCGCCGGCCTGGACCGCGACCCCATCCCGCCCCGCAACATCCCGCCGATGGAATCGCCCTCACCGCGGTAAGCCACGACGAGGGCTGGCCACCACGCGCTTGTGATCGCTCCGGACTGGCTGCGGCGCAGGGGCGGAACCATCTCTCCGGTTCGCAGGCATGGCCCGCCTCACATACCGGAGACCGAGATGACGAAACTGATCCGCCTGACGTTCGTGGCCGCGTTGCTTACTCTCATGGGGGCCTGCGAGGGGCTCGAGGTGAAGCCCCTGCCGCCGGAGATGCGGCCCCCCGTCGCCGATCCCGTGATCTGAACCTGATCCGGGGTCCCGGGACTCCGGGGCGTTGCCAAGCCCGTCCGGCGTGCCATCCTGCCCCTACGCAGGGAACGAAGGGGAGGACGGCGATGAAGTTCGGCGGCATGGTGGCGACGAAGATCGACGACTGGGCGATCTTCCGGGAGCTGGAGGCGCTCGGCTACGACCACGGCTGGGCGCCCGACAGCCAGATGATCTGGTCGGACTGCTACGCCACCCTGGCGCTGGCGGCGCACCACACCAGCCGCATCCGCCTGGGCACCGGCGTCGCCATCGCCGGGACGCGGCTGGCGCCGGTGACCGCACATTCCATCGCCTCGATCAACAGGCTGGCCCCGGGCCGGACCTTCATCGGCATCGGCACCGGCCACACGGCGATGCGCATCATGGGCGCCCGGCCGGTGAAGGCGAAGGCCTTCCGCGACTATCTGCGCGTCGTCCGCGGCCTGCTTGCCGGCGAGGAGGTCGAGTTCGAGCACAATGGCGAGGTCCGCCCGATCCGCTTCCTCGACCGGGAGCTGGATTGCCTCAACCTGGACGACCACGTCGACATCTACGTCGCCGCCAACGGCCCGAAGGCGCTGCGCGCCGCCGGGGCCTTTGGCGACGGGCGCATCTGCGCGGGCAACGAGCCGCTGGGCGTGCTGGCCAGGAACCTGGAGACCGCGCGCGAAGGCGCGGCAGAGGCGGGACGCGAGCTCGGCGACGACTTCCACACCGCCGCGCTCACCTTCGCCTGCGTGCTCAGGCCCGGCGAGACGCTCACCGACGAGCGGGTCATCGACGAGGTGGATTCGGCGGTCGTCTCCACCCTGCACTACTGGTACGAGCTTTATCAGGAACGGGGCCGGGACGATTTCGTCTCCGACCGGGTGCGCGGCACCTGGGAGGACTACAAGGCTCATGTCGAGGCAACGATGCCGGCGGCGCGCCGCCACCAGATGCTGCACCGCGGCCATTGCGCGTTCTGTCCGCCGGAGGAGCGCCGCTTCGTCACGCCCGACATGATCCGCATCGCCGGCGGCCTGGTGGGCGAGCCCGACGAGATCGTCGAGCGGCTGGGTCAGCTCGAACAGGCCGGGCTGAAGGAGGTCACCCTGCTGCCGCCCGCGGCGCACATGCGCGCCAATTTCCGCGACTTCGCCGATCAGGTCATGGCGCGGGTCAGGTAGGGGCCTGGTCCGCCTCCGCCGGGTCGACGCCGATTTCCTCCAGCGCCTGGCGGGCGAGGCGGAAGGCCTCGACCCCGGCGGGCGCGCCGCAATAGACGGTCATGTGCAGCAGCGCGTCCTTCATCTCGGCCAGGGTCACACCGTTGTTGACGGCGCCCTTGACGTGCAGCTTGAACTCCGTGCCCCGGCCGAGCGCGGCCAGCATCACCAGGTTGAGCAGGCTGCGGTCGCGGCGCGAGAGCGTCTCCTGCCCCCAGGCCGCGCCCCAGGCGCTGGCCGTTACCCAGTGCTGGAAGTCGCGGTTGAAGGCGTCGGCTGCGCCCATGGTCTTGTCGACATAGGCCTCGCCCAGCACCTCCTTGCGGATCTTCAGACCCTTCTCGAACAGCTCGTCGCTCATGGTTCTCTCCCCTCGCGCGGTGAATTGCGCCAGACTAGCGGAAAATCGAACGGGAAGCGGGGGAGGCAGCCATGACGACGCCACACGAATTCGAGGTCTACGCCATCAAGTACGCCGAGCGGGAGGCGCGCCGCGGCGATCACTTCATCGGCGGCGACCCGCATGACGCGCCCATGGACATGGACTACTTCGTCTGGGCGCTGAAGCGCGACGGCAAGGTCTGGGTGGTCGACACCGGCTTCGACGCGCTCGACGCCGGGCGCCGCAACCGCCGGCTGGTGCGCACGGTGCGCGAGGGACTGGCGCTGGTCGGCGTCGACAGCCACCAGGTCGAAGACGTCATCGTCACCCACCTGCACTACGACCATATCGGCGGCTACGAGCATTTCCCCGCCGCCCGCTTCCATCTGCAGGACCGGGAGATGGCCTACGCCACGGGCCGGCAGATGACGCGCCCGGCGATCGCCCACGCCTACACCCCCGAGCACATCGCCGACCTTGTCTTCCGCGTCTTCGAGGGGCGGGTGGAGTTTCACGACGGCGAGGCGGAGCTGGAGCCCGGCCTGTCGGTCCACTGGGTCGGCGGGCACACGGCGGGGCTGCAGGTGGTGCGCGTGATGACGCGCATCGGCTGGATCGTGCTCGCCTCCGACGCCAGCCATTATTACGAGAACATGGAGGCCGACCGGCCCTTCGTCATCGTCTGGAACCAGGGCGAGATGCTCGACGCCTTCCGCATCATGCGCCGCCTGGCCGACGACCCGGCCTGGATCGTGCCCGGTCACGACCCGCGCGTATTCGAGCGCTACGCCGCCCCTTCTCCGGAGCTGGAAGGCAAGGTCGTGCGCCTGGACGCGGAACCGACGATGAATTCGAAAAGACCCAGAAAAGCGAAATCACCTGCGACAAACCGCGAATCGAATGCCAAATGGGACAAGGCCCTTCGAAGCATCATCCATAGTCGATGGTCGACAGGCGATATGTTCGAACTTTCCGATGTCTATATCTTCCAAAAATACCTCGAGGACCAATTCCCGAAGAACGAGCACATCAAACAGAAGGTACGGCAACGCCTTCAGTATCTCAGGGATCAGGGCGAGATCGAATTCCTGGGGAAAGGAAAGTATCGCCGAATTCGATAGTAGCCATCTTCATTGGCGGCGGCGGTTCGACGGCGTTGATCCCTCACCGACGTTCGGCGATCAGCCACATGTTGTCGGAGGTGGGCAGGCGGTCGGTCAGGCCGAAGCGGCGCACCTCGAAGCCGGCAGCGCGGACCATGCGCTCCAGGCTGGCGGGCGTGAAATAGTTGACGTGGTCGGGAAAACGGTAACCCGGCCAGTCCAGCCCCAGGACATGCCGCATCAGGCAGGCATGGTTCGGCACCTTGATAATCGCCACGCCGCCCGGCGCCATGACCCGCGCCAGCGCCGCCAGTACCTCGGCTGGTTGCGTCTCGTGTTCCAGATAGGAGCGCAGCACCGCCCCGGTGAAGAAGCCGGCCTCGAAAGCGGCGAGCCCGTGCAGGGAGGCGGCGTTGACCGCCGCGCCGCCGCGCGGGGCGAAGGCGGCCCCGGCCCGGGCCGCCGCGCCGCGGTCGATCTCGACGCCGTAGGGCGTGAAGCGCGGGTCGAGATCGCGGAACTGCTTGCCGTCGCCGCAGCCGATGTCGATCACAGGGCCCGGTGCGGCGTGGCGCAGCAAAAGTTCGCCGACGCGCCTGCGCGGGAACATGTGCAGGCGGAACCGGGTCAGGCGCGACAGGCGGTAGCCCACGGGCCGGGCCGCCGCCCGGCGCTTCGCCTCCGCCCGCCAGGTGGTCTGCCAGGCCATGTTGTCGAACAGCTCGTCATAGACCGGCGCGTTTTCCAGATAGACGAAGCCGCAGGCGGCGCAGGTCTTGATCCGCCAGCCGTCCCGGACATGGCGCGGCGGCCGGGCTGCATTGTCGGCGCCGCACTGGGGACAGTCGCGGCGGCTGGTGCGCACAGCGTCCGCCATCCTCTTCGCCGTCGTGGCGGGCGTCTCCATGGACCTTCCACTCCCTGCCGGCGCGTCAGCGCGCGAACGCTGCGTGGATAGCGCCGCCGCCGCGCGCTGTCGAGGTGGACCTCTACCCGCCGAGGCGCTACATACGCGCGAATTCCACGCGCGCGCGGCCGGGTCCGCCGCGCCCCTCTGCCAGCGGAGCGAGAAAACCATGAGCGGATCGTCAGACTACAAGGTTGCCGACATTTCACTTGCCGACTGGGGGCGCAAGGAAATCGAGATCGCCCAGACCGAGATGCCGGGTCTGATGGCGCTGCGTGAGGAGTACGGCGCGGAGCAGCCGCTGGCTGGGGCGCGGATTGCGGGCTGCCTGCACATGACGATCCAGACGGCGGTGCTGATCGAGACGCTGACGGCGCTGGGCGCCGAGGTGCGCTGGTCGTCGTGCAACATCTTCTCCACCCAGGACCAGGCGGCGGCGGCGATCGCGGCCACCGGCGTGCCGGTGTTCGCCTGGAAGGGCATGGACGACGACGAGTTCTGGTGGGCCATCGACATGACCATCGAGGGCCCTGACGGCTGGCGGCCGAACATGATCCTGGACGACGGCGGCGACCTGACCCAGCGCATGCACGAGAAGTTCCCCGAACTGCTGGACGACGTGCGCGGCCTGTCGGAGGAGACCACGACCGGCGTCATGCGGCTCTACGAGATGGCGCGGGCGGGCACGCTCAAGGTGCCGGCGATCAACGTCAACGATTCGGTGACCAAGTCGAAGTTCGACAATCTCTACGGCTGCCGCGAGAGCCTGGTGGACGGCATCAAGCGGGCCACCGACGTGATGCTGGCGGGCAAGCTGGCGGTGGTCTGCGGCTATGGCGACGTGGGCAAGGGCTCGGCGGAGAGCCTGCGCAGCCAGGGCGCGCGCGTCGTCGTGACCGAGATCGACCCGATCTGCGCCCTGCAGGCGGCGATGGAGGGCTACGAGGTCCGCACCATGGAGGACGTGGCGGCGTCCGGCGACATCTTCGTCACCGCGACGGGCAACAAGGACGTGATCACGGTCGAGCACATGCGCGCCATGAAGGACCGGGCGATCGTGTGCAACATCGGCCATTTCGATTCGGAGATCCAGGTCTCGGGGCTGCGCAACTACACTTGGCACAACGTCAAGCCGCAGGTCGACGAGGTGGAGTTTCCCGACGGCAAGCGGCTGATCCTGCTGGCCGAGGGGCGTCTGGTGAACCTGGGCTGCGCCACGGGTCATCCGAGCTTCGTGATGAGCGCGTCGTTCACCAACCAGGTGCTGGCGCAGATCGAGCTGTGGCGCAACCACGCCAAGTACGGCCTGGAGGTCTACGTGCTGCCCAAGCACCTGGACGAGAAGGTCGCCGCGCTGCATCTGGGCCGTCTCGGCGTCAACCTGACGAAGCTCTCCCCCGACCAGGCCCGCTATCTCGGCATCCCCGAAAGCGGACCCTACAAACCCGAACACTACAGGTACTGATCCGGACAACGGACGGCCGGCCGGGACGGACCGGCCGGACGCGGATATCGAGGAGCCGGTCCCGGCGACGGGGCCGGCTTTTTTCTTGTCCGGAAACGACAGACAGGTGTCGCATGTGCGACAGGCTCGGGCCGAAAACGGCGTCGGATGTCGTATTTGCGACATCCGGTGCGGCGCGTGAAGCCGCGCGGCCGGGCCGCGTCCGCCGGGATTCGACGCAGGTTCGCGCTCCCCGGCGGACCGGGATTGGCCAAGCCATTGCTCTGCAAGGAAATTTCCGAAATCCGTCACCACAAGTAACGGAACCCATGACCTATAACACAAAAAAAATTGATGTCAAAGGTTATAAATTCAAACCGATGGGACTAGTCCATCCGATGACGGTAATCGCCAACTGAACGTCGAAAAACAAATCGGAAGCTGCTGTATGTGTGCATCCGTGGGCCTTCCATGGGTGGCTATTCTGGGCGATTGCACATGACAGAACGCTGTATTGACGGAATTCGTGGCACGCCCGCCACGAGTTCTTGATCTTTTCAGGCCGCGTTTCGCGAGGGGCGGGGCCGGAGGAGGCTTGATCGGTCCGCCGCGGCCGGCCGCCGGAAACGCAAGACGAGGAAAACAGGACATGTCGCGCAATTACATCTTCACCTCCGAATCCGTGGGCGAGGGCCATCCCGACAAGATGGCCGACAACATCTCGGACGCCATTCTCGACGCCCTGCTGGCGGAGGACCCGAAGTCCCGTTCGGCCTGCGAGACCATGCTCAACACCGGCATGGTGGTGGTCTCCGGCGAGATCACCTCGACGGCGAAGGTCGACTACACCGACGTGGTCCGTCAGACGATCCGCGACATCGGCTATGACGATCCGCGCTACGGCTTCGACGCCGATGGCTGCGCGGTGCTCATCGCGCTGGACAAGCAGTCGCCGGACATCGCCCAGGGCGTCGACGAGGGCACGGGCCTCGACCTCGACCAGGGCGCCGGCGACCAGGGGCTGATGTTCGGCTTCGCCTGCCGCGAGACCGAGCACCTGATGCCGCTGCCCATCGATCTGGCCCACAAGCTGACCCGCAAGCAGGCCGAAGTGCGGCGCGCCGGCAAGCTGCCCTGGCTGCGTCCCGACGTGAAGAGCCAGGTTTCCGTGCGCTACGAGAACGACCGGCCGACGGCCGTGGACGCGATCGTGCTCTCGACCCAGCATGACGACGGCGTCGACCACGCGACCATCCGCGAGGCGGTGATCGAGGAGATCGTCAAGCCCGTGCTTCCCGGACGCTACGACGCCGGCGACATCACCTATCACATCAACCCCACCGGCAAGTTCGTGATCGGCGGCCCTGTCGGCGACTGCGGCCTGACGGGGCGCAAGATCATCGTCGACACCTATGGCGGCATGGGCCGTCACGGCGGCGGCGCCTTCTCGGGCAAGGACCCCTCCAAGGTCGACCGTTCCGCCGCCTACGCCGCGCGCTATGTCGCCAAGAACATCGTCGCCGCGGAACTGGCGGAAATGTGCGAGGTCCAGCTTTCCTACGCCATCGGCGTCAGCCAGCCGGTCTCCGTCGCGGTCAACACCTTCGGCACCGGCCGCATCGCCGAGGACACGATCTCGGCGCTGGTGCGCGAGCATTTCGACCTGCGCCCGAAGGGCATCGTGCAGATGCTCGACCTGCTCCGCCCGATCTACCGCAAGACCGCGGCCTATGGGCATTTCGGCCGCGACGACGCCGATTTCACCTGGGAGAAGACCGACCGCGCCGCCGCGCTGCGCCAGGACGCCGGCGTGGCCGCCGCCGAGTAGCCGCCGCGAGAGACCGCCGCGCGCCAGATAAAGCAAGTGATTGGAGTAACCCGCCATGCAGCAGCTACAGGACCTGCAGAACCCTGAGCTCCTCGCCACCGCGCAGGACTACAGCGATGACGAGACCACGGACCGCGATTCCGGCCTCTACAGGGCCGAATACGTCATGTCCTTCGTCGAGAAGTGGGACGAGCTGATCGACTGGGACGCCCGCGCCCGCTCGGAAGGCAAGTTCTTCATCCAGATGCTCCAGGCGCTGGGCGCCAACCGCGTGCTCGACGTCGCCTGCGGCACGGGCTTCCATTCGGTGCAGCTCATGCAGGCCGGCTTCGACGTCACCAGCGCCGACGGCTCGGCGGCGATGGTGGCCAAGGCCTTCGAGAACGGCAAGAAGCACGGCCTGATCCTGAAGACGGTGCAGGCCGACTGGCGCTGGCTGACGCGCGACATCGTCGGCACCTACGACGCCGTGGTCTGCCTGGGCAATTCGTTCACCCACCTGCACGACGAGGCCGACCGCCGCCGCGCCCTGGCCGAGTTCTACTCGGTGCTCGGGCCCGACGGCGTGCTGATCCTGGACCAGCGCAACTACGATTCGATCCTCGACGACGGCTTCAGCACCCAGCACAAGTACTACTATTGCGGCGAGCAGGTGACGGCGGAGCCGGAATATGTCGACGAGGGCCTGACGCGGTTCCGCTACACCTTCCCCGACGAGTCGGTCTACCACCTGAACATGTTCCCGCTGCGCAAGAACTACACCCGGCGGCTGATCGGGGAGGCGGGCTTCCAGGCCATCAAGACCTATGGCGACTTCAAGGAAACCTACCAGGAATCCGACCCGGATTTCTTCATCCATGTCGCCAACAAGGCCCATGCCGGGGTCGAGGAGATCAGCCCGCGCAAGGCCGCCTACGACAAGACCACGGCGGTGGCCGAGGACTACTACGACAGCTCCGACGCCGACGAGTTCTACTTCAACGTCTGGGGCGGCGAGGACATCCATGTCGGCATCTACGACAACTCGCCCGACATCCGCGAGGCCAGCCGCATCACCGTGGAGACCATGGCGGAGACGGTCGGCGAGATCCGGCCGGAGACCCGCATCATCGACCTGGGCGCGGGCTATGGCGGCGCGGCGCGCTATCTGGCGCGGACCTTCGACTGCTCGGTGACCTGCGTGAACATCTCCCGGGTGCAGAACATCCGCAACGAGCGGCTGACCGCGGCGCAGGACCTCGACGACCGCGTCAGCGTCGTCCACGGCGCCTTCGAGAGCGTGCCGGAGCCTGACGCGAGCTTCGACGTCGTCTGGTCGCAGGACGCCTTCCTGCATTCGGGCGAGCGCGAGAAGGTGCTGGCGGAGGCCTTCCGCCTGCTCCGACCCGGCGGCTCCCTGGTCTTCACCGACCCGATGCAGGCCGATGAGGTCGACGACCCGGAAGCGCTGCGCCCGGTCTACGAGCGTATCCACCTGGAGAGCCTCGGCTCCTTCGCCTTCTACCGCGAGGCGGCGAAGAAGGCCGGCTTCGAGGAGGTGCAGATGCGCGACTTCACCCCGCAGATCGCCAATCACTACGGCCGGGTGGCCGAGGTGCTGACCCAGAACTACGACCGCATGCAGAAGAAGTCGTCGAAGGAATATCTCGACCGCATGCTGGTGGGGCTGGACAACTGGGTGAAGGCCGGCGACGCCGGACTGCTCGCCTGGGGCGTGTTGCACTTCCGCAAGCCGCGCTGAGGCGCCTGCGGCGCCGGGCCCCGGCCCGGCTCCCCTCATTCGACGCCGCCGCCCGGGCCGGCCATGACCGGTCCGGGCGGCGGCGCGCTATCTCCGACATCAACAACGACGAAGGAACGAAGCGAAATGGACGTTCATTCACCCACCGACTGCCGCGTGAAGGACATGACCCTGGCGCAATGGGGCCGCAGCGAGATCGCCATTGCGGAAACCGAGATGCCGGGTCTGATGGCGCTGCGTGAGGAGTACGGCGCGGAGCAGCCGCTGGCTGGGGCGCGGATTGCGGGCTGCCTGCACATGACGATCCAGACGGCGGTGCTGATCGAGACGCTGACGGCGCTGGGCGCCGAGGTGCGCTGGTCGTCGTGCAACATCTTCTCCACCCAGGACCAGGCGGCGGCGGCGATCGCGGCCACCGGCGTGCCGGTGTTCGCCTGGAAGGGCATGGACGACGACGAGTTCTGGTGGGCCATCGACATGACCATCGAGGGCCCTGACGGCTGGCGGCCGAACATGATCCTGGACGACGGCGGCGACCTGACCCAGCGCATGCACGAGAAGTTCCCCGAACTGCTGGACGACGTGCGCGGCCTGTCGGAGGAGACCACGACCGGCGTCATGCGGCTCTACGAGATGGCGCGGGCGGGCACGCTCAAGGTGCCGGCGATCAACGTCAACGATTCGGTGACCAAGTCGAAGTTCGACAATCTCTACGGCTGCCGCGAGAGCCTGGTGGACGGCATCAAGCGGGCCACCGACGTGATGCTGGCGGGCAAGCTGGCGGTGGTCTGCGGCTATGGCGACGTGGGCAAGGGCTCGGCGGAGAGCCTGCGCAGCCAGGGCGCGCGCGTCGTCGTGACCGAGATCGACCCGATCTGCGCCCTGCAGGCGGCGATGGAGGGCTACGAGGTCCGCACCATGGAGGACGTGGCGGCGTCCGGCGACATCTTCGTCACCGCGACGGGCAACAAGGACGTGATCACGGTCGAGCACATGCGCGCCATGAAGGACCGGGCGATCGTGTGCAACATCGGCCATTTCGATTCGGAGATCCAGGTCTCGGGGCTGCGCAACTACACTTGGCACAACGTCAAGCCGCAGGTCGACGAGGTGGAGTTTCCCGACGGCAAGCGGCTGATCCTGCTGGCCGAGGGGCGTCTGGTGAACCTGGGCTGCGCCACGGGTCATCCGAGCTTCGTGATGAGCGCGTCGTTCACCAACCAGGTGCTGGCGCAGATCGAGCTGTGGCGCAACCACGCCAAGTACGGCCTGGAGGTCTACGTGCTGCCCAAGCACCTGGACGAGAAGGTCGCCGCGCTGCATCTGGGCCGTCTCGGCGTCAACCTGACGAAGCTCTCCCCCGACCAGGCCCGCTATCTCGGCATCCCCGAAAGCGGACCCTACAAACCCGAACACTACAGGTACTGAGGTCGCACCTCCGGCGCCGGCCCACGGGTCCGGCGCCGGGACATGTTGTGGTCCCCGTGGCCCGGCCATAATCTGGCGGTCCACGAGTGGACGAATCGATGACGCCGACCCCGATCCGCCGCCGCGCCTCATGGCCGGCCGGCGCCCTGACCGTTCCGACGATATCGGCTCTGGCGGCCTGGCCCGCCAGGGCGCAGGACGGTCTTGCGGACGGCGCCACAGCGACGGGCTGGATGATTGCAGCGGCCGTGGCGGCGGCGGCCTTTCTGGTGCTGCTGGCGCTTCATCTCGGCCAGCGCCGCCGCGCCGCGGCCGAACGGGCCGGCTTTGCCGAGCGGCTGGAAATCCTCGAGAGCGAGAGCGGCGAACGGACGGTGCAGACCGGACGCCAGGAAGCCGAGCTGGCGCTGCTGCGCGACAAGATCGCCGCGCTCGGCCGCGAGCGGGACGGCTACCGCGCCCTGCTCAACGCCGCGCCCGTGGC
This sequence comes from Rhizobiales bacterium NRL2, assembly GCA_001664005.1. Taxonomy (NCBI): domain Bacteria; kingdom Pseudomonadati; phylum Pseudomonadota; class Alphaproteobacteria; order Hyphomicrobiales; species Rhizobiales bacterium NRL2. The sequence continues at coordinate 179,483 of CP016093.1, forward strand.
CGCCTGGCGGCGCGATTCCCACGGCGCCATCGTCTGGCGCAACCGCATGCTGGAGGGCATTCTCGGCCCCGACGCAACCGATGACGAGATCGCCTCGGCCAGCGATCTCGACCAGCCCATCCGCCTGGTGCAGGAAGCCCGCGACCGCGGCGAAACCGCCGAGGAGGAACGCCGTTTCGTGGTCGAGGGCCAGCGCCGCATCTTCCGCGTCTTCGAGACGCCGGAACTGCCCGACGGCGGCTCCGCCGGCTATGCCGTCGACATGTCCCTGCTCGACGAGGTGCGGCGCGAGATGCGCCGCCAGATCGAAGCCAATACCGAGATGCTGGAGCACATCACGACCGGTGTGGCGATCTACGATGCGGACAAACGGCTGATACACGCCAACAGCGCCTTCCGCTCGCTCTGGGGGCTGGACGAGTCGTTCCTCGCCTCCGGCCCGTCGATCGGCGAGGTGCTGGACCGGGTGAAGGAGCTGCGCAAGCTGCCCGAGCAGACCGAGTACCGCCAGTTCCGCAAGAGCCGCGAGGCGCTGTTCAACAGCCTGATCAATCCGGTCGAGGAGCTCTACCAGCGCCCCGACGAGCGCATGATGCGGGTGACCATCGTCCGCCACGGCCTGGGCGGGCTGATGTTCCTGTTCGACGACGCCACCGACCGCATCGTCCTGGAGCGGAACCTGAACACCTACATCGCCGTGCAGCGCGCCACGCTGGACAATCTCTACGAGGCGGTGGCGGTGTTCGGCCCGGACGGTCGGCTGAGCCTGTGCAACGCCGGCTACCGCATCATGTGGAACCTGCCCAGGGAGTTCACCGACAGCGAACCCCATGCGCGCGAACTTGTGGATCACATGTTGGAGGGCTTCGGCCATCCGCCGGAGCTTGCCGCCCGGCGCGACGCCTGGATCGCCAGCGCCACCGAGATCCGCTCCGGCGAGCGGCGCATCGAACTCCCGAACGGGCAGATCATCGACGCCGCGTCCACGGCCCTGCCGGACGCGCGCACGCTGTTCACCTATCTGGACGTCACCGACAGCTACCGCATCGAGCGGGCGCTGCGGGAACGCAACGAGGCGCTAGTCGCCGCCGACATGATCAAGTCGGAATTCCTGGAAAACATGTCCTACGAGCTGCGCACGCCGCTCAACACCATCCTCGGCTTCGCCGAGATCCTGCAGAACGACTATTTCGGCACGCTCAACGACCGCCAGCGCGAATACGCCTCCGGCATCCTGGAGGCGTCCGAACAGTTCCTGTCGATGATCAACGACATGCTGGACCTCGCCTCCATCCAGGCCGGGCATCTTCAGGTCGACCGCGACGTGTTCGTGGTCTCCGACATCATCGAGCAGGTGCAGGAGAAGTACGGCGAGCGCGCCGAGCGCCGCCAGCTCGCGCTCTCCAGCGAACTGCCCGACGACCTGCCCCGGCTGGACGGGGATCCGCGCCGCATCCAGCAGATCCTGAACAACCTGATGAGCAACGCCGTCAAGTTCACGCCACCCGGCGGTGCCATCACCATCGGCGCGGCGCGCACCGAGGACGGGGCGGACATCTGGGTCGAGGATACCGGCATCGGCATCCCCGAGGAGGAGCGCGAACGCGTCTTCGAGACCTTCCGCACCAGCGAGCGCCACACGAGGCGGGGCGCGGGGCTGGGCCTCGCCCTGGTGCGCAATCTGATGGAGCTGCACGGCGGCTCGGTCGAGCTGACCTCGGAGGTCGGCGTGGGCACCCGCGTGGTGTGCCACTTCCGCGACCAGATGCCGGAGGACACCGAAACCATCCGCATCTCCGGCGCGCCTGTCGAACCGTTGCGGTCTTGAGCGTCCGGCGCGCCAAGTTCCATCTGCCCGACCCGGCAGCGACCGAAGCCTTCGGCCGCCGGCTGGCGCGGGCGCTGCGTCCGGGCGACGTGGTGCTGCTGAGCGGCGATCTGGGCATGGGCAAGACCGCGCTGGCCCGCGCCGTCATCCAGGCTCTCGCCGGCCGCGCCATTGACGCGCCGAGCCCGACGTTCAATCTGGTCCTGCCCTACGACCTGCCGGATTTCCGGCTCTGGCATTTTGATCTCTACCGCCTGTCGGGTCCCGGCGAGGTCGAGGAACTCGGTTTCGAAGAGGCCGCGGCCGAAGGCGTGGCGCTGGTGGAATGGCCGGACCGGCTGGGAGATCTCGCGCCGCCGGACGCGGTGCGGATCGCGATCGAGACGGCCGGGGACGGACGGCGGCTGACCGTCGAGGCGACATCCGGTTTCATGGAGCGGCTCCATGACGCCTGAACGGTCGCAGGCGCTGAAGAAGCTGCTGACGGAAGCCGGCTTCGCCGGCGCGCGGATCGAGCCGCTGGCGGCCGACGCCTCCTTCCGCAGCTATGACCGCGTCTTCGCGCCGGACGGACGCCGCGCCGTACTGATGAACGCGCCGCCGGACAGGGAGGACGTGCGCCCCTTCCGCCACGTCGCCGAGGTGCTGGCGGAATGGCGGCTGTCGCCGCCGCAGGTTCTGGCCGCCGACGCGGCACAGGGTTTCCTGCTGCTCGAGGATCTGGGCGACGATCTTTTCGGGCGTGTCATCGCCCGCGACCCCGCGATGGAGGAAGCGCTCTATGCGGCGGCGGTCGACGTCCTCGTCAGCCTCGCCGGCCGCGCCGCGCCGCCGGACCTGCCGCGCCACGATCTGACGGCGCTGCTGGACGAGGTGGCGCTGTTCCTCGACTGGCGCCTGCCCGAGGTACGCGGGCGGGCGGCGAGCGAGGCCGAACGCCGCAGCTTCCGCGACGCCTGGGCCGAAGCGCTGATCTGTCCCTCCGACAGCCAGAACACGCTCGTGCTCCGCGACTACCATGTCGACAACCTGATCTGGCTGCCCGACCGCGACGGCCCGCGCCGGGTCGGGCTGCTGGACTTCCAGGACGCGGTGGGCGGCCATCCGGCCTATGACCTGGCCTCCCTGCTCGCCGATGTGCGCCGCGACGTGCCCGCGGTCCTGGAGGACGGGATGATCCGGCGCTATCTGTCCGTCACCGGCGCGGCCGAGGCGCCCTTCCGCGCCGCCTATGCGACATTGGGCGCACAGCGCAACACGCGGATCCTCGGCGTCTTCACACGGCTCTGGCGCCGGGACGGCAAGGCGCGCTATCTGGACTGGCTGCCCCGCGCGTGGCGTCTGCTGCGCCGGGACCTCGGCCACCCCGCCCTGCAGCCGGTCGCGGCGTGGTTCGAGCGCCACATGCCCGACGATCCCGCCGCCCGAGGAGAAACGCCGGAATGAGCAATCAGGTCCACCCCGAACTGCCCGCACAGGCGATGGTGCTGGCGGCCGGCTACGGCAAGCGGCTGGGCGCGGTCACGCGCGCCAGGCCGAAGCCGCTCGTATCGGTCGCGGGCCGGCCGGTGATCGACCGGGTGCTGGACCGCCTGTCCGCCGCGGGGGTGACGCGCTGCGTGGTCAACCTGCATTACAGGGGCGAGATGCTGCGCGAGCACCTGGAACGCCGGGAGACGCCGGAGATCGAATTCTCCCACGAGGAGGAACTGCTCGACACCGGCGGCGGCGTGCTGAACGCGCTGGAGCGCTTCGGCGGCGAGCCGTTCCTGTCGGTCAATTCCGACACCATCTGGCGCGACGCCTTCGGCGATTCGTTCAGGCGGCTGGGACGCGCCTGGGATCCGGAGCGGATGGATGTGCTGCTGCTGATGCAGTCCACGGTCACCGCCATCGGTTATCGCGGCCTGGGCGACTTCACCATGGCGCCGTCCGGCCGCCTCACCCGGCGCCGGCCCGGCCGCCTCGCCCCCTTCCTCTATGCCGGGGTCCAGATCCTGCACCCGCGCATCTTCGAGGGCCTGGAGGTCAGGCCGTTCTCGCTGAACCTGATCTTCGACCGCGCCGCCGAGGCAGGCCGGCTCTATGGCATGCGCCATGAGGGGGACTGGATCGACATCGGCACGCCGGACGGGCTGGAGCGGGCCGAGTCCCTGCTCCGGCGGACGGGCTGAAATCATGACCGGGCTGCTGACCGTACCGGCCGGGCTGCCCTTCGTGGACATCCTCGCCCGCCACATGCTGGCCGCCCATGGCGCCGGCGGCGACGGCCTGCTGGCGGACGCCCAGGTCTTCCTGCCGACCCGCCGCGCGGTGCGCTCGCTCAGGGAGGCCTTCCTGCGCGTGGGCGGCGGCGAGGCGCTGATGCTGCCTCTGATCCGGCCGCTGGGCGACCTGACGGAAGACGAGCCGCCCCTGCTGATCCTCGACCCGCGCGACGAAAGCGAATTGCCGCCGGCCATCGCGCCGACCGCGCGGCGGCTGCTGCTGTCGCGGCTGGTGGCCCGCATGCCCGGCCGCGCCGCCGGGCCGGCCGAGGCGCTGGGGCTGGCCGACGCCCTGGGCCGGCTGATGGACGAGACCCAGACCGAGCGGCTGGACTTCGCCGGCCTCGCCGGCCTGGCGCCCGAGCGCTTCCAGGAGCACTGGCGGCAGACGCTCGATTTCCTGCGCATCGTCACCGAATTCTGGCCGGCGGTGCTGGACGAGCGGGGCGAGATCGACCCCGCCCTGCGCCGCGACCGCCTGATGGCGCTGCTGGCGGCGCGCTGGCGGCGGGAGAAGCCGGCCCATCCGGTCTACATCGCCGGCTCGACCGGCAGCGTGCCGGGCACCGCCGAGTTGATGGCGGCGGCGCTGGCCCTGCCCGCGGGCCATGTCGTCCTGCCGGCGCTGGAGACAACGATGGAGCCGCGCGACCGGGAGGCCGCGCTGGACGAACCGGGCCATCCCCAGCACGGCATGCTGAGCCTGCTTCAGACCCTGCGGGCGAGCCCCGGCGACGTGCAGGTGCTGGGCGGGGACGCGCCTTCGCCGCGTCTGACGCTGCTGCGCGAGGCGCTGCGGCCGGCGGCGACCACGGACCGCTGGCGGGATCTGGACACCCTGCCGGCGGACGCGCTGGACGGCCTGACGCTGGTCGAGGCGCCGGATCCCCGCGCCGAAGCCACGGCCGTCGCCCTGAAACTCCGGGAGGCGCTGGAGACGCCGGGGCGCACGGCGGCGCTGGTCACCCCGGACCGCGTGCTGGGCCGGCGCGTCGCGGCCGAGCTCACCCGTTTCGGCATCCGCGTCGATGATTCCGCCGGCGCGCCGCTGCGCCACACCCGGGCCGGCGGCTTCCTGCAGCTCGCCGCCACGGTGCTGGCCGAGGGCGCGGCCCCGGCGGACCTGCTGGCTCTGCTGAAGCATCCGCTGGCCGCCGGGGGGCGCGAACCGGCGGCCTTCCGCCGGGACGTGCGCGCGTTGGAGCGCGTCATGCTGCGCGGCATCCGCCAGTATGACGACCTGCCCGGCCTCGCCGCCCGGGCGCCGGCGGTGAAGGGGGCGGAGCGCCACGCCACCTGGCTGGAAGAGGCCGCCGAAGCCGCCCGGCCCTTCCTGGAGGCCGGCGACAATTTCCAGCGCCGGCTGGAAGGCCATGTCCGCTTCTGCGAATGGCTGGCCGCGACGGACACCGGGGAAGGAGCTTCCCGGCTCTGGCGCGGCGAGGACGGGGAAGCGGCGGCGCAGGCGATCGCCGATCTGGCCGACAGCGCAGCCGCCGCGCCCCCCGCCGGCCCCGGCGACTGGCCGGAACTGTTCGACCGGCTGATCGGCGGGGTCACCGTCCGGCCCCGCTTCGGCGGCCATCCGCGGGTACAGATCCTGGGCCCCCTGGAGGCGCGGCTGCAGGTCTTCGATCTGGTGGTGCTGGGCGGACTGAACGAGGGCGTCTGGCCGGCCACGGCCGAAGTCGACCCGTGGATGAGCCGGCCCATGCGCGCCGCCTTCGGCCTGCCCGCGCCGGAGCGGCGGACGGGCCTGCAGGCGCACGACTTCCTGCAGCTCGCCGCCGGGCCGGAGGTGGTGCTGACCCGCGCCGCGCGCGCCGGCGGCTCGCCCACCGTACCCTCGCGCTGGCTGCTGCGGCTGAAGAGCGTGGCGGCCGGCGCTTCGCTGGACCTGGAGCCGGAGTCACGGCCGGTGGCCTGGGCGCGCCTGCTGGACCAGGCGGGCGACCCGCAGCCCGTGGCCGCACCCCGGCCCGTACCCCCCGTCGCAGCGCGGCCCCGGGAACTGCCCGTAACGGCGGTGGAAACCCTGATCCGGGACCCCTACGCCATCTTCGCACGCCGCATCCTGGGACTGCGCGCGCTCGACCCGATCGACGAGACGCCGGGCGCGATGCTGAAGGGCAACCTGATCCACGACGCCTTCGAACGCCTGGCGAAGCGTCACGACGGCGACTGGAGTCCCGGTCTCTGGCCGGTGCTGGCGCGCATCGGCGAGCAAGTCTTCGACGAGGCCGGGCTGCCGCCCTCATGGCGGCGGCTGTGGTGGCGGCGCTTCGAAAACGCCGCGACCTGGCTGCTGGCGGAGGAGGGCCGGCGCAGCGAGCGGGTGACGCGGCGCTTCGCCGAGATCCGCGGCGCGGTCGACGGCCTGCCGGGACTCGAGGATTTCCGCCTTACCGCCAAGGCCGACCGACTGGACGTCACCGGCGACGGTGGCGTCGTCATCGTCGACTACAAGACCGGCAACCCGCCGACGAAGAAGCAGATCGAGGCCGGATTCGCCGTCCAGCTGCCGCTGACCGCGGTCATCCTGGCGCGCGGCGGCTTTTCCGCCGAGGTGCCCGCCGCCCCGGCCGAGCTGGTCCACATCCGCGTCCACGGCGCGCAGGAGGGCGGCGCGTGGAAGCGGGTTCCGCTGGACCTGGAGCCGCTGATGGCGGAGACGGCCGAAGGCGTGGCCCGGCTGCTTTCCGCCTATGACGATCCGGCCCGGCCCTATCTCTCGCGGCCCCGGGTTCAGTTCCAGGGGCTGGGCAGCGACTACGACCACCTGGCCCGCGTCGCCGAATGGTCCGTCGCCGGCGGGGAGGAGGAGCCATGACCGCAGCCGCCGACCCCCTCGCCCGCACCATCGCCGCCCAGCGCAAGGCTGCCCGGCCCGACGCCTCGGCCTGGGTCAGCGCCAACGCGGGCTCGGGCAAGACCCGGGTTCTGACCGACCGGGTCATCCGCCTGATGCTGGAACAGGACGCGCCGCCCAACCGCATCCTGTCGATCACCTTCACCAACGCCGCCGCCGCCGAGATGTCGAACCGCCTGTTCCGGCGCCTGGGCGAATGGGCCGCGCTGCCCGACGATGTGCTGACGGCGAAGCTGACCGAATTGCTGGGTGAGGCGGGCGCGGCGCGCCAGCCCCTGGACCTGGCGCGGCGGCTGTTCGCCCGCGCGCTGGAGACCCCGGGCGGCCTGAAGGTGCAGACCATCCACGCCTTCGCCCAGTCGGTGCTCGGCCGCTTTCCGCTGGAGGCGGGCCTGAGCCCGGAGTTCCGCCTGATGGACGAGGCGGAGGCGCATGAACTGCTGGAGCGGCTGAAGCACACGATCCTGGCCGGGCGGTCGACGGACAGGGAGGTGGACGCGGCGCTGGAGCGGCTGATCGACCGCATGGCCGACGGCGCCTTCGACGAACTGCTGCGCGCGGCGCTGAACGCCCGGCGGGCCATCGAGGCGGCGATCGCCCGTCATGGCGGGGTCGACGGCGTCGTCGCCGAGATCCGGTCGCGCTTCGGCCTGCGCCCCGACGAGGATGAGGCGGCGGTGACCGCCGCAGGCTGCGCCTTCGGGGCCTGGGACGAGCTCGGTCTGCGCCGGGTGCTGGCCGGCCTGCGCCGGGACGGGGGCAAGAAGGCGGCGGCGAACGCCGATCTGATCGAGGCCTGGCTCGCCTCCGACGACGACGCGCGGCAGGCCCTGCTGGCGGACTATCGCGGCGTCTTCCTGACCCAGAAGGGGGAGCCGCGGAAGACCCTGATCCCGGCGGCCGTGGCGAAGGCCGATCCCGGCGCGCTGGCGGTGATGGAGGCCGAGCTGGGGCGGATCATGGAGCTCACCGACCGCTGCGCAGCGGCCGCCTGCGCCGACCGCACCGCCGACCTGCTGCGCCTCGCCGGCGCGCTGCTGGCGGACTACGCCGCGGAGAAGCAGCGCCTGGCGCTGGTCGACTATGACGACCTGATCCGCCGCACGCTGGGCCTGCTGCGCTCCCAGGCCGCCTGGGTGCACTTCAAGCTGGACGAGGGGCTGGACCACATCCTGATCGACGAAGCCCAGGACACCAGCCCCGACCAGTGGCGCATCGCCGAGCTGCTGAGCGCGGAATTCTTCGCCGGCGAGGGCGCGCGGGCGGATGTCGTCCGCACGGTCTTCGCGGTGGGCGACGAGAAGCAGTCGATCTACAGCTTCCAGGGCGCCGACCCGGAAGGCTTCGACCGCATGCGCGGCCATTTCCGCGAGCGCGCGCTGGACGCCCGGGAAAGCTTCGAGGATGTGTCCCTCGACGTCTCCTTCCGCTCCGCGCCCGAGATCCTCACGGCCGTCGACCGCACCTTCGCCGGCCCGGCGGGTGCGGGGCTGACCGCAGGCGGCGCGGCAAGCGCCCATATCGCCCGGCGCGCTGGCGCGCAGGGACTGGTGGAGCTCTGGCCGCTGGAGGCGCCCGGCGAGAGCGAGGAACAGAACCGCTGGGACGCGCCGATGGATACCGAGCGCCCCGACAGCCCCAGGCGGCGGCTGGCCGTCCGCATCGCCGAGCGGATCGCGGCCATGATCCGCGACCGGGAGACGATCGGCGAGGCCGGCGACCCGGACCGGCCGCTGCGCGCGATCACGCCCGGCGACGTGCTGATCCTGGTGCGGCGCCGCGACGCCACGGTGGCCGAGATCGCCCGCGAGCTGAAGCGCCTGCGCGTGCCCGTCGCCGGGGCAGACCGGATGGTGCTGACCGAACAGATCGCGGTGATGGACCTGATGGCGCTGGGCGACTTCCTGCTGCTGCCGGAAGACGACCTCACGCTCGCCACGGTGCTGAAATCGCCGCTCTACGGCTTCGACGACGACGACCTGTTCCAACTCGCCCATGGCCGGGAGAAGCACGAACGGCTCTGGCGCGTGCTGCGCCAGCGCGCGGACGAGCGGCCGCGATGGGCCGAAGCCGCTGCCGAACTGCGCGATCTGCTGGCCCGGGCCGACCAGTCGACGCCCTTCGCCTTCTTCGCCGAGCTGCTGGGCGCGGGCGGGGCGCGGCGGCGGCTGCTGGCGCGGCTGGGTACGGACCAGCTCGACCCGCTGGACGAATTCCTCAACGCCGCGCTGGACGACGAGCGCCGCCATCCGCCCTCGCTGCAGGGCTTCCTGCACCGCCTCCGCGCCGGCCAGTCGGCGGAGATCAGGCGCGACATGGAGCGCGGCGGCGGCGCGGTCCGCATCATGACCGTCCACGGGGCCAAGGGGCTGGAAGCGCCGGTGGTGATCCTGCCGGACACGACGCGCGCCCCGCGCTCGGGCAAGTCACCGCTGATCGCCCTGCCCGGGCCGGGCGGGGACGAGGACATTCCCGTCATGCGGGGCCGCGCCGCCGAACTGCCCGACCGCATCGCCCAGCAGGCCGAGCGGGAGCAGGAGCGCGGCCTGGCCGAATACAACCGCCTGCTCTATGTCGCCATGACGCGGGCGGAGGAGCGGCTCTATGTCTGCGGCTTCTACAATTCGGAACGCGCCCTTCCCGACGATGCAAGCTGGTACCGCGCGGTCGAGGGCGCGCTGGCGGAAATCGGGGAGACGGACGCCGACGGCGTGCTGCGCCATGGCCGCGGCGCGCCGGCGCTGACCGACGATGCAGGGGCCGCGGACGAGACCGAAGACCTGCCGGCCTGGGCGACGGCGCCGGCGCCGGCCGAACCCGCCCCGCCCCGGCCGCTGGCGCCTTCACGGCAGCCCGGCGAGGAACCGGACGCCGAACCGGCGGCGCTGAGCCCGCTGCAGCGGACCGGCGGGGCCGGCCGCCGCCGCGGCGTGCTGGTCCACCACCTGCTGCAGGTGCTGCCCGAGCTGCCGCCCGGCCGGCGGGAAGATGCCGGCGCATCCATCCTGGCGCGGCGGGCCGCGGACCTGGAGGCGGCCGAGCGCGCGGCCCTGCTGGCCGAGGCGCTGGGCGTCATCGCCGCGCCGGAGATGGCGGCCGCCTTCGCGCCGGGCAGCCGCGCCGAGGCGGCCATCGCCGGGGTGATCGGCGGTCATGTCGTCTCCGGCCAGGTCGACCGCCTCGCCGTCACGAACGATTCGGTGCTGATCGTGGACTACAAGACCAACCGCCCGCCGCCGCAGGAGGTGGCCGGCGTGCCGCTGGCCTATCTCAGGCAGATGGCGCTCTACCGCGCCGTCATGCGCCGGATCCACCCGGACCGCGAGGTGCGCTGCGCCCTGGTCTGGACCGTGGAGGCGCGGCTGATGGCGTTGCCGGCGGAGCGGCTCGACCATGCGCTGGCCTCGCTTGACCTGTCGCAGGCGGCTACCTAGATTCGGCCTCGCGCCGGAACGAATTCCGAGACCCATTTGGCGCCCCCGTAACGGAGAGAATTCTGATGACCACGGTCAAGGTAACCGACGACAGCTTCCAGTCCGACGTGCTCGGCTCCGACGTCCCCGTGGTGGTGGACTACTGGGCCGAATGGTGCGGCCCCTGCCGGCAGATCGCGCCGGCGCTGGACGAGATCGCCGGCGAGATGAAGGATCTGAAGATCGCCAAGATCAACATCGACGAGAATCCCTCGACGCCGACCAAGTACGGCGTGCGCGGTATCCCGACGCTGATGCTGTTCAAGGGCGGCGAGGTCGTGGCCACCAAGGTCGGCGCCGTGCCGAAATCCCAGATCCAGTCGTGGATCGAGTCCAACATCTGATCCTTATGGCCTTCGCGGTCGTATCGGGCGGGCCCGGCGGAAACGCGCGGGCCCGTTTTCCGTTTGCGCCGCGCCGGCGGGCCATGCCATGGCTTGGTCGCGACGTGTGCAGCAGTGGAGTAGAGCGTTGATCGGTTTCCCCGTCCGTCCGGCCCTTGCGGGCCTCGCCCTTCTGACCCTTCAGGCTTGCGCCGGCCAGCCGGAAACGCCGCTGGAGCCCGTCGACTGGAACGCCCCGCTCGCCGGCCGCAGCATCGACGAGATTCTCGCCGCGCCGGAGCGCGGGATCGACGCCGCGAAGCAGCCGGTGCTGATGGCGCGCGAACGCGTCGGCGTCCGCGTCGTCGACGTGCGCGGACCGGGAACCTGGCGGACCACCCTGGACCATGTCCACCGTCTGAGCCGCGCGGAACGGCTGGACGACGCCGAGGTCGCGCGCGCCATCGAGGCCCGCGCCGCCGAACTGCCCGCGCCCTATCTGTTCGAGCTGGCGCGCCGCGTCGTCGAGGAGGACCCGCAACGGGGTCTCTACTGGTACGCCCTCGGCCAGGCGCGGACGGTCTATGCCGGCGCGCGCTGCACCGATCCCAGCGTGCAGGCCAATATCCAGGCGACGCTGATCGACCTCAAACCCGTGAGCGAGAAGGCCCGGGTCGAGACCTTCGACAACGAACGGCTCTATGCCCGGATCCTGCAACAGGTCCGCGACCAGGGCCCGATCACCGACACCACGGCCTCGCCCTGGTGGATCTGCTCCAGCGGTCAGCGCACCCTGAACGCGGCCCGGCGGGGCGGGACCCTGGCGAAGGGCGACTGGCTGCTGCCGCGCGCCGACTGGCCGGTGGCGCGCAAGGCGGCGCGGGACCATCTCGACGCCGAGATCGCCCGCGCCCTGCGGGCCGCGGCGCAGTAGGCGGCGATGAAGGAGAAGAAGATGCGGAGCTGGAAGGCGGCCCTGGCCGCGGGACTGGCGCTGATCGGACCGGCCGCCGGCGCCTGGGCGCAGGAGGCGGCGGCGGACAGGCCCCGTTTCTCCTTCGCCGACATGACGGTCGAGGAAGCCATCGCGGCGCCGGAAACCGACCTGGAGATCGTCCGCTGGCCGCGCATCGCGGTCCGCGAGGTGGTGGGCGTGCCCGTCCGCGACGTGCGCGGCATCGGCACGTGGCGCACCACACTGGACCGGGTTCACCGTCTCAGCCGCGCCGCCGACCTGGACGAGGCCGCTTTGGTGCGTGCGCTCCAATCCAGCGCGGATACGTTGCCCGCACCCTATCTGATGGAGATTGCCCGCCGTCTGGTGGCAGCGGAGGCGCCGCGCGAAGGGCTCTACTGGTTCGCGCTCGGCGAACTGCGCACGGTCTATGACGCCCTGCGCTGCGCCGACGAGAGCGCGCGGCCCAACATCGCCGCCACCCTGATCGAGCTTCACCCCGTCACCGAGGAGGCGCGGATCACGGCGATCAAGCAGGGCGCGCTCTATGTCGAGGCGCTCGAGACCGCGCGGGAGAGCGAGGCCCTCTTCGCCTCCAGGGCCTCGCCCTGGTGGATCTGCTCCAGCGGCCTGGCGGCGATGGATGCGGCCCGCGACGGCCGCGCCGTCGGCCGCGACGACTGGCTGAAGCCGGAGAGCGCCTGGCCCGCCGCGCGCCAGGCGACCCTGCGTCATGCCGACCACCGCATCCGCAACACCGTGGTCCGCGTCGGCGAGTAGGGGCCCGGCTGTTGTCATCCCCGATGGCGCCTGCGCCACTCGGGGATCGAGCGAGGCCGGACATCGGCGTCTTTCCGCCCCCCTTCTGTCATGCCCGCGCGCCTGCCGGCGGCGGGCATGACAGAAGGGGGGCGGGGATCTCCGCCAGGCCTCACGCGACCAGCAGCTTCTCCAGATCGGCGCGGACATTGTCGGGCAGCGGGCTCGGCCTGCCCTCGACGATGTAGACCATCACCGTCTCGGCCGTGGCGATGCACCGGTCCTCCACGAACAGCCCGTGGCCGAGCGTCAGCGAGGTGCGGCCCAGCTTCGCCACCACGGTGCCGATCTGCACCTTGCCGGGCCACCAGGCCTGGGCGCGGAAACGGATGGACAGGTGCCCGACGATGAAACGCTGCGTGTCGTCATAATCGGGCAGGAGGTCGGAACGCATGAAGGGCACCCGCCCGGATTCGACATAGCGTGCGAAGGCGACGTTGTTGACGTGGCCGGTCGCGTCCATGTCGCCGAAGCGGATGGTGTCCTCGCTCCACTCGTTGTAGATCGTGGCGTCGGTGAGATCGGGCGTGTTCTGCATGAACGGATAGATAGACCGAAGGCGGGAACGGATGAAAGAACTCGATGCGCTGAGGGCCGAACTGGACCGCTGGGGCGAGGCGGGCCGCGAGGCGACGCTGTGGTGGCGCGACGACGACGCCGAAGCCCCGGACGCGCCCGTCATGCGCATGCTGGAGCTGTCGGCCCGCCACGAAGCCGGCTGTTTCATCGCCGCCGTGCCGGCCCGCGCCGTCGACGCCCTCGGTCCAGCCATCGTCGCCTGCCCGACGGCCGTGCCCTTCCAGCATGGCTGGGCGCATGAGGATCATTCGCCGGCCGGGGTGAAGGGCAAGTGGGAACTGGGCCTGCACCGCCCGAAAGACGAAATCCTGGACGAACTGCGCCGCGGCCGGGCGCGGATGGCCGAGCTGTTCGGCGCGCGCGACCGGCCCATGCTGGGCCCGCCATGGAACCGCATCGCGCCGGAGCTCTACGCCGATCTGCCGGAGCTGGGCTTCGAGGTGCTGTCGACCTTCGCCCCGCGTCCCCGCGCCACCCCGGCGCCCGGCCTGCGGCAGGTCAACGGCCATGTCGACATCATCTCCTGGAAGCGGGGCCGCAGCTTCATCGGCGCGGAGAAGACCGCGAACCGGCTGGCCGATCACCTGGCGCAGCGCCGCCGGGGCGAGGTCGAGGACGAGCCGACGGGCCTGCTGACCCATGTCTGGATCAACGACGAGCCGGCATGGGAAGCGATCGACGCCGTGCTCGCGCTGGTCGCGGCGCACCCGGCGGCGCGCTGGCTGGACGACCGGAGCTTCTTCCAGTGACCGAACCCCTCTTCCGGCCCGGCACGGACGCCGATATCGACCAGGTCGCGGAACTGCTGCATCTGCATATGAACCGGAAGGTCCCGCCGGCGGTCTTCCGCCGGCTGATGGACTATGGCTGGGCCGGCGAGAAGCCCCATGTCGGCATGGTCGCCGAGGCCCGCGGAGAGATCGTCGGCTTCCACGGTAATGTCTACTCGACGCGGTTCATCGAGGGCACGCCGCGGCTCTTCGGCAGCTTCACCTCGCTCTACGTCCACCGCGACTGGCGCGGCCACGACCTGGGCCTGAAGATGATGCGGACCTACGAGGCGCGGACCGACGTCACCTACACCGTCTTCGACCCCTCGAAGCGGGTGCACGGCATCCTCGAATCCTGCGGCTTCCGCGATCTGGACACCCACCGCCGGCTCTGGACGCCGGACGGCCGGCCCGGCGACGTGGAAGTGATCGAGGGGATCGACCGGATCGGCCCGCGGGTCCCGGCGGAGGAGCAGCGCTATCTTCTCGACCACCGTGACATGAAGGCCTTTCCCGTCCTGCTTTCGGGCGATGCGGGCGAGGTGCTGACCTTCTTCCTGCAGCAGGACCGGGGCGATCATGGCTTCTGCCACGACCTGATCTACACCGGCGATCCGGCGAAGCTGGCGGCGATGATCGACGCCGCGGCCCCGCGCATCCTGGGCGACGAGCCCCGGGCGCGGCTGCTGGCCGACGAGCGGTTCTTCGCCGGCCACGCGACGGGCGGGGCGCGCGAGCCGCTGCGCTACCGCCGCATGGTCCGCCGCGCCGATCCGGCGCTGCCCGACTGGCGCGTCGATCACCTCTACACCGAGACGCTGCTGATCGACCTGAAACTCGGCTGACCCGCGTCCCCGGGCCGATGCCTGCGCGCCGCGCAGGACGCGGGACCGCAAGGCCGATCCGCGCATCCCTGTCCCGCTCTTGCCACGCCGCGCACAGGCCATAGACTCCGCCGTCGGGAGACGATGCGATGATGGATGAGGCGACGAGACTCTGGACGCCCGACCCCGAACGCGTGGCCGGCAGCAACCTGGCGCGGTTCCGGGCGTTCGCCGGGCGCGAGGGCGACGGCTACGACGCGCTGCACGACTGGTCGGTGGCCGAGCCGGAAGCGTTCTGGACCGCGGTCTGGGACTTCTGCGAGGTGATCGCCGAGACGCGCGGCGAGCGGGTGCTGGTCGACGGCGGCGACCTCAAGGCCGCGGCCTTCTTTCCCGATGCGCGCCTCAACTTCGCACAGAACCTGCTGCGCCGCCGTGACGACGCGCCCGCGCTGATCTTCCGCGCCGAGGACCGCTTCGCCGAGCGCATGAGCTGGCGCGAACTGCACGATCTGGTCAGCCGTCTGCACCGCGCGCTGCACGCCATGGGCGTGCGCCAAGGCGACCGCGTCGCCGGCTTCATGCCCAACATGCCGGAGACGGTCGCGGCGATGCTGGCCGCCGCCAGCCTCGGCGCCGTCTGGTCCTCCTGCAGCCCCGATTTCGGCGTGCGCGGCGTGCTGGACCGCTTCGGCCAGATCGGCCCGAAGGTGCTGTTCGCCGCCGACGGCTATGTCTATGGCGGCAAGGAACACGACAGCCTGGAACGCGTCGGCGGCATCCTGGCGGAGCTGCCGGAGATCGAGCGCGCAGTGATCGTGCCGCTGCTGAACGATCGTCCCGACATTTCCGGGCTGGAGGGGCGCGCGGCGCTGCTGGACGACGTCATCGCCGAACACGAGGCCGGCGAGATCGAGTACGTGATGACCGGCTTCAACGACCCGCTTTACATCATGTACTCGTCCGGCACGACGGGTCTGCCCAAGTGCATCCTCCACGGCGCCGGCGGCACCCTGCTGCAGCATCTGAAGGAGCACCGCCTGCAGGTCGACGTGCATCCCGTCGACCGGCTGTTCTACTTCACCACCTGCGGCTGGATGATGTGGAACTGGCTGGTTTCCGGCCTCGCTTCCGAGGCGACACTACTGCTCTACGACGGTTCGCCCTTCCATCCGGATGCGAACGCGGTCTTCGACTTCATCGAGGCGGAGAAGGGCGAGATCTTCGGCACCTCGGCCAAGTTCATCGACGCCTGCGCCAAGGAGGGCGTGCGGCCGGCGGAAACCCACGATCTCTCGGCGGTGAAGACGATCCTGTCGACCGGCTCGCCGCTCGCGCCGGCCGGCTTCGACCACGTCTACCGCGACTGGAAGGCGGACGTGCAGCTCGCCTCGATCGCCGGCGGCACCGACATCCTGGGCTGCTTCGTCGGCGGCGCGCCCACCGAGCCGGTCTGGCGCGGCGAGATCCAGAAGCCCCAGCTCGGCCTCGACGTCCGCGTGCTGGACGAGGAAGGCCGCCCGGTGACCGGCGAACAGGGCGAACTCTGCTGCATGAACGCGCATCCGTCGATGCCGCTGGGCTTCTGGAACGACCCGGACGGCAGCCGCTATCACGAGGCCTATTTCGACCGCTACGAGAACGTCTGGCGTCACGGCGACTGGGTGATGATGACGGAGCGGCGCGGCCTGGTGATCTACGGCCGCTCCGACGCCACGCTCAATCCGGGCGGGGTGCGTATCGGCACCGCCGAGATCTACCGCCAGGTGGAGGCCCTGCCCGACGTGCTGGAAGCGCTGGTGATCGGACAGGACTGGCAGGACGACGTGCGCATCGTGCTGTTCGTGCGGCTGGCGGCCGGCGCGCGCCTGGACGAGGCGCTGGAGGACCGCATCCGCAATCAGATCCGGCGCAACGCCACGCCGCGGCATGTGCCCGCGAAGATCGTCGCGGTCGCCGACATTCCGCGCACGCTTTCGGGCAAGATCGTCGAGCTGGCGGTGCGCAACGTGGTCCACGGCCGCCCGGTGAAGAACCGCGACGCCCTCGCCAACCCGGAGGCGCTTGAGCTGTTCCGCGATCTGCCCGAGCTCCGGACCTGACGCTCCGGGCCGATGCCCGCGCGCTGCCGGCGGCGGGCAGGACAGAGGGGAGCGGCGAGCTCTGGCCGCGATCGGGTCTTTCACGCCGAAAGGGCACCCCCTCCCGGTTCCGCTGACGCAGAACCACCCTCCCCCTTGGCCAAGGGGGAGGGGACGGGGCGGGGGATCGACCCATCCATCCAGTCGTCGTCATCCCCGATGGCGCCGCGCCGACCGGTTTCGGTACGCCTACTCCGCCGCCTGGCCGAGCAGGAAGCCGCCGGACTGGCGCGACCAGAGGTCGGCGTAGAGCCCGCCCCGGGCGATGAGATCCTCGTGCCCGCCCTCCTCGACGATGCGGCCGCCGTCCATGACGATGAGGCGATCCATGGCCGCGATGGTCGAGAGACGGTGGGCGATGGCGATGACGGTCTTGCCTTCCATCAGGCGGTAGAGGTTCTGCTGGATCGCCGCCTCGACCTCCGAATCCAGCGCGCTCGTGGCCTCGTCCAGCACCAGGACCGGCGCGTCCTTCAGCAGCACCCGGGCGATGGCGATGCGCTGGCGCTGGCCACCGGAAAGCTTGACGCCGCGCTCGCCGACATGGGCGTCGTAGCCGCGCCGGCCGTTCATGTCCTCCAGGTCGAGGATGAAATCGTGCGCCTCGGCCCTTTTCCCCGCGGCGACGATCTCCGCCATGCTCGCGTCGCGGCGGCCATAGCGGATGTTCTCGGCCACCGAGCGGTGCAGCAGCGAGGTGTCCTGGGTGACCATGCCGATGGCGCCGCGCAGGCTCTCCTGGGTGACGCCGGCGATGTCGTGACCGTCGATCTCGATGCGGCCCGCCTCCAGGTCGTAGAAGCGCAGCAGCAGGCTGACCAGCGTCGACTTGCCGGCGCCGGAGCGGCCGACGATGCCGATTTTCTCGCCGGGCCGGACCTCCAGATTCAGATGCTCGATAACGCGGTCGGATTCGCCCCGGGCCTTGCCGTAGTTGAAGCGGATGTCGCGGAAGGCGACGCGGCCCTCGGTCACCGCCAGCGGCGCGGCGCCGGGACGGTCGACCACCTCCCGGTCGCGGGCGATGGTGCCGATGCCGTCCTGGACCACGCCGATATTCTCGAACAGGCCGGAGACTTCCCACAGGATCCAGTGGGCCATGCCGTGGATGCGCAGCACCAGCCCCGTCGTGAAGGCCAGCGCGCCCAGTGTGACGATCCCGCCCTGCCAGAGCCAGATGGCAAGGCCGCCGACGGCGAAGAACAGCCCCGCGTTCAGCATCGTCATCAGGAACAGCAGCACCGTCGCCAGCCGCATGGAGCGGTAGACCGTGCCGAGGAAGGTCTCCATCCCCTCGCGGGCGTAAGCGTCCTCCTGTTCGGCATGGGCGAACATCTTCACCGTCTGGATGTTGGTGTAGCTGTCGACGACGCGGCCGGTGACCATCGACCGCGCCTCCGCCTGATCGGCGGCGAGCTGCGCCATGCGCGGCACCAGGAAGTAGAGAATGGCGACATAGCCCGCCAGCCAGGCGACCAGCGGCACCGCCAGGCGCCAGTCGCTCATGGCGAACAGCACCACCGCCGAAATGAAGTAGATGCCGACATAGAGCAGGATCTCGCAGGTCTTCAGCACGGAATCGCGGACGCCGAGCGAGGTCTGCATCATCTTCGTCGCCACCCGGCCGGCGAAGTCGTCCTGGAAGAAGCCGACGGACTGGCGCAGCAGATAGCGGTGCGCCTGCCAGCGCGTGCGCATGGCGAAATTGCCCAGCAGGCCCTGGTTCGACATCACCTCCGACAGCAGCATCACCGCCGGATAGACCACCATGATGACAAAGCCCATGCCGACCAGTTCCGGCCAGTGGGTCTCCATGAAGGTCTCCCGGTCGGCGGCGGCCAGCCAGTCCACCAGATCGCCGATGAAGGAGAACAGCCAGACCTCGACGATGCCGACCAGCGCCGCGGTCAGCGCCGTCAGCGCGATCATGCGCCGGAACGGCCTAGCGTAATGCCAGACGAAGCTGAAGAAACCGGCGGGCGGTTTCGACGGCAGCTCAGGGGGAAAGACTTCCTGGCTCCGCTCCGCCCAATTGAAAATGCGGTCCAGCACGCGTGGCTCCCGTTGCGAAGGTCCGGGCTATATAGGGCAATTCCCCGCCAGATCGAACCGGCTTTCCTTCCCCCTGATTCATGGCGGGACCGGCGCATCCACGCGTCCCGGGACCCACGCCTGAGCCTTCCCGCCGGAAAAGGCGCGACCGGATCTGCTCAGGCATGGGTCCCGAATCGGGCCTGCGGCCCGTTCAGGACTCGGTCAGTATGGCGAAGGTCCGGCGACCCCCTCCCGGCGGGTGCCGCGCCGACCTCCCCCTGATCCCAGGGGGAGGTGATGTTCTCACGGATCGCCGGCCCCTCTGCGGCCCGGACCCGGTCGGGTCGTCACCCCTCGACGGCGTTGGCCGCGACCTGGCGCATGTGGTTGATCACGTCGACGCGGGTGATGAGGCCATAGAAGGTGTCCTCGTCGGCGACGATCGCCACCTTGTCGGCGCGCAGGATCGGCATCAGCTCGGCCTCGGAGGCGTCGGGGCGGATGGTCTCCAGCCGCGTGACCATGAACTCGCTCACCGGCTTCTTGAAGTTCTCCTCATGGCCCTGCACGGCCAGCAACAGGTCGCTCTCGTCGATGATGCCGGTGATCCGCTCGCCCTCCATGACGGGCAGCTGGGAGACGTCGAACATGCGCAAGCGCGAATAGGCCGTCAGCAGGGTGTCGCCGGGATTGATGGTGACCACGTCGCCCTCGTCGGCACGGCGGATGATCATGTCGCGCAGATCGCCGTGGCGGCGGCGGCGGATCAGTCCCTGATCGACCAGCCAGGCGCGGTTGAAGGCCTTGGAGAGATACTTGTTGCCCGTGTCGCAGACCAGCGTCACCACGCGCTTCGCCTCGGTCTGCTCCCGGCAGTAGCTGAGCGCCGCGGCCAGCAGCGTGCCCGTCGACGAGCCGCCCAGAATGCCTTCCTTCGTGATCAGTTCGCCCAGCGCCGCGAAGGAATCCGCGTCGGAGACCGTGATCCCGCGGGCGATCACCGAGAGATCGCAGTTCGGCGGGATGAAGTCCTCGCCGATCCCCTCGATCAGCCAGGAGCCGACATCCGTCGAGATATTTCCGGTATTCGCCGCCTCGGCGACGATCGACCCCTCCGGATCGGCGACGATCATCTCCGTCTTCGGCGAGTTCTCCTTCATGAAACGGCCGATACCGGTGATGGTGCCGCCGGAGCCGACGCCGCAGAAGATCGCGTCCACGTCGCCGTCCATCTGCGCCAGGATCTCCGGGCCCGTGCCGCGGTAGTGCGCCTCCGGATTGGCGGGATTGGAGAACTGGTCGACCCAGAAGGCGCCGGGAATCTCGCGCTCCAGCCGTTCAGCGATGTCCTGGTAATATTCCGGGTGCCCCTTGCCGACGTCGGAGCGGGTCAGCCGCACCTCGACCCCCAGGGCCTTGAGATGCTGGATCTTGTCCAGACTCATCTTGTCGGGAATCACCAGGATCAGGCGGTAGCCCTTCAGCGCGGCGACCAGCGCCAGGCCGAGGCCGGTATTGCCCGCCGTCGCCTCGATCAGCGTGCCACCGGGCTTCAGCCGGCCGTCGCGCTCGGCGGCCTCGATCATCGACAGGCCGATGCGGTCCTTCACCGAACCGCCGGGATTCTGGCTTTCCAGCTTGGCGAACAGCCGGCAGGGGCCGGCGTCGAGATTTCTCAGTTCGACCATCGGCGTGTTGCCGATCAGATCCAGCACGGACGAACAGGCGGTCATGGCGCGTCTCCCCGGTCTCTTCCCCGCCGGAAAGCCTAGCGCACGCACCGTGCCGCGTCACGCGGCCGACGGCATCTCCGTCATGTCGAGGGCGCGGCGGAACAGCGCCGGGTCGACATTGCCGCCGGAGACCACGACGACGGCGGTGCGGCCGGCCAGTTCCACCCGTCCCGACAGCAGCGCCGCCAGCGCCACCACGCCGCCGGGTTCGGCCACGATCTTCAGCTCCAGGAAGGCGTCGCGCATGGCCGCCAGCGCCTCCTCGTCACTGACGCCGACCCCCGCCGAGAGGGTGCGCCGGCCGATCTCGAAGGTGATCTCGCCCGGCGTCGGCGTCAGGATGGCGTCGCAGATGCTGCGCGCCGACGGGTCCACCGCAACCCGGACGCCGCCCGCCAGCGAGCGGCCCCAGTCGTCGAAATCCGCCGGCTCCGCGGGGTGCACGGCGATCCGGGGAAAAGCGTCCTTCAGCGCGATGGAGACCCCGCTGATCAGCCCGCCGCCGCCCGCCGGGCAGAGGGCGAAGTCCGGCACGACGCCCGCCTCGGCGCATTGCTCGGCGATCTCCAGCCCCACCGTGCCCTGGCCGGCGATCACGCTTTCCTGGTCGTAGGGCTTCACCAGGGTCAGGCCGCGCTCGGCCATCAGCCGCTCGCCCAGCGCCTCCCGGTTCTCCGAATAGCGGTCGTAGAGCACGACCTCCGCCCCGTACTCGGCGGTGTTGCGCTTTTTCAGCTCCGGCGCGTCATGGGGCATGATGATGGTCGCCGGCGCGCCGAACAGTTTCGCCGAGAGCGCCACGCCCTGGGCGTGGTTGCCCGAGGAATAGGCGATGACGCCCCCCGCGCGCACCGCCGGGTCCATGGCGCTCAACGTGTTGAAGGCGCCGCGGAACTTGAACGAGCCCGTGCGCTGCAGGCATTCGGGCTTCACCAGCAGCCGCCCGCCGAGGCGGTCGTTGAGGCGCGCCGATTCCAGCAGCGGTGTGCGGATGGCCCTGCCCCGCAGCCGCGCGGCAGCGGCGCGGATATCGTCGACCGAAACCGTCATGGCGGGCTCTCTCCCCTCTCCGGCGCCCGGACACCGCGCCGGGCGGTGCTGAAAGTGACGCCTATTCTGCCGCCGTCAACCTGAAGCGCCGGCATCGTTTACCTTTCGGCAAGGATCGGGGCGATAGCATAATGGTTAACGCGTTCAGACAATGGCCACCGGAGCGCCCCGAATGATTTCCGCACCCTCCGCCATCGCCCGCTTCGCCGCTGCGCTCGCGCTCGCCGGCTGCCTCGTCATGGCCGCCGCGCCCGGTTCCGGGGTCCGCGCCGGCGCGGTGCTGGACCGCGTCAAGGCCGACGGGGTGGTGCGCTGCGGCGTCACCCGCAGCGGCCAGGGCCTCTCGGCGATCGACGAGAACGGCCGCTGGCAGGGCATGTTCATCGACTACTGCCGGGCCCTTGCCGCCGCCGCTCTGGAGGATCCGGAGGCGGTGGAGTTCTACGAAGTCAACGACGTCATCCGCTTCGAGGCCCTGGCGGCCGACGGCTTCGACGTGCTGATGGCCAACACCACCTGGACGATCACCCGCGACACCGCGCTGGGGATCAGCTTCACCGGGACAATCTACTATGACGGCCAGAGCTTCCTGGCCCACCGCTCCCTGGGCGCCCGCAACCTGGCCGAGGTCGAGCAGGCCAATGTCTGCGTCAGCGGCGGCACCACCACCCTGAAGAACGTCAACGAACTGGTCCGCACCTATTACCCCGGCCTCAAGGTCATCGAGTTCCAGTCCATCGACGGCACCTATGAGAGCTTCTTCGCCCGCGAGTGCGAGATCATCACCTATGACCGCGTGGTGCTGATCTCCCAGCTCCGCAACCGCGCCAGCGACCCCGGCAACTTCGTGCTGTTCCCCGAGATCGTCTCCAAGGAGCCGCTGGGTCCGGCGGTGCGCCGGGGCGACCAGGAATGGTTCGACCTGGTGCGCTGGACGGTGCTGGCCACCATCGCCGCCGAGGAGATGGGCGTGACCGCCGCGAACGTGGACGAGATGCGCGCATCCGACGACCCGGAGGTACGCCGCCTGCTGGGCGCCGACGGCGCCATCGGCGCCGGCATGGGGGTCGACAATGACTGGGCCGTGCGGGCGATCCGCGCCGTCGGCAATTACGGCGAGATCTTCGACCGTCATGTCGGCGAGAATTCGCCGCTGAAGATGGACCGCGGCCTGAACGCGCTGTGGACCGAGGGAGGGCTGCATTACGCACCGCCGGTCAGATAGGCCCGGATCCCGGAGTCCGGGACGATGAGGGGACGCTCCGTCGCGACCAAGTTCTCCGCGGCGCTGGCCGTGATCGCGCTGGTGGTGATCGGCGCGATCGTCACGGCGCTGTTCACCTTCGACCGCATGCAGGGCTCCTACGAGGCGGTGGCGCGCGAAGCGATGCCGAAGCTCATCGCCGCCTCCCGCCTCGGCTCGATCACCAGCGCCATCTCGTCCACCGCGCCGTCGCTGGCGCGCGTCGATTCGGAATTCGTCCGCCAGGCCATCAACCACCGCCTGGCCGACCACCTGGGGTCGCTCGAAGCGGCGCTGTCGACCTTCGAGCGGCGCGTCGGCGTCGGCTCGCCCGCCGATCGGGAACTGGTGAGGGCCGTCGAATCCCGCCGCGCCGACATGATCGAGAACCTGCAGCGGCTGAATGACTCCGTCGCCCGCCGCATCGTCATCGAGAACAGCATCGCCGAACATACCCGCGGGGCGCTGCGGCTCCGCGCCCGGGTGCAGGATCTGGAGAGCGCCGGGCGCGAGCGCCGCCTGGCCGTGCCCTTCGGCTGGCTCACCGAGGTCGACTGGGCTCTGGGCGCGCAGCTCGCCCTGCCGGCGGCGGAAAGCTCGGTCCGGATCGGCAGGCTGGAGGACGAGTTCGAACGCCATGTCGGCATCGCCACCGAGCGGATGGACAACTTCGCCTCCGTGGCGCCCGTGCCCGAAGAGGTGGCGTCGGTCCACGAGGCCTTCGTCCGACTGGTCGCCGCGACGCGCATCTCCTTCGGTCTGCAGCGCGAGCTGGTGGTCCTGGAGCGCCGCCAGGAAGGCCTGCTGGCCAACAACAAGCTGCTGTCCAACCGGCTCAACAGCGCCGTGTCCGACCTGTTCTTCCACATCCGCGACGACACCGAGCGGCGCAACGCCGACATCGTGCAGCTGGAGCGCGAGAGCACCGCGATCCTGACGGTCGCCCTGGTGCTGAGCGTGCTGCTGATCGGCGGCCTGCTGTTCTTCGTGCGCAACGACGTGCTGGCGCGCCTGTCGAACCTGAAGTCGTCCATGTTCGCCTGGGTCGAGGGCGAGCGCGCGCCGATCCCCGTCGACGGCCGCGACGAGATCGCCGACATGGGGCGCGCCTTCGACTACATGGTCGGCGCGGTCACCGAGCGCGAGCAGCGCCTGACCGAGGCCAAGGAGAAGGCCGAGGTGCTGGCCGAGGAAGCCGAGACCGCGAACCGCGCCAAGTCGATGTTCCTGGCCAACATGAGCCACGAACTGCGCACGCCGCTGAACGCCATCATCGGCTTCTCGGAGATGATCACGATCTTCAAGTTCGATCCCGGCAAGAACGAGGAATACGCCGGCTACATCAACACCAGCGGCAAGCACCTGCTGGCGGTGATCAACGATGTCCTGGACTTCTCCAAGATCGAGGCCGGCAAGCGCGAACTGGAGCTGGCGCCGCTGGATCTCGGCGAGGCCGTGGCCGCGGTCACGCCCATGATCGAGTTCCAGATGGAGGACAAGGATCTGGAGCTGCGCCAGCGGCTGGAGCCGGACGTCCGGCTCAACGCCGACGCCCAGGCCATCCGCCAGATCCTGCTCAACCTGCTGTCGAACGCCGTCAAGTTCTCCCATCCGGGCGGCGTCATCGAGGTGCGCGCCCGCGACGCCGGCGGCGAATACCTGGTCGAGGTCGCCGACCAGGGCATCGGCATCTCGCCGGACCAGCTGCGGGAAATCCTCCAGCCCTTCCATCAGGCGCGCAATCAGTACCAGTCCCAGGGCGGCGGCACGGGGCTGGGGCTCAGCATCGCCGACAGCCTGATGCGCATGCACGGCGGCCGCATCGAGATCGAGAGCCGCCGCGGCGCGGGCGCCACGGTGCGCCTCTTCTTCCCCGGCCACCTGGTGCTCCGCACCGAGACCGAACCGGCGGCGCGGCTGTCAGCAGGCGCCGCGGGCTGAAGCCGCGAGACAGACCGCCGCCGGTCTGAGGCCGAGATCCTCGTCGAGGCGGTTGGGCGCCGATCGGCCCCGGGCGAGGCGCACCCTGTAGACCTGCAGCCCCTCCAGCACCCGCTGCACGTAGTTGCGGGTCTCGTAGAACGGGATCATCTCCACCCAGTCGACGGGATGAACCGCGCCGCTGCGGGGGTCGCCGTTCTCCTCGATCCACTGATTCACCCGGCTGGGGCCGGCGTTGTAGGCCGCGATGGCCATGGGCAGATAGCCGTCGAACCGGTCGATCAGCTCCCTCAGATAGCTGCTGCCGAGGGCGACGTTGTAGGCCGCGTCGCGGGTCAGCCGGGCGGGAGTGTAGGCGAGCGCGATGTCGCCGGCCTTCTCGCGCGCGGTGTCGGGCATGAGCTGCATCAGCCCGCGCGCGCCGACGGGACTCACCGCCTCGACATTGAAGGTGCTTTCCTGGCGGGCGATGGCGTGGGCCAGGGCGGGATCGACGAAGGGGTTGTCGCGCAGGGCCGCGTGCACCGGATAGGCCGTCTGCATCACGTCGGCGCCCGCGGCGAGGCCGATCTTGCCGAGCAGGACCTGCATGTCGGTCATGCCGGTATCGTCGGCAAAGCGCGCGGCAGCGGCGTAGTCCTTCGGCGTTTCGGCGGTCTCCACGGCGTGCGACAGCAGGGTGCGGGCCAGGGCGTTCTGGTCCACCTCCATCAGCAGGCGCGCCATGACCGCCAGCGGCCGTTCGGCGAAGGCGCGGACGCGCGCTTCCGCGACCGGCTCCGGCGGCGGCAGCGCCAGATCCGCCCGGCCCAGGCGCAGCGCGGCAAGCTGGCCGTAATAGGTGTTGGGATGGATCGCCGCCAGCTCCAGCAGTTCCTGCGCCTCCCGCGCGTTGCCCAGCTCGTGATGGGCCATCGCCGTCCAGTAGGCCCCCCGGGCGCGGCTGATCGGCGTGCCGACGCCGTCGTAGAGGGTGCGGAAATGCGCCAGCGCCGCTTCCGGCCGGCCGACGAATCGCAGCGCCAGCCAGCCGGCCTCGAACTCCAGGCGGGCGAAGTTGATGCCCTCGTCGATGCCGTGATCGCGGGCGATGCGGTAGGCGCTCTCGAAATCGCCATCCTGGATCAGATTGCGGATCTGGATGCGCCGCTCCACCCACCAGCGGCTGTCGATCCCCGGCATCGGCCCGGCCTTCGACAGGATGTCCTGGGCTTCGGCGTTGCGGTCGTGGCGGCGCAGATAGCGCACCCGCTCGTAGACCAGTCCCGGATTGTCCTTCAGCGACGGTGGTACGCGGTCATGGGCCGCTTCGGCGCGGCTGCGGGCGAAGCGCAGGCTCAGGCGCGCATCGGCCAGCAGCCAGTAGTCGCTGGGCACCAGCGGCTCCATGCGTCCCGCCGCGCTGCTCTGCCCGTTCCAGACCAGCCGGTCGAGGCGCTTCCAGTGGTCCTCGGTGGTGAAGGCGTCGCCGAAGGCGGCAAGAAGATCCGCTTCCAGCGACTTGTCCAGATCGTGGTCGTGCCAGGCGTGCTTCGCGACGCGGATGGCCGGCAGGCGCGCGCCTTGCCCGTCGAGCAGCAGGGCGTGGCGCACGACGCCTTCGCCGGTCACCGGGGGGTGCCGTTCGAAGTGGGTCAGCGCCTCGCTGACGCCCGCCTCCCGCGCCACCAGCCGCTCCAGCTCGACGCGCACCGCGTCCAGGCTGGGGAATTCGGGATGGGCGTCCAGGAAGGCCCGGATCGCGTCGCGGTCCTCCACGCCCTCGCGGCGGATGCGCAGCCATTGCAGCACCGGAAACAGACGGTCGTCGCGGATGCCGCCGAGAATGCGGTCGAGCGCATCCCATTCGCGGTCCCGCGCCGCGTCGAAAGCCCGGCGGTAGGCCTGGCGGTCGGCGGCGGAGAGCATGGCGCTCTCGCGGCTCTGCACGCGCCGTTCCTCGTTGGCCGGGGGCAGGGGCGCGGCTGTGGCGGCGGCGGCCGTCATGGCCGACAGGACGAGGGCGATCGCAAGAATCGGGGAGGGTCGCAAACAGGGCCTCCGTTGCTGGGTCGAGCCTGCCCGACCATATGGGGACGTCAAGCCGGATTTCGCAGGGCCGTCGCGGCCGCCGCCACAACTCGCCGCTTGCCCGGCCTCGGGCGGCGTCGCTATAAGCGGTCGTTCCGGCCCCCGGCCTCAACCGACGGAGACAGTGAGATGGATATCAAGGGATCGATCCCCGCGCTGATCACGCCGTTCCAGAACGGCGCCGTGGACGAGGCCGGCTTCCGCAAATTCGTCGAATGGCAGATCGCCGAGGGCAGCACCGGCCTTGTGCCCATGGGCACGACCGGCGAATCGCCGACGCTGTCGCATGACGAGCACCGCCGGGTGGTGGAGCTCTGCATCGAGGTCGCCGACGGGCGCGTGCCGGTGATCGCCGGCACCGGGTCGAACAACACCCGGGAGGCGATCGGCCTCACCCGCCACGCGAAGGAGGCAGGCGCCGACGCCTGCCTGGTGGTCACCCCCTATTACAACAAGCCGAACCAGGAAGGCCTCTACCGCCATTTCGAGGCGCTCAACGAGATCGGCCTGCCCATCATCATGTACAACATCCCGCCGCGCTCGGTGGTCGACATGTCCGTGGAGACCATGGCCAGGCTCTCGAAGCTGGAGAACATCATCGGCGTCAAGGACGCGACGGCGAAGCTGGAGCGCGTCTCCCTGCAGCGCCAGGCCTGCGGACCCGACTTCATCCAGCTTTCCGGCGAGGACGGCACGGCGCTGGCGCTTATGGCGCATGGCGGCCATGGCTGCATCTCGGTCACCGCCAACGTCGCGCCGAAGCTGTGCGCCGAGTTCCAGGCCGCGTGCATGGCCGGCGACTACGCCACGGCGCTGGCCTATCAGGACCGGCTGATGCCGCTGCACAACGCCCTGTTCCTGGAGCCCAGCCCGGGCCCGGTGAAATATGCCGTCTCCCGCATCATGACCGATCTCTCACCCCACACACGGCTGCCGCTGGCGCCCATCACCGACGAGACCAAGGCGGAGGTCGACGGCGCGCTGCGCCATGCAGGCCTGCTGAACTAGATCATCGTGGGACGGGTCGTCGCGGAAAACAGGAAGGCGCGCCACAACTACTTCATCGAGGACACGATGGAGGCGGGACTGGTGCTGACCGGCACCGAGGTGAAATCGCTGCGCGCCGGGCGCGCCAACATCGCCGAGAGCTACGCCTCGCCCGAACGCGGCGAGCTGTGGCTGATCAACGCCCATATCCCCGAATACAAGCAGGGCAACCGCAACAATCACGAGCCGCGGCGGCCGCGCAAGCTGCTGATGCGCAGCCGCGAGATCGGCCGGCTGATCGGCGCGCGCCAGAAGGAAGGCATGACCCTGGTGCCGTTGAAGCTCTACTTCAACGACCGGGGCATCGCCAAGCTGATGCTCGGCGTGGCCAAGGGCAAGAAACAGCACGACAAGCGCCAGTCCCAGAAGGACAAGGACTGGCAGCGCCAGAAGCAGCGCCTGCTGCGCGCCAAGGGCTGAGCGGCCTCAGCGCACCAGCCAGAGCGAGAGCCCGGGGATCCAGACCACCAGGATCAGCACGAACACCATCAGTGCGATGAAGGGCAGCACCGAGCGGCAGATCAGCAGGAAATCCTCCTTGAACGCCGTCATGGCGACGATCAGGTTGAGCCCGATCGGCGGGGTGATGTAGCCGATCTCCAGGTTCACCACCATGATGATGCCGAAGTGGATCGGGTCGATGCCATAGGCCTGGGCGATGGGCAGCAGGATGGGGGCCAGGATCAGGATGGCGGCGCCGATGTCGACCAGGCAGCCGACGATCAGCAGGAATATGTTGAGGATCACCAGGAAGGCGAACGGGCTGTCGACCAGGCTGGTCATCCAGACCGCCAGCTCCTGCGGGATGCGCTCGGCGGTCAGCAGCAGGTTGATCGAGAGCGCGATGGCGACGATGGGCAGCAGCGTGCCGAGCAGGCGCGAGGTCTCCACGGCGATGCCGTAGAAGTCGCGCGGCTGCAGCTCGCGGTGGATGAAGATCTCCACCAGCACGGCGTAGCCCACCGCCACGGCCGCCGCCTCGGTGGCCGAGAAGAACCCCGAATAGATACCCCCCAGCAGGATCGCCGGCGTCATCAGCGCGAAGACGCCGTCCTTCAGCGCACGGCCGAGCTGGCGGACCTCGAAGGGGAAGGCTTCGATATGGCGGTTGTGGAACAGCGAATAGGCCGTCAGCACCACGGTCAGCAGCAGCCCCGGCACGATGCCGGCCAGGAAGAGGTCGACGATCGATTGCTCGGTGACGATGCCGTAGAGGATCAGCGGGATCGACGGCGGGATGACGATGCCCAGCGTGCCCGCCGAGGCCAGGGCGCCGAGGGAGAACTTCTTCGGATAGCCCTGGGCGATCAGCGCCGGGTACATGATCGAGCCCACCGCCAGCAGCGTCACCGGCGAGGAGCCCGAGAGCGCGGCGAACACCGCGCAGGACAGGATGGTGCAGACCGCGAGGCCGCCGGGCAGCCACTGGGTCAGCGCCCGCATGATGTCGATCAGGCGCCGTGCGATCGAGCCCCGGGTCATGATGTTGCCGGCCAGCACGAACATCGGGATGGCCAGCAGCACCTCCCGGTTCACGCTGGTCCACAGGTCCTCGATCAGGTAGGTGAGCTCGCCGTCGCCCCAGACGAAATGCACATAGGCCGCGGCGGCGAACAGGATCAGGATCACGCTCTGCCGGAGCGAGAGCAGGAGCAGGACGAGGCCGGCGAGGAGGAGGACTTCCATGGCGCGCGTTCAGCCCTTCGCGATTTCGGGCGCGGGCTTCAGGTCGGGCCGCGCGGCGAAGACCAGGTGGCGCAGCGCCGAGGAGAAGAAGGCGTAGACGATCACCGACTGGAACGGCCAGAGCGGCCAGTAGAGCACGGCGGCGACGTCGTTGTAGTGGAAGGTCTGGGAGACGTAGTCCAGGCCGACCACGCCGAGGCCGATGAACAACGCCGCCGAGATCAGGTCGCCGATGCGGCCGAGCGGGGCGCTCCAGCGCGCCGGCCACCAGCTGTCGGCGAATTGCGGCCTGAGATGGGCGTTGGCGGCGGTGGCCAGACACAGGCCCAGGAAGCCGGCGAAGATGGCGGCGAAGACCGCCATCTTCTGCGAGCCCCAGATGGTCGTCGAGAACGCCTCCCGCGCCACGATCTCGCCCAGCAGCAGGCCGGCCACGACGACATAGGCCAGCGCCGCCACGAGGCTTTCGAGGCGCAGGAGGGCTTTCAGGAACGCCGCCATGCCGGTTCGACGGTCTCAGGCGTTCAGGTGTTCAGGCAGGCCGCCTTCGCCTTCTGGATCTTCTCCCAGATTTCCGGCGCGTCGCCGCCGATCTCCTCGATCAGGCGGCTGGTGGCGCGGGCCGCCGCTTCCTTCCAGCGCGCCTTCTCCGCCGCAGGCAGCTCGTAGACCGGTGCGCCGGCCTCCGCGGCCTTGCCCAGCAGGAACTGCTCGGCCCCGCGGATCCCCTTGCGCAGTTCGTTGACGCGCTTGTCGACGATGGCCAGCGCATTCTTCTGCTCGTCGTCCAGCCCGTCCCAGACCCGCTTGGAGACGGTCACCGTGCCGATGTCGTGGGTGGCGCGGTGGACCAGGGTGAACGGCGCCAGCTTGGGCAGGCCGATCGCCATGCCGTAGACGGTCGACGTGGTGATCGCGTTGACCTGGCCGGTCTTCAGCGCCGGCACCATGTCGACGACGCCCATGGGCACGCCGTTGGCGCCCAGTTCCTCATAGAAGAACTGGCTGGCCGCGGTCGGCGGAATGCGGATCTTCATGCCCTGGATGTCCTCCAGGGTGTGGATCTTCTCCTTCGACGAGGTGTAGCTGTGGCCGACCTCGACCCAGGACAGCGTGACCACGCCGGAGGCCTGCATCTTCTCCTCGAAGATCGGCCGCACATGGTTGTCGAACATGCAGTCCGACTGCTCCGGCGAATCGAACAGATAGGGCGCGTTGAGCAGCGCGAAGCTGGGCGCGATCAGCGAGGTGGCGACGCCCGACTGGCCCGACATGTCGATGCGCCCGCGCACCACCTGGCGCAGCGCGGTCTGCTCGTCGCCCAGCGCCGAGGAGAAATAGGGCACGATCTTCAGCTTGTCCGTCGCCTTGTGGATGTCGGCGACGGTCTCGTTCAGGAACTTGCCCCAGGGCGTCCCTTCCGGGGCCGCGGTGGCGTAGCGCAATTCTGTCGGCTCGGCCTCCGCCGCGCCGGTTGCCAGTATCGCCGCGGCTGCCGCCGCCAGCGCGATCTTGCGGATCATCGTCCGTCCCTCCCTGTTGAATATCAGCCGGCGTTGGCCGCCGGTCCGGCATCTTCGAAAAAACTCTAGGGCCGGTTCCGGCGAATTGGCAAAGACAATTGTCGGACCGGCCGGGGTGACGTCGCGTCAGGTTTCTCCGGCTTGCGAAGCCGCCGCGCGCTGGCGAATATGCGGCCCGTTTCCGGGGGAGGACACGATGCGAGATTTTTCCGACTGGACCGTGGTTCATCTGGTCCGCCGCCAGGCGGCAAAGCTGGGCGAGAAGACCTACCTGACCTTCGACACGGGGCTGGAGCTGACCTATGCCGGCCTCGACCGGCGCTCCGACGATCTCGCCGCCGCGCTGGCCGGCGCCGGCATCGGCGAAGGGGACCGGGTGCTCATGCTGGTGAAGAACCGCGCCGAGTTCATGGTGGCGCTGTTCGGCATCATGAAGGCCGGCGCGGTCTTCGTGCCGGTGAACACCGAGCTCCGTGGCGCCTTCCTGCAGCATCAGCTGCAGAATTCCGATCCGAAGGCGGTGCTGGTCGACATCGACCTGGTGCATCATTTCGAGGGCGTCGACCGCGGCGAGGCGAAGCCCGGCCACGTGGTGGTCGTCGGCGGCCCGCCGCCGGCCGAGCTGCCTGAAGCGCTGCTGGGCGCGGAGATCAGCGGTTTCGACGATTTCGAGGCCACGGGCCGGGGCGGGACGCCGCCGGCGGTGGAGCCCGGGATCCACGACCTCGCCGCCATCATGTACACCTCCGGCACCACCGGACCGGCCAAGGGCGTATTGCTGCCCCACGGGCATTTCTACGTCTGGATGGACCGGCAGCTGGCCAAGCTCGGCCAGACCGCGGACGACGTCTACTACATCTGCATGCCGCTGTTTCACGTCAACGCGCTCAACCTGCAGTGCCTGGGCACGATGATGGCCGGCGGCCGGGCGCACGTCGTGCAGCGCTTCAGCCCGAACCGCTGGCTGGACGAGGTGATCGAGACCGGCGCCACCATCACCAACCTGCTGGGCGTGATGCCGGAGTTCGTCTTCAACACGCCGCCCACCGACCGCGACCGCGACCACAGGCTCCGCATGGTCACCGCCGTGCCGATCTCGAAGGAATGGGGCGCGGCGATGGAGCAGCGCTTCGGCTTCAAGATCGTGCAGGGCTTCGGCATGACCGAATGCGGCATGACCGCCCTGGGCGACGTCAACGAATCGGGCCTG
Source organism: Rhizobiales bacterium NRL2 (assembly GCA_001664005.1). NCBI lineage: Bacteria > Pseudomonadati > Pseudomonadota > Alphaproteobacteria > Hyphomicrobiales > Rhizobiales bacterium NRL2. The sequence continues at coordinate 211,868 of CP016093.1, forward strand.
GAGCCGGGCTGCGCAGGCTATATCGACGACGAGTTCTACGAGGTTTGCATCGGCGACCCGGAGACCGACTGGCCGCTGGCGACCGACGAGGTCGGCGAGCTTCTCATCCGCCCGAAATTCCCGGGCATCTTCTCCGCCGGCTACTACCGCATGCCGGAAAAGACGGTGGAGGCCTGGCGCAATCTCTGGTTCCACACCGGCGACGCCTGCCGCATCGATGCGAAGGGCCGGCTCCACTATGTCGACCGCATCAAGGACTGCATCCGCCGCCGCGGCGAGAACATCTCCGCCTTCGAGGTCGAGCAAGTGATCAACGCCCATCCCGCCATCGCCGAAAGCGCGGTGGTGGGCGTCAAGGTCGAGGGCGCCGGCGGCGAGGAGGAGGTCATGGCGGTCATCGTCGAGGCCCCGGGCCAGAGCGTCGAGCCGAAGGAGCTGCTGGATTACTGCGCGCCGCGCATGCCGCGCTACGCCGTGCCGCGCTTCGTGCGCCGGATCGCCGAGCTGGACAAGACCGCGTCGGGCAAGCTGCGCAAGGGCGACCTGCGCGACGCGGGCGTCACGGCCGATGCCTGGGACCGCGAATCCATCGGCTACGTCGTGAAGCGATAAGGGGCCTGCAAACGGACCCCCTCCCGGCCCGCCGACGCGGGCCACCTTCCCCTTCGGGAAGGGGGAGGGACCGGGTGGGGAATGCATTCGCCGATGGGGCCGCGGCGCCTTTCATCGATGTCATGCCCGCCGCCGACGGCGCGCGGGCATCGGGCCGCGGCAGCACGCCGGTGTCCGCCTCTGCCCGATCCCCGAGTGGCGCACGCGCCATCGGGGATGACGTCAAAGGCGGCAACGCTCCGACCGATCCGGCAAGTCACAGCCGCGCAGCGCGCCGGCCGGACCATCCCGCGCCGCGCGATTTCCGGACGCCTTACGGCCGCTTCAGCGCCGCGCGTTCGTCCTCGACCCGGGCGCGGAAGGCGCAGCCCTCGATGTGGTCGTTGACCAGCCCCATGGCCTGCATGAAGGCATAGGCGGTGGTCGGGCCGACGAAGCTCCAGCCGCGCTTCTTCAGCTCCTTCGACAGCCGCGTGGAAAAGGGCGTCGTCGGATTGGCCATGATGTGCGCATGGGTCACCGGGTCGGGCCGCGCGTCCGGGTCCGGCTCGAAGCTCCAGAAGAACCGCGCGAGGCCGCCCGCCTCCCGTTCCAGCTCCATCGCCCGGCGGGCGTTGTTGATGGTCGATTCGATCTTCTTCCGGTGACGCACGATGCCGGCGTCGGCCAGCAGCCGCTCCACATCCCCCTCGCCGTATTCGGCGACGCGCCGGTAGTCGAAGCCGTCGAAGGCGGCGCGGAAGTTCTCGCGCTTGCGCAGGATGGTCAGCCAGCTCAGCCCCGACTGGAAGCCCTCCAGGCAGATCTTCTCGAACAGGCGGATGTCGTCGGTTTCCGGCCGGCCCCATTCGTCGTCATGGTAGGCGCGGTAGTCGTCGAGCCCGCCATGCCAGCCGCAGCGGGGGAGCCCGTCGGCCCCCTCGATCAGGCCCTCGCTCATTGCCGGAACCTCAGCGGTTCGCTCCCGGCGTCCAGAGCACGTCGGCGCGGCCGTCGTCGTTCAGCACCCGGCCAAGGACGAAGAGGTGGTCCGACAGGCGGTTGACGTATTTCAGCGCTGCGTCGCTGATCTCGGCCGTCTCGGCGGCGCGCCACATCAGCCGCTCGGCGCGGCGGCAGATCGTGCGCGCCATGTGAAGCTGCGCCGCCGCCGCGCCGCCGCCGGGCAGGATGAAGCTCTTCAGCGGCTCGAGGCGTTCGTTCATCGCGTCGATCTCCGCCTCCAGGCGGTCGACCTGCGTCTGGACGATGCGCAGCGGCTCCCACTTGTAGCTTTCGGCATGGGGCGTCGCGAGATCGGCGCCGAGATCGAACAGGTCGTTCTGGATGCGCGCCAGCATGGCGTCGGCCTCGCCGTCCGTGTGCAGACGGGCGACGCCGATGGCGGCGTTGGTCTCGTCGACCGCGCCATAGGCCTCGATCAGCGGATCCGTCTTCGCCCGCCGCGAGCCGTCGGAGAGCGACGTCTGCCCCTTGTCCCCGCCGCGGGTGTAGATCTTCGACAGCGTCACCATGGCTCAGCCGTCCAGCAGGAACGCGAGGCCCAGCATCGCGATGGCGAGCATCTGGGCCCCCACGCGCAGACGCATCAGCTTGTTGCCGTACTTGCGGTTGAACTCCCCGCCCCGGACCATCGAGACGATGCCGGTGAACAGGACGGCCAGGACGATGAACAGCGACAGGCCGACGAGGAAATCGAAGATGCTCATGACCCCGATATAGAGCCTCGCGGCCGCCGCGTCATCCGCCCGGCGGCCTGCCGCGCGCTTTTGCTGCGCTGCGATATCCTTGACAGGCTGCTAGACAGAGCGGGCACCGAAATCATCAGGGAGAAAGAACCGTGGCCCAGCCCGTGACGGAAGCCGAGCAGATTTCCAACATTGCCTTCGGGTTCATGGCGTCGAAGGCGCTGTTCGTCGCACTGCATGTCGGCGTCTTCACCCGGCTGTCCGAAGGACCGAAATCCGCCGCCGAACTGGCGCGGGAGGCCGGCGTGCGCGAGAACCGCATGACCACGCTGCTCACCGCGCTCAACTCCATCGGCCTGCTGGTGCGGGAGGGTTCGGCCTTCGCCAACTCGCCCGGCGCGCAGGCCTTCCTGGTCCAGGGCGCCAAGTACGACTTCGGCGACTATCTGCGCTTCCAGATCGACCGCCAGATGTTTCCCTTCATGCAGGGCCTCGAGGCCGTCGTGAAGGACGACATGGAGCCCGAACAGATCGATTCCTACGCCCGCTGGATGGACGACCCGGAGGAGGCGCGGCTCTATTCCGAGAGCCAGCATTCCGGCTCGCTCGGCCCGGCCCGGACGCTCGCCCGCATGGTCGACCTGTCGGAGGCGCGCAGCCTGCTGGACGTCGCCGGCGGCACCGGCGCCTTCGCCATCGAACTCTGCCGCGCCTGGCCGAACCTGAAGGTCACCATCCTCGACTTCCCGAACGTGGTGAAGCTGGGCGAGACCTTCGTCGCCGAGGCCGGCCTGTCGGACCGCATCGACTTCATCCCCGGCAACGCGCTGGAGACCGAATGGCCGGAGGGTCAGGACGCGCTGATCATGTCGTATCTGTTCAACGGCGTCCCCGGCGAGTCGATCCCCGACCTGGCGCGCCACGCCTATCGCGTCCTCAACCCCGGCGGGCGCTACATCGTCCACGACTTCATGGTCGAGGACGACCGCTCCGGCCCGACGCTGGCCGCGCTCTGGCAGCTGCAGCACATGGCCTTCACCCCGGCGGCGAAGTCGATCACGCCCGACTGGGTCAGCGGCGTGATGGAGGGCGCGGGCTTTACCGGCATCCGCGTCGAAGAGCTGATTCCGGCCATGACCAAGGTCGTGATGGCGACCAGGCCGAAGGACTGACCGGCGGCAATCCGGCCGGCCCCCGCCGGCGTATCGCACCCGTCCCCTCGCTTCGCGCTTGAGCGCGGCAGCCGAGGGGCATAGATACGCCAGCGAGGAAACGCCGGAAGGAAAGGTCAGCCGCCATGTCCGACTATACCGCGCCCGTGCGCGACATGCGCTTCGTCCTGAACCACGTGGTGGATCTCAAGGCGCTCTCGGAACTGCCCGGCTACGACCATGCCGAGCCGGATCTGGTCGACGCCATCCTGGAGGAGGGTGCGAAGTTCGCCGGCGGCGTGCTCGCCCCCATCAACTGGGCCGGCGACCAGGAGGGCGCGAAGCTGGAGAACGGCGTCGTCCGAACCGCGCCGGGCTTCGCCGACGCCTACCGCCGGTTCTCGCAAGGCGGCTGGAACGGCGTGCCCTTCGATCCGGAGCTGGGCGGCGGCGGCCTGCCCTGGGCGGTGACCATCCCGCTGACGGAGATGTGGAACGCCGCCAACCTCGCCTTCTCGCTCTGCCCGCTGCTGACTCAGGGCGCCATCGACGCGCTGGAGGCGCACGGCTCCGACGAGCTGAAGGCGAAATATCTCGAGAAGATGGTCTCCGGCGAGTGGACCGCGACCATGAACCTGACCGAGCCGCAGGCCGGATCGGACGTCGGCGCGCTGCGCACGAAGGCCGAGCCGCGCGGCGACGGCGCCTGGCTGATCCAGGGCCAGAAAATCTTCATCACCTTCGGCGAACACGACATGACCGACAACATCGTCCACCTGGTGCTGGCGCGCACGCCGGGCGCGCCGGAAGGGACGAAGGGCATCAGCCTGTTCCTGGTGCCGAAGTTCTTCGTCAACGACGACGGCACCCCGGGCGAGCGCAACGACGTCCGCTGCGCCTCGCTGGAGGAGAAGATCGGCATCCACGGCAGCCCCACCTGCGTCATGTCCTATGGCGACAACGGCCAGTGCGTCGGCTGGATGGTTGGCGAGGAGATGAAGGGCATGCGGGCCATGTTCACCATGATGAACAACGCCCGGCTCTCGGTCGGCGTGCAGGGCGTCGCCATCGCCGACCGCGCCTATCAGCGCGCCGTGCGCTTCGCCCGCGACCGGGTGCAGGGCCGCAGCCTGCGCCCCGGCGGCACGGGCGCCATCATCGACCATGCCGACGTCCGCCGCATGCTGATGACCATGAAGGGCTATTCGGAGGCCGCGCGGGCGATCTGCATCTACAACGCCGAGTGCCTCGACTTCGCCCGCCGCCACCCCGACGAGAGCGTGCGCCGGATCCGCCAGGGCATGGCCGAGCTGCTGACCCCGATCTCCAAGGGCTTCGGCACCGATATCGGCGTCGAGATGGCCTCGGTCGGCGTGCAGGTGCATGGCGGCATGGGCTTCGTCGAGGAGACGGGCGCCGGCCAGCACTACCGCGACAGCCGCATCCTGCCGATCTACGAGGGCACCAACGGCATTCAGGCCATGGACCTTGTCGGGCGCAAGCTGACGCTGAACGGCGGCGAGCCCATGCGCGCGCTGCTGGCCGACATTGTCGCCACCGCCGACATCGCCCAGGGCGCGGCCGACCCGTCCGTGCAGGCGATGGCCGGACCGCTGGCCGAGGCGGCTGACGCGGCGCGCGAGGCGGGCGAGAAGCTGGCCGCGATGCTGGGGTCCGACATGAACGGGGCCGGCGCGGGCGCCGCGCCGTTCCTGCGCCTGATGGGGCTGACCGTGGGCGGCTGGCTGATGACGAAGGCGGCCATCGCCGCCGCCGACCTCGTCGAGCAGGGCGCGGACGATCAGCCCTTCCTGAAGGCCAAGATCGCCACGGCGCACTTCTTCGCCACCCAGATCATGGTCCAGGCCCCGGCGCTGGCCCGCGCCGCCACCGCCGGCGCGGAGCCGCTCTACGCCATCGACGACGACGTGCTGGTGGCATGACAGGTTGGCGCGCGGGGGATGGTCTGGCCGGCCCGCGCGCCTGCTGAACCGATCGCGTTCATCCCCCTCCCTGCCCTCCCCCTTCCGGGAAGGGGGAGGGTGGACAGCGTCAGCGGGACGAGAGGAAGTTCGTCGGCAATGCGGCGCAACCGTCGCTGCCCGGCTTGTCCGGGCAGCCCACCGGGCATGGGCGCCGATGGATGGATTGCCCGGACAAGCCGGGCAATGACGATTTCAGGATCCGGGCGTCAGTTCGCGGTCAGGCCACCATCGACCACGACCTCCGAGCCGGTCATGAAGTCCGACAGGTCGGAGGCCAGGAACAGGATCGCGTTGGCGATGTCGAGAGGCTGGCCCAGCCGCCCGATCGGGTGGCGGGTGTGCATCTGGCGGATGCGCGCGTCCCGCTCCTCCGGCGGTACGCCGTCGATCAGATCCTGCATCATCGGCGTGTCGATGATGCCCGGATGGACCGAGTTGACCCGTACCTTCTTCCCCTGCCCGGCCAGTTCCAGCGCCGTGGCCTTGGTCATCAGCCGGACCGCGCCCTTGGATGCGCAATAGGCAGCCTGGCGCGGCGCGCCGATCAGCCCGGCGACCGAGGACAGGTTGACGATCGAGCCGCCGCCCGAGTCGTGGATCGCGTCGGCGCAGGCCTTGATGCCGAGGAAGACCCCCAAGACGTTGATGTCCATGACGCGGCGGAAATCGTCCACGGAGATGTCGGCGATGGTCTTCACCAGCTCGATTCCGGCGTTGTTGACCATGATGTGGAGTCCGCCGAAGGCTTCGAGGGTCGCCGTCACGGCGTCGGCCCACTGATCCTCGTCGGCCACGTCATGGGTCAGCGAGATCGCCTGGCCGCCCTGCCCCTCGATCATGCGCGCGGTCTCCTGCGCGGTGGCCGCGTTGATGTCGGTGCAGGCGACCGCCGCGCCGGCGTCGGCCAGCACCGTCGCGGCCTTGCGGCCTATGCCCGAGCCCGCGCCCGTCACCAGGGCCACCCGCCCCGAAAGATCGATCTCCTGCGCCATGGTTCCTTGTCCTCCCTCGCAAATGCCGCCGAATCCGTGCGCCTATCCTATGGCCTTTCGGCCGTCACCCGAAGGGCCCCGGCCGCACCGCACCGGGGTAGCCCAATAAAGGCCTAGACGGCCAGGTAGCGCCGGCGCAGTTCGGCGTCGGCCATGAAGGCCGCCATCGCGCCCTCATGGGCCAGGGCGCCGTTCTCGATCACCAGGCAGCGTTCGGCGATCTCGGCGGCGAAGCCGAGATTCTGTTCGGCGATCAGCAGCGTCAGCCCCTCCGCCTTCAGCGTCTTCACCGTCTCGACGATACGCTCCAGCACCACGGGCGCCAGGCCCTCCGCCGGCTCGTCGAGCAGCAGCAGCTTCGGATTGCCGGCCAGCGTCCGCGCGATGGTCAGCATCTGCTGCTCGCCGCCGGACATGCGGCCGGCGCGCCGGCCCTGCATGCGGCCGAGTTCGGGGAACAGCTCGTAGAGCTTCTCCGCCGGCCAGTGCGGCGCGCCCTCGCGCGGGGCCTGACGGCCGACCTCCAGGTTCTCGGCGACGGTCAGTTCAGGGAAGACACGCCGCTCCTCGGGCACGTAGCCCAGGCCCAGCCGGGCGATCCGCTGCGGCGCCATGCGCGAGATGTCCGTGCCGTCGAAGCGCAGCGTCTCCGCGGCGCGGCGCACCATGCCGACCAGCGCCTTGATGGTGGTGGACTTGCCCGCGCCGTTGCGGCCCAGCGCGGCCACCGCCTCGCCGCGCCCGATCGAGAAGGAGATGCCGTGGATCACGGTGGCCGGGCCATAGCCGGCGGTGAGACCGGAGACCTCAAGCATCGGCGGCCTTGCCCAGATAGACCCGGCGGACTTCCGGATCGGCCCGGATCTCGTCGACCGCGCCCTCGGCGATCAGCCGCCCGCCGGCCATCACCATGACCCGGTCGGCATGGCCGAAGACGGCGTCCATGTCGTGCTCGGTGAACAGCAGCGCCACGCCCTCTTCGGCGACGATGCGGCTGACCCGGTCCATCAGCGCCGCGCGTTCGCCCGAGGCCATGCCCGCCGTCGGTTCGTCCATGAACAGGATCTTCGGCTCGCCCGACAGCGCCAGCGCCAGGTCGAGGCGCTTGACGTCGCCATAGGGCAGCGCCGTCACCGGCCGGTCGATCGCGCCGGCCAGCTCGACGCGGCGGAGCAGATCCAGCACGCGCTCGCGGTCGGCGGGCCGGCGGCTGAAGGAGTACATGCGCCCGTCGGCCACCGCCAGCGCGGTGCCCGCCGCCTCGCCCACGGTCATGGACTGGAAGCTCTGGGCGATCTGGAAGGTGCGGCCGATACCCAGGCGGACCAGCTCGCGCGGCTTCCGCCCCGTGACCACCCGTCCGTCAAGGCGCACTTCGCCCCGATCAGCCTTCAACTGGCCGTTCAGAAGGTTGAAACAGGTGGTCTTTCCTGCACCGTTCGGGCCGATCAGGGCCACGCGCTCGCCTGCGCCGACGCGGAAGCTGACGCCGTCCACGGCGGCCACGCCGCCGAAGGACCGGGCCAGATCGGCCACTTCCAGCAGCGCGCTCATGCCGCCGGCCGCCGCCGCAGGCGCCCCGCCAGCCCGGTCAGCTGCGGGTAGAGTCCGGTCATGCCGCCCGGCGCGGCGATGGCGATCAGCAGGATCAGCCCGCCCAGGAAGGCGCGCCAGAACTGGAACTGGTTCAGCGAGTCCTCGAGATAGCGGAAGGTGCCGGCGCCGATCAGCGCGCCCACCAGATGGTCGACGCCGCCCAGCAGGACGACGACCAGCGCGTCGATGGATTGCGGGATCGCCGCGGCGTCAGGGAAGACGCTGCCCTTCTGGTAGACGAACATGCCGCCGGCCAGGCCGGCCAGCATCCCCGCCAGCGTGAAGGCGAACCACTTCTGGCGGCGCACGTCGACGCCGATCGCCTCGGCGCGGAGCGGGGCGTCGCGCCCGGCGCGCAGCGCCATGCCGAAGGGTGCGCTCGCCGCCCGGCGCAGGATCGCGACCACGATCACGCCGCCGGCGAGGGCGAGGTAGTAGTAGGCGTCGTTCGACGACGCCCAGGAGGCCGGCCAGATGCCGGTCAGGCCGTCGTCGCCGCCGGTATATTCCTGCATCTGCACCGCCGCGGCCCAGACGATCTGCGCCGCCGCCAGCGTCAGCATGGCCAGGTAGACCCCGGTCAGGCGCACGCAGAACCAGCCGAACAGCAGCGCGGCCACCCCGGCGGCGACCGGCGCGGCGGCCAGTCCGCCGATCATGCCGACGCCGAAGTGGTGGCTCAGCAGGGCCGCGCCATAGGCGCCGGCGCCGAAATAGGCGGCGTGGCCGAAGCTGACCATGCCGCCCGGTCCCATCAGGAACTGCAGGCTGGCGGCGAAGACGCCGAGGACGACGATGTCGGTCGCCAGCACCACCAGGAAGTCGCCGACGAACAGCGGCAGCACGGCGAAGCCTGCCAGCACCACCAGCCAGCCCCGGCCGGACAGCGCGCCCATGCGCACGTCGGGCGGCGGATGGCTTTCCGGCGCGGACGGCGGCCGGCCCAGCAGACCGTAGGGCCGGATGACAAGCACCACGGCCATGGCGGCGAAGGCGACGATCAGCGTGATCTCGGGCAGAATCAGGATGCCGAAGGCGTTCAGCATGGCGATCAGCACGGCGGCCAGATAGGCGCCCAGGATCGAACCCATGCCGCCGACGACGGTGACCACGAAGACTTCGGCGATGATGGCGAGATCCATGCCCTGGGCGACCGATTCGCGCGGAATCTGCAGCGCGCCGCCCAGGCCCGCCAGCCCCGATCCGAGACAGAACACGGCGGTGAACAGCCGGGCCTGGTTGACGCCCAGCGCCGCGGCCATCTCCCGGTCCTGGGTGGCGGCGCGGACCAGGACGCCGAAGCGCGTGCGCTCGAACACCAGCCACAGCACGCCCAGCGCCAGCGGCCCCATGGCGATCAGGAACAGGTCGTATTCCGGGACCGGCTCGCCGAAGATCCGGACCACGCTGTCCAGCCCCGGCGCGCGCGGCCCGAAGCGGTCGGCCGAGCCCCAGATGGCCAGCGCCACGTCCTGCAGGATCAGCACGATGGCGAAGGTGGCGACGAGCTGGAACATCTCCGGCGCACGGTAGACGCGGCGCAGCGCGGTGAACTCGATCAGCCCGCCGACCGCGGCGATGATCAGCGCCGTCAGCGGCAGGGCGAGCCAGAAGCCCACCTCCTTGCCGAACAGGCCGATGATGTCGAGGGCGACATAGGCCCCCAGCATGTAGAGCGTGCCGTGGGCGAAATTGACGATGCGCGTGACGCCGAAAATGAGGCTGAGCCCGGCCGCCACCAGAAACAGAGAGGAGGCGCTGGCCAGGCCCGTCAGCGCTTGCGCGAAGTAGAATCCCATGGGCCGGAAGTAGGCGCGAGGCAGCGCGGAGGGTCAAGCCACTTGGCCGGCCGCCGCCCTTTGCCAGGCGTACCCCCGGCGGCCCGGATCGTGTAACGCTGTCGCGCCGGGCCCCGGAGCAGGAGGAACGCCGCATGCAGACCGCCGCCGCCTATCTGGGCGCCGCCATCGCCGAAATCGCCGGATGCTTCGCCTTCTGGGCCTGGCTGAAGCTGGACAAGCCGGTCTGGTGGATCGGTCCCGGCCTGGTCTCGCTGGCCCTGTTCGCCTGGCTGCTCACCCTGGCCGACAGCGCCGCGGCGGGGCGCGCCTACGCCGCCTATGGCGGGGTCTACATCGCCGCCTCGCTGGCCTGGCTGTGGCTGGTCGAAGGGGTGCGGCCGGACCGCTGGGACCTGATCGGCGTGACGCTCTGTCTCGCCGGCGCGGCGGTGATCATCGCCGGGCCCCGTCCGGTGGGGTAGAGAGTTCCAACATACGATGGCAGAGTTTCGCCTCGTTTGATCGAGGAGGATCGGGCCGGCGAACCCCGCGTCCTGCGCGCCGCGTCAGCGGCGGCGCGGGACCCACGCCTGAGCCTTTCCGGCAAAGCGGCGTTCGGCGGATGCGCTCAGGCATGGATCCCGGACCGGACCTCCGGTCCGTCCAGGACTCGACGGTGGATTCGAAGGACGCGCGATCCGCCCCTGACGGCGCTCCACGCCGCCGCTTCAGGCGGCTTCCGAGCGGGTTTCGTCCATCTGGTCGGGGTGGCAGCCGGCGCGCTTCAGCTCCGGCCCCAGCCGGCCGGCGAGCCACATGAAGTACATGCGGAAATCGCTGACCAGCGACCAGAAGGGATAGCGGAAGGTCGCCGGGCGGTTCTTCTCGACGAAGAAGTGCGCGAACCAGGCCGGGCCGTAGCCGGCCACGACCGCCGCCAGCAGATACCACGGGTTCAGGGTCAACGCGGCGGCGAGCAGGAACAGGATCGACAGCGTCGTGCCGACATAGTGGATGCCGCGGGTCGCGGGCGCGCTGTGCTGGTTCAGATAGAAGGGCCAGAACTGGCGGTATGACGTCGGATGCGTCGTCAAGCTGAAGCCTCCGGAATGCGACAATCTGGGTGACCATGGTTGTTGACGTTTACGTAAGCGTCAACTACATCTCTGCGCAACCGGCCCCGACCCGGGGCGCCAGCGATCAAGGCAGAGACTACACAAATATGACCGATACGGAAAGATACAGCATCCGCGAGCTGTCGGATGAATTCGACGTGACCCCGCGGACGCTCCGCTTCTATGAGGACAAGGGGCTGCTCGGCCCGGAACGCAAGGGCCTGCAGCGTATCTACGACCGCCGCGACAAGGCCCGGCTGGCGCTGATCCTGCGCGGCAAGCGGCTCGGCTTCAGCCTGGCGGAGATCCGCGACTGGCTGAACCTCTACGAACTGCGGGACGGCCAGGTGGCCCAGGCGCAGATGCTACTGGCCGCGTCCCGTGAGCGCATGACCGCCCTGGTGCAGCAGCGCGAGGACATCGAGGCAACGATCCGGGAGCTGGACGAGCAGATGAAGTTCGTCCGCGACTGGCTGGCCGAACGCGGCCTGCCGGCCGAGGAGCAGCCGGCCGAGGCCGCCGACTGACGACGTGATCCGCCGACGCGTCCCGGCCGGGCAGCGGCCGGGGCCGCCGGCCCAGAAGAAACCCGACCGGGAGCGACAGAAATCATGAAGAACGTGGTCATCGCGGGCTATCAGCGCTCGCCTTTCACCTTCGCGACCAAGGGCGGCCTGGCCAGGGTCCGCCCCGACGAGACGGCGGCCCAGGTGGTCAAGGCGCTGGTGGAGAAATCCGGCGTCGATCCGGAAGACCTGGAGGACCTGATCCTCGGCTGCGCCTTCCCCGAGGGCGAGCAGGGCTTGAACGTGGCCCGCATGGTCTGCTTCCTGGCCGGCCTGCCGCAGTCGATCGGCGCCACCACGGTCAACCGCTTCTGCGGCTCCTCCATGACCTCGGTGCACATGGCCGCCGGCGCCATCCAGATGGGCGCGGGCGACGCCTTCATCTGCGCCGGCGTGGAAAGCATGACCCGCGTGCCGATGCCGGGCTTCAACCCGATGCCGCATCCGGGCCTGCACCAGAACTACCCGGAAGCCTATATCGGCATGGGCATCACCGCCGAGAACCTGGCTAAGAAGTTCTCCATCTCCCGCGACGAGCAGGAGGAGATGGCCGTCGAGAGCCACAAGCGCGCCGCCGAGGCGCAGCAGGCCGGCCGCTTCGACGACGAGATCGTCGCCATCACCGACCGCAACAACCGCGTCGAGGCAGACGGCTGCATCCGCCCCGGCGCCACCAAGGCCGACCTGGAGGGGCTGAAGCCCGCCTTCGACCAGTCGGGCACGGTGACCGCCGGCACCTCCTCGCCGCTGACCGACGGCTGCGCCGCGGTGCTGGTGTGTTCGGAAGAGTACGCCGACGCCAACGGCCTGGAGAAGCTGGCCCGCATCCGCTCGGTCGCCGTCGCCGGCTGCGCGCCGGAAGTCATGGGCATCGGCCCGGTTCCGGCCACGGAGAAGGCGCTGAAGCGCGCCGGCCTGACCGTCAAGGACCTGGACATCATCGAACTGAACGAGGCCTTCGCGGCACAGGCGATCTCGGTCCTGCGCGAGACCGAGATCGACTTCGCGAAGACCAACCTCGACGGCGGCGCCATCGCGCTGGGCCATCCGCTGGGCGCCACCGGCGCGCGGATCACCGGCAAGGCCGCGGCGCTGCTGAAGCGCGAGGGCAAGGAGCTGGCGCTGGCCACCCAGTGCATCGGCGGCGGCCAGGGCATCGCGACGGTGCTGGAGGCCTGCTGAGATGACGGAGATCAACAAGGTCGCCGTCATCGGCGCCGGCGTCATGGGCGCGGGGATCGCCGCCCATGTCGCCAATGCCGGCATTCCGGTCGTGCTGCTCGACATCGTGCCCGAGGGCGCCGACGACCGCTCCTTCATCGCGAAGACGGCCGTGGAGCGCATGCTGAAGACCAATCCCGCGCCGTTCATGCACAGGAAGAACGCGCGGCTGATCGAGACCGGCAATCTGGAGGACAATCTCGATCTCGTCGCGGACTGCGACTGGATCTGCGAGGCGATCGTCGAGAACCCGAAGATCAAGCGCGACCTCTACACGCGGCTCGACAAGGTGCGCAAGGCCGGCTCCGTCGTCACCTCCAACACCTCCACCATTCCGCTGGAGGTGCTGACCGAGGGTCTGGGCGACGGTTTCGCGCAGGACTTCGCCATCACCCACTTCTTCAACCCGCCGCGCTACATGCGCCTGCTGGAGGTGGTGAAGGGGCCGCAGACCCGCGACGACGCCTATGCGGCGCTGAAGGAATTCGGCGATGTCCGGCTGGGCAAGGAAGTCATCGAGTGCAAGGACACGCCGGGCTTCATCGGCAACCGCATCGGCATCTTCTGGTCCACGGTCGCCACCCGCCAGGCCTATGACATGGGCCTGACCGTCGAGGAGGCCGACAGCATCGTCGGCCGGCCCACGGGCGTGCCCAAGACCGGCATCTTCGGTCTGGGCGACCTGACCGGCATCGACCTCGGCCCCCACGTCATCGCCTCCATGATCGACCTGGTGCCTGCCGAGGACCCGCTGCGCGACTTCGTCAGCCAGGATCACCCGCTGACGAAGCTGACGGCGAAGATGATCGACGAGGGCTATACCGGCCGCAAGGGCAAGGGCGGCTTCTACCGCCGCGTCAAGCAGGACGGCCGCACCATCAAGGAAGCCATCGACCTGCGCAGCGGCGAGTACCGCCCGACGCAGAAGGCGAATTTCGAAAGCGCGAAGGCGGCGAAGAAGGGCCTCCGCGCCCTGGTCGAGCACCCCGACAAGGGCGGGCAATACGCCTGGGCCGTGCTCAGCCACGTGCTGAGCTACTCCGCGGCGCTGGCCGAGGAGATCGCCGCCGACATCCGCTCCGTCGATCTGGCCATGACGACGGGCTACGCCTGGAAGTGGGGCCCGTTCGAGATGATCGACATGCTCGACGCGGGCTGGCTGGCCGACAGGCTGGCCGGGGAGGGCCGGCCGGTGCCGGCGCTGCTGGAGGCCGCGCGGGGCAAGACCTTCTACAGGGAGGAGGGCGAGCGGCTCTCCATCCTGGGCTTCGACGGCGAATACCGCGAGGTCGACCTGCCCGACGGCGTCTGGATGCTGGCCGACATCAAGCGCGGCCGGCAGCCGGTGAAGTCGAACGCCTCCGCCTCGATCTGGGACGCCGGCGACGGCGTCGCGGTGCTCGAGTTCCACTCCAAGATGAACGCCCTCGACGAAGGCTCGATCGAGATGATCAGGCAGGCGGCGAAGATCGACAAGTCGGGCTTCAGGGCGCTGGTGATCGGCAACGACGCCGACAACTTCTCCGTCGGCGCCAATGTCGGCGTGGCGCTGTTCGGCGCCAACGCGGCCATGTGGCCCCTGATCGAGAACGGCGTCGCCGAGGGCCAGAAGGCCATGCAGGCGCTGAAGAACAGCCCCTTCCCCGTGGTCGCCGCGCCCGCCGGCATGGCGCTGGGCGGCGGCTGCGAGGTGTGCCTGCACGCCGACGCCATCCAGGCCCATGCCGAGACCTATATCGGCCTGGTCGAGGTCGGCGTCGGGCTGCTGCCCGGCTGGGGCGGCTGCAAGGAGCTGACGATCCGCAACATGACCAACAAGAAGCGCCCGGGCGGGCCGATGCCGGCCCTCTCGGCCGCCTTCGAGGCGATCAGCACGGCGAAAGTCGCCACCAGCGCCCAGGAAGCCCGGGACATGCAGATCCTGCGCGAGGGCGACGGCATCACCATGAACCGCCGCCGCGTGCTGGCGGACGCGAAGAAGAAGGCGCTGGCGATGGCCGGGGACTACGCCCAGCCGGAGCCGATCGTCGTCAACCTGCCGGGGCCGACGGCGCTCGCAGCCATGAAGATGGCGGTCGAGGGCTTCTACCTGCAGGGCAAGGCGACCGAGTACGACACGGTGATCGCCGAGCAGGTCGGCCGCGTCCTTTCCGGCGGCGACACCGACATCACCGAGGAGGTGACGGAGAAGAAGCTGCTGGAGCTGGAGCGGGAAGGCTTCATGACGCTGATCCGCAACGAGAAGACGCTGCAGCGGATCGAGCACATGCTGACGAAGAACCGCCCGCTGAGGAATTGACACGCAGTGTCACCCCCGCCCCCCGAACGGGGTCAGGGGCAGGCCTGTGCGGGGGTCCGGTGCGGCGTCGCCGCAAGACTGTTTGATTGCCGGATGCCCGCACAAGGCGGGCATGACGACCCGGCGAACGCGCGAACCAGGGAGACGAGAAAATGGCGACGTATCAGGCGCCCGTGAACGACTTCAAGTTCCTGCTGCACGAGTTCATCGACCTGCAGCGCTATTCCAACCTGCCCGGCTTCGCCGACGCGACGCCGGATCTGGTGGATGCGATCCTGGAGGAAGGCGCGAAGTTCTTCGAGAACGAGATCCAGCCCCTCAACCAGATCGGCGACCGCCAGGGCTGCACCCGTCATGACGACGGCTCGGTGACCACGCCGGAGGGCTTCAAGGAGGCCTACAAGGCCTATGTCGAGGCCGGCTGGGGCGGTCTGACCGCCGATCCGGAATTCGGCGGCCAGGGCCTGCCCCACGTGCTGGGCTTCGCGGTCTCCGAGATGGCGTCCTCGGCCAACATGGCCTTCTCGATGTATCCCGGCCTGACCCACGGCGCCTACGAGGCGCTGCGCCACTGGGGCTCGGACGAGCAGAAGCAGACCTATCTGCCGAAGCTGGTCTCCGGCCAGTGGACCGGCACCATGAACCTGACCGAGCCGCACTGCGGCACCGATCTCGGCATGATGCGCACGAAAGCCGAGCCGCAGGACGACGGCAGCTTCGCGATCACCGGCCAGAAGATCTTCATCTCCGCCGGCGAGCACGACATGTCGGAGAACATCATCCATCTGGTGCTGGCGAAGATTCCCGGCGGCCCGGAGGGCATCAAGGGCGTCAGCCTGTTCCTGGTGCCCAAGTTCATCCCCGACGCGAACGGCGATCCGGGAACGCGCAACGGCGTCGTCTGCGGCTCCATCGAGGAGAAGATGGGCATCCACGGCAACGCCACCTGCGTGCTGAACTATGACGGCGCGACCGGCTGGCTGATCGGGGAGCCGCACAAGGGCATGCGGGCCATGTTCACGATGATGAACGCGGCCCGCCTCGGCGTCGGCATCCAGGGCCTCAGCCAGGCCTCCGTCGCCTACCAGAACGCCGTGACCTATGCGATCGACCGCATCCAGGGCCGCTCGCTGACCGGCGCGAAGGCCAAGGACAAGCCCGCCGATCCGATCATCGTCCACCCCGACATCCGCCGCATGCTGATGAAGCAGAAGGCCTTCGTCGAAGGCGCCCGGGCGCTGGCGCTGTGGACCGGCCTGATGATCGACTTCGCCGAGAAGCACCCGGACCCGGAGGAGAAGGCGAAGGCCGACGACTTCGCCGCCTTCATCACGCCCGTCGTCAAGGCCTACCTCACCGACATGGGCTTCGAATGCGCCGTCGACGCCATGCAGGTCTATGGCGGTCACGGCTACATCCAGGAATGGGGCATGGAGCAGTTCGTGCGCGACGCCCGCATCGCCCAGATCTACGAGGGCGCCAACGGCATCCAGGCGCTCGACCTGGTCGGCCGCAAGCTGCCCGAGGGCATGGGCCGGCTGATGCGCCGCTTCTTCCATCCCGTCGACGCCTTCATCCAGGACAACGCCAGCGACGCCGCCCTGCAGCACTACGTCATGCCGCTGGCCAGGGCCTTCGCCCGGCTGCAGTCGGCGACCGCCGATCTGGGCCCGAAGATGATGGCCAACGCGGACGAGGCCGGCGCGGCGTCTTCGGACTATCTGCGCTGCGTCGCGCTGGTGGCCATCGGCTTCATGTGGGCACAGATCGCGAAGAAGGCGCAGGAGAAGCTGAACGCCGGCGAGGGCGACGCGGACTTCTACAAGTCCAAGCTGGCGACGGCGCGGTTCTTCATGGACCGCATGCTGCCCGACGTCCACGCCCACGCCGCCAAGGCGGGCGCCGGCGCGGCGACGCTGATGGCGCTGGACGAGGAAGCCTTCGCCGCCTTCTGAGGCTCACAGGACGCAGAGCACCCCGGCTCTCCCGCATCAAGGGGCGGGAAATCCGCCATCGGATGCCTGTGTCGTTCTGTCCCCGAACCTTCGTCCCGCATGCGGAACGCCCGCGACCGGCGGTTGACTCCCGGTTCGGCTCATTCACTCTGGCGTAGGGCGGGAATACCGCTGCGCCAGAGAGACCCCGATCGCCTGGCCCAGCCCGACGAGAGGGAAATCCACATGCTTCGACATCTGTTCGGCGCCGGCCTGATGGCCTGCGTCAGCGCCGCCGCCTTGCCGGCTGCGGCGCAATCGGTCTTCGATACGCTGCGCGAGGCCGAGCCGGTTTCCGGCAAGCCCGTCTACGTCATCCCGCATGGCGGGCGGGAGATTCTGGCGCTCGACCCCAACGGGCCGTCGCTGCCGGACCTGCAGCTCAGCGGTTTTTCCAGCTTCAACCTGAACTGGGTCGGCGCGCAGCATTCCAGCATCAAGCCCAGGGTCGAGCTGTCCGAGATCAACAACTGCGGTCCCGCCGGACCCTGCTTCGAGATCCATTCGGTGGCCGAGTCCGAGACCGGGCGGGCCGGCGACTGGATCCTGCGGGTGTTCCGCCCCGCGGACGGCGAACCGCTCCGCGGCGGCGCGGAGGCCCTGGAGCCGGGCACGCCGATCTGGACCCGCGGCCCCGCTCAGGGGCAGGGCGTCAACATCGACAGGGTCCATCCCCGCCTGGTGCTGGCCCCGCATCCGACGCGGACCGACGCCTGGACCATCCGCGAACTCGGCTGGATCGAAAACGACAGCATCTACGCCCTGGACCCCTCGGTGCTGGTCAACAGCGACGATCCCGACGCGACCCCCAGACCGATCTTCAACGCCGACAAGGCCGCGCAGAACAGCTACCGGGAGGATTTCTACCTGCTGGACATCGACAACGCGGGCGGCATGGCGGTCTGGACGCTGAAGGTCTATTCCGCCTGCCGGGTCTACACGGGCACCCAGTGCTACTGGATGGAAAACACCTCGGGCAACTGGTGCTACGTGCCGTCGACCATCTTCAAGGCGGAGACGCCGAAGCGCTGCTTCGAGCTGAATTCCTGCGGCGAGGGCGGCGGCCAGTCCGGCGGCGGCTGCTACAAGTGGTCGGACAGCTCGGACGGCGCGCGCATCCCCTATACGGAGAACTGACGGCGCGGAGGGCGCGTTTCAGCCGAGGCGCGCCCTCAGCTCCGCCAGCACGGCCTCGAACATCGCCGGCGTCAGGCGGCCGGTGTTCACGTTGTAGCGCGAGCAGTGATAGCTGTCGGCGAGCAGCAGGCCGCCGGGCAGGTCGTGGACCGCGCCGTGGGCGAAGGGATGGGCCGCGAGCTTCAGCCCGAAGGTCCTGAGCACCGCGTCGTGGGCGATGCGGCCCAGCGCCAGCAGCGCGCGGAGCTCTCCCATCGCCTCGATCTCGGCCTCCAGGAAGGGCCGGCAGGTACGGGTCTCCTCGGGCGTCGGCTTGTTCTGCGGCGGCACGCAGCGCACGGCGTTGGTGATGCGGCAGCCCGCCGGCCGCAGGCCGTCATCGGGCCGCGCGCCATAGTCGCCGCTGGCGAAACCGGCCCCGATCAGGGAGGGGTAGAGCAGATCCCCGGCATAGTCGCCGGTGAAGGGCCGGCCGGTGCGGTTGGCCCCCTTCAGCCCCGGCGCCAGGCCGACGATCAGCAGCCGCGCGTCCAGCGGCCCGAAGGCGGGTACGGGATCGTTGTGGAAACCGGGATGGGCGCGGCGGTTGTCGTCGCGGAACCCCGCCAGACGGGGGCAGCGCCGGCAGTCCGCGGGCGGTTCATGCGCCTCGGGCGCCGCCATCAGCGGACGAGCGGGTCGTCGAATTCGTCATCGCTGTCGTCATAGTCCGGTTCGGCGGCGTTCCCGTGACGCTGGCTGAAGTTCTCGCGGCGGTTGCTCACGGGGCGGCCGCCCTCGCGGGCGATCAGGGGCTGCAGATCGACCAGGTCGACGAACTGGTCGGCCTGGCGGCGCAGCTCGTCGGCGATCATCGGCGGCTGCGTCTTGATGGTGGAGACCACCGTGCAGCGCAGGCCCTTGCGCTGCACCGCCTCCATGACCGAACGGAAGTCGCCGTCGCCGGAGAACAGGATGGCGTGGTCGATGAATTCGGCCATCTCCAGCATGTCGACGGCCAGCTCGATATCCATGTTGCCCTTGACCTTGCGCCGGCCGTCCTGGCCGACGAACTCCTTGGCGGGCTTGGTCACCATGGTGAAGCCGTTATAGTCGAGCCAGTCCACCAGCGGCCGCAGCGGCGAATACTCCTGATCCTCCATCAGCGCGGTGTAGTAGAAGGCCCGGACCAGGGTGCCCTGGCGGGCGAACTGGGCGCGCAGCTTGCGGTAGTCGATGTCGAAGCCCAGCGTCCGCGCGGCGGCGTAGAGGTTCGCCCCATCGATGAAGATGGCGACCTTTTCCGTGGGGTATATGCCCAGATCGACCTCTGCCATTTCAAAAATCCCTTCAATGATCTATGCACTGGCCCGGCGGCCCGATCACGACATCGCGGTGCCGCGTACGAACACGCCGGGGACGATGTTCAAAGTTAGTGCTGACATAGGCTGGCGGGGGCGGGAATGCCAGTGATTTCCACCGCCGCGGAGCCGGCGTTTTTCCGCGAAAGGAGAGCCGTTTGATCATCATCGGCCTGGGGGCGAATCTGCCTCATCCGGAACACGGAGCGCCTGCGCGCACGCTGGAGGCCGCGCTGGACGAACTGGCGCTGAGGGGCGTCGGCCACAGCGCCCGCTCACGCTGGTTCGCCAGCCCGCCCTGGCCGGCGTCGCTCAGCGGCCAGCCCTGGTACGTCAACGGCGCGGCGGCGCTGGAGACCGCGCTCGGTCCGGATGAACTGCTGCGCACGCTGCACGAGGTCGAATGGGCCTTCGGGCGGGTGCGGACCGAACGCTGGGCGCCGCGGCGCATCGATCTGGACCTGATCGCCTTTCACGGCGTCAGCGCCCGGGCCTGCGGCGAGCACGGCGTCGCCGCCCTGCCCCACCCGCGCATGAGCGAGCGCGCCTTCGTGCTTCTGCCGCTCAAGGACATCGCGCCGGACTGGCGTCATCCGGTCAGCGGACGCCATATTGACGAGATGATCGCGGCCGCCGACCGCTGCGGCGTCGAGCCGCTGGAGGAGCGGGTCGAGAAACACCTTGCGAGCGGGGCCGCGGGCAGCTAAATATCCGCCCTTCTCGGGAATTCTGAATGATCCAACGGAGGCCCCATGGCCCGCGTTACCGTCGAAGACTGCATCGACAAGGTCGACAACCGCTTTGACCTCGTACTGCTTGCCGCCCAGCGCGCCCGCAGCATCTCCAATGGTGCGGAGATCAAGGTCGAACGCGACAACGACAAGAACCCTGTCGTCTCGCTGCGCGAGATCGCCGACGACAAGCTGTCGCCGGACGACCTCATGGAACAGCTCATCAGCAGCTACCAGCGCCGCATCGAGCGCGACGAGCCCGAGGAGGACGACCTCGCCCAGCGCATGCGGCGCGAACTCGCCGCCCTGGCCGCGGGCGAATCCACCGAGGGTTGAGCTGACGCCCGCCCCGGGTCATCCGGCGGCGCTGCGCCGGCCGCCGATTCAAGGGTAGACTCGCCGTCATGATGCGGCAGATGGAACTGGTGGAGACGGTCCGGGGCTATGACTCCGAGGCCGACGAGGACCTTATCAACAAGGCCTATGTCTTCGCCATGCGCGCCCACGGGGCCCAGAAGCGCGCTTCGGGTGACCCCTATATCAGCCATCCGCTCGAAGTCGCGGGCATCCTGACCCGCTACCGCGTCGACAGCCAGTCGATCGTCACCGCCCTGCTGCACGACACGCTGGAGGACACCCTCGCCACCCGCGAGGAGATCACCGGCCTGTTCGGCGATGAGGTGGCGCGGCTGGTCGACGGCGTCACCAAGCTGTCCAAGGTCGAGCTGGTTTCCGACGAGACCCAGCAGGCGGAGAACTTCCGCAAGCTGCTGCTGGCCATGTCCGACGACATCCGGGTGCTGATGGTGAAGC
The DNA here is from genome assembly GCA_001664005.1 of Rhizobiales bacterium NRL2. Classification (NCBI taxonomy): domain Bacteria; kingdom Pseudomonadati; phylum Pseudomonadota; class Alphaproteobacteria; order Hyphomicrobiales; species Rhizobiales bacterium NRL2. The sequence continues at coordinate 232,889 of CP016093.1, forward strand.
TGGCCGACCGGCTGCACAACATGCGCACCATCGGCTATCTGAAGCCGGACAAGCGCCGCCGCATCGCCCAGGAAACGATGGAGATCTACGCCCCGCTGGCCGAGCGGGTGGGGCTGAACGAGATCAAGGACGAGCTGCAGGACCTGTCCTTCCAGGTGCTGGAGCCGGACGCCTACGACACGGTGATGGGCCGGCTGCAGAAGCTGCGCGCCCACGCCGGCGACCTGATCCAGCGCATGAAGACCGAGCTGGCGCAGAAGCTGTTCGCCGCCGGTCTGAGCGCCGAAGTCACCGGCCGCGAGAAGCGGCCCTTCTCCATCTGGCGCAAGCTGGAGCAGAAGAAGATCAGCTTCGAGCAGCTGGCCGACGTCTTCGGCTTCCGCGTCATCGTCACTGACCCGGCGGACTGCTACCGGGCGCTGGGCGCCATCCACCGGGCCTATCCGATGGTGCCCGGGGAGTTTGACGACTACATCTCCACGCCCAAGCGCAACAATTACCAATCCATCCACACGGTGGTGATCGGCCCGGAGCGCATGCGCACGGAAATCCAGATCCGCTCCCGGGAGATGCACGAGCGCGCCGAGTACGGCCTCGCCGCGCACTGGCGCTACAAGACCGGCGGCAAGGGCCACGACCTGCAGACCCAGAAGGAGGAGCGCTGGCTCAAGGAGCTGCTGGAGATTCTCAACGACGCCGCCAGCTTCCGGGAGTTCCTGGAGCACACCAAGCTGAACATGTACGCCGACCAGGTGTTCTGCTTCACGCCCAAGGGCCGGCTGATCCAGCTGCCCCAGGGCGCGACACCGATCGACTTCGCCTATGCGGTGCACACCGATCTCGGCAATACCTGCGTCGGCGCCAAGGTGAACGGCCAGATCAAGGCGCTGCACACCATCCTGCGCAATGGTGACCAGGTGGAGATCCTGACCTCCAGCGAACAGACCCCGCCGGCCTCGTGGGAAAGCGTCGCCGTCACCGGCAAGGCCCGGGCCGCGATCCGGCGCACGCTGCGCCAGAAGACCCGCGCCGAACATTTCAGCGTCGGCAAGCGGCTGCTGCGCACGACCTTCGCCGGCGCCGGCCGCCGGTTCCGCGAGAAGGATCTCGGCAAGGCCCTGCTGACCCTCGGTTTCGCCTCGATCGACGATCTCTACACGGCGATCGGGGAGGGCGTGGTCGCACCCCGCGACGTGCTGGCCGAGATTTATCCGGCCGAGAAGAAGCGCCGCCGGCGCACGAAGCGCAAGGCGGATGCCGCACGCGAGGGCGCCCTTCCGATCCGCGGGCTGCAGCCGGGGGTCGCGGTGCACTTCTCGGACTGCTGCCACCCGTTGCCAGGGGACCGCATCGTCGGCATCGCCCATCAGGGCCGCGGCATCCACATCCACGTCATCGACTGCGGCAGCCTGGAGCTGGTGCAGGACATGCCCGAGCGTTGGCTGGACACCTCCTGGACCGGCGATACGGAAGACGAGCAGCTCTATGTCGGGCGGATCGAGGCGGAGATGGTCAACCGGCCGGGCATGCTGAGCCGCACCACCGCAGTGATCGCCCAGCACGACGGCAACATCGTCTTCCTGCGCATGACCAAGAGCCAGTCGGACTTCGCCGTGCTGACCCTCGATATCGAGGTCCGCGACGTCCGCCATCTCAACGACATCATCGCCGCGCTGCGCCACGAGCCCGGCATCGACCGGGTGGAGCGCCCGCGCTCCTGACCACGGCCGGCTTTCGATTCCACCGCCGAGTCCTGGACGGACCGGAGGTCCGGTCCGGGAACCATGCCTGAGCAGGTCCGGCCGCGCCTTGTCCGGCGGAAAGGCTCAGGCGTGGGTCCCGCGCCGCCGCTGACGCGGCGCGCAGGACGCGGGGCGCACAGGCCCAACCAACAGCGACGGGCCGGTTTCAATGCTGCCCCGTCCCGGCCCGCTGACGCGGGCTACCCTCCCCCTTCAGGAAGGGGGAGGGACGGGGTGGGGGATGCCTCTACATGAATTTCTGGTGTCGTGCCCGCCGCCCCTGGCGCGCGGGCATCGGGCCGCGGAAAGATGCCGGAGTGGACCTTCGCCCGATCCCCGAGTGGCTCATGCGGCCCATCGGGGATGACGGCATGATTGGAGCCGCCCGCCCCGCCGGCCCTTCGCCATCCCGCGCAGCGCGGTTTCCTAGGTGTTCATCGAATCGAAGAAGTCCTGGTTGGTCTTGCTGTCCTTCAGCTTGCCGAGCAGGAACTCCATGGCGTCGGTGACGCCCATGGGCTGCAGGATGCGGCGCAGCACCCACATCTTCGTCAGCGTGCTCTTGTCGACCAGCAGTTCCTCCTTGCGGGTGCCGGAGCGCGTGATGTCGATCGCCGGGAAGGTGCGCTTGTCGGCCAGCTTGCGGTCCAGGATGATCTCGGAGTTGCCGGTGCCCTTGAACTCCTCGAAGATCACCTCGTCCATGCGGCTGCCCGTGTCGATCAGCGCGGTCGAGATGATGGTGAGCGAGCCGCCTTCCTCGATATTGCGCGCGGCGCCGAAGAAGCGCTTCGGGCGCTGCAGGGCGTTGGCGTCCACGCCGCCGGTCAGCACCTTGCCCGACGACGGCACCACGGTGTTGTAGGCGCGCGCCAGGCGGGTGATGGAGTCCAGCAGGATGACCACGTCGCGCTTGTGCTCGACCAGGCGCTTGGCCTTCTCGATCACCATTTCCGCGACCTGGACGTGGCGGGCCGCCGGCTCGTCGAAGGTCGACGAGATCACCTCGCCCTGCACGGAGCGGGACATGTCGGTGACTTCCTCGGGCCGTTCGTCGATCAGCAGCACGATCAGGTAGACGTCGGGGTGATTGCTCTCGATGGCGTGCGCCATGTTCTGCATCAGCACGGTCTTGCCGGTGCGCGGCGGCGCGACGATCAGCGCACGCTGGCCCTTGCCGATCGGCGTGACCAGCTCGATCACCCGGTTGGAGAGATCCTTCTTCGTCGGGTCGGCGAATTCCAGATGCAGCCGCTCGTCGGGGTAGAGGGGCGTCAGGTTGTCGAAGGCCACCTTGTGGCGGACCGCTTCCGGGTCCTCGAAGTTGATCTTGGCGACCTTGAGCAGCGCGAAGTAGCGCTCGCCGTCCTTGGGCGAACGGATCTCGCCTTCGACCGTGTCGCCGGTCCTGAGCGAGAAGCGGCGGATCTGGTTGGGACTGACATAGATGTCGTCGGAGCCGGGCAGGTAGTTCGATTCCGCCGAGCGCAGGAACCCGAAACCGTCGGAGAGGGTTTCGAGCACGCCGACGCCGGTGATCTCCTCGCCGTCCTCGGCAAGCTGCTTCAGGATCGCGAACTGCATGTCCTGCTTGCGCATGGTGGACGCGTTCTCGATCTCCAGCTCCTCGGCCATTTCGAGGAGTTCGGTGGGCGATTTCGCCTTCAGTTCGCGTAGGTTCATGGGTACCGGTCGCAGGAATATGTGATTGAACAGGTGTCCGGACGGACGGACCGCTGAGGTTCCAGATCGTGTCGGCAGTTTCCGGATCAAGCGCCGGCCAGGGAATTGGCCGGTTCTGGAGTGAAGTCGCTTCAGCGGCTGTCCGTTGTTAATACACGGATCGGGCCGGGCCGCAAGATCGAATTCGCGGCGCGGATCAGTTTTTCAGCCAGATCGCCGCGCTGACATGGCTCTCCAGAAAGGCGGCGTGGGCCGCGAGTTCGGCCTCGGTCGGCGCATGCGGCCTGGGCGCGCGGTAGCGCCGCGCCGGGCCCGCCGCGCCTTCGCCCTGGTCCTCGCCGAAGGTCAGGCCCGCCTGCTTGACTCCCACCAGGTGGTAGTAGACGTCCGCCAGCAGCCGGGAATCGATCAGCGCGCCGTGCAGCGTGCGGTCGGTGTTGTCGACCTCGAAACGCCGGCACAGCGCGTCGAGGCTGTTCGCCGCGCCCGGAAAGCGCTTGCGGGCGATGGCCAGGGTGTCGACCACCCGGTCCATCGGCAGGGGCTCGCGGCCGATGTTGGTGAGCTCCCAGTTCAGGAACTTCATGTCGAAGGCGGCGTTATGGGCGACGATCGGGGCGCCGTCGACGAAGGCCAGGAATTCCTCGGCGATCGCGCCGAACGTCGGCTTGTCCGCCAGATCGGCGTCGGAGATGCCATGCACGCGATAGGCGTCGTCGGTCATGGCGCGTTCGGGATTGATATATTGCTGCCAGGTCCGCCCGGTCCAGACGCGGTCGACCAGTTCCAGACAGCCGATCTCGACGATGCGGTGGCCGTCATTCGGGTCCAGGCCCGTGGTTTCCGTGTCCAGGATGATTTCACGCATGACGGTACTCTAAATCTGGCAGGCGGCAGGGCCCAAGCCTACTACATCCACCCGTCCGATGCCATCATTGCGATTGCGCTTCGCGGCGCAGTTCGGCCACCAGCGCCTTCACCCGGGCCGCCGTTTCATCATGGGTGACGGCCGTGTCGATGACATGGTGGGCGCGTTCGCGCTTCTCGTGGTCGGGGGTCTGCCGGGCCAGGATCGCCTCGAACTTCGACTCGGTCATGTTCGGCCGCGCCAGCACGCGCTCGCGCTGCTGCTCCGGCCCGGCGCTGACCACGACCACCGCGTCCATGCGCGCCTCGCCGCCGGTCTCGAACAGCAGAGGCACGTCGACCACGACGATGTCGTGGCCCGCCGCCTCGCATTCGGCGAAGAAGCGCTGGCGGTGCTGGCCGACCAGCGGATGCACGATCTTTTCCAGGTCGCGGATCGCCTCGTCGTCGGCGACGACGCGGTGGCTCAGCTTCTCGCGGTCGACCGCGCCGTCGACCACGACGCCGGGAAAGCGTTCGGCGACGGGCGCCACCGCCGCGCCGCCGGGGCTGTAGAGCTCGTGCACCGCGGCGTCCGCATCCCACACCGGCACGCCCTCGTCGCGGAACATGCCGGCGACGGTGGACTTGCCCATGCCGATGGAGCCGGTGAGACCGACCACGTAGACCATTCAGAGTACCTCCAGCAGATGTCGGCGCAGCGCCGTGTCGACCTCGGGGCGCACGCCGTAGAACGCTTCGAAGGCCGGCGCCGCCTGGTGCAGCAGCATGCCCAGCCCGTCCACCGTCTTCAGCCCGCGCGCCCGTGCGGCAGCCAGCAGCGGCGTCTCAAGCGGGACGTAGACGATGTCATGGACCACGGCGGTTTCGGGCAAGGGCGACAGATCGATCTCCAGCGCCGCCTGTCCAGTCATACCCAGCGATGTGGTGTTGACCAGAAGGGCCGTATCCCTCAGAACCGCTTCCGAAACCGGGTAGGGCTTTACGGTGACAGCGGTATTGCCTGCATCATGCGCCAGTTTCCAAGCGCTTTCAGGAGTCCTGTTGACCAGACGTATGTCGGATACGCCCGCCTGAAGCAGCGCATGTAGGGCCGCCCGTGCGGCGCCGCCGGCGCCGATCACCGTCACGGGTCCTACCGCCGGATCGACACCGTGCTGGCGCAGATTGGCCATGAAGCCGGGCGCATCGGTATTGCGGCCGAGGATGCGGCCGTCGCGGAAGACCAGCGTGTTGACCGCGCCGATGGCGCGGGCCGCCGCGTCCAGTTCGTCGGCGATCTCGAAGGCGCGGCGCTTGTGGGGCACGGTGACGTTGACGCCGGACAGTCCGGCGGCCGCGAGCCCGCGGATCGCCGTCTCGAATGCGCCGGCGACGACGGGAAAGGGCGCATAGACGCCGTCGACACCGTGCCGGCGCAGCCAGAAGCCGTGCAGCCTGGGCGACAGGCTGTGCTCGACCGGCCAGCCGGTGACGCCGGCCACTTTCGCAGCGCCGGTGGGCGCGCCCTCACTCATCCGCGTTCTCCCTCAGCCAACCCAGCAGTGGAAGCAGGGGCAGACCCAGAATATCGTGCCAGCCGCCGTCGATACGCTCGAACAGGCGGATGCCGGGACCCTCGACCTGATAGCCGCCGACGGTCGCCCAGGCGCTTTCCGGCGCCGCCTCCAGATAGCTTTCGATCGCCCTCTCCGGCAAGGCCCCCATGGTCAGCGCCGGCGCGCTCGCCGTCTCGAAGACGACCGCCCCGTCGCGCGCCAGGGCCATGGCCGTTCTCAGCACATGGGTGCGGCCGGCCAGACGGCGGAGGTGGTCGGCAGCGGTGGCGCGGTTGCCCGGCTTGGAGAAGATCTCGCCGTCGAGATCGAGCACCTGGTCGGCGCCGATCACCAGCGCGTCCGGATGGCGTGCCGAAACCTCCAGCGCCTTGGCGCGGGCCAGTGCGGCGGCCAGCGCGGCCGCGTCGCCGGTCCATCCCGCCTTGATCCGGTCCTCGTCGACCCGCGGCGGATCGACCTCGAAAACGAGGCCGGCCTGTTCCAGCATGGCGCGCCGCGTCGCACTGCCCGAACCCAGCACCAGACGCAGGGTCATGAGGCGCGTTCGCCTTCGCGGCGCTGGTAGAGCGTCAATATGGCCGCCGCCGTCTCCTCGATCGACTTGCGCGTCACGTCGATGACCGGCCAGCCATGACGGGCGAAGACGCGCCGTGCGGCCAACAGTTCCTCCTTGACCCGCTCCTGATCGGCGTAGTCGCTGGAGGCCGTGTCCTTCAGGGAAAGCAGGCGGTTGCGGCGGATCTGGCTGAGCCGCTCCGGCGCCGTGGTCAGCCCGACCACCAGGGGCCGGCGCAGGTTTTCCAGTTCGGGCGGCAGGGCGACGCCCGGCACGAAGGGCACGTTGGCGACCTTCAGGCCGCGATTGGCCAGGTACATCGACGTCGGCGTCTTCGACGAGCGTGAGACGCCGACGAGTACGACATCGGCACGGTCCAGATCCGCCGCCTGCTGCCCGTCATCGTGGGAGAGCGTGTAGTGCATCGCCTCGATGCGGTCGAAATACTCCTGGTTCATCTCGTGCTGGCTGCCCGGCCGGCCGGTCGTCGCCTCGCCCAGGAACTCGTGCAGGCCCATCATCACGGTGTCGAGGGCCGAGATGTGGCGCACGCCGAGACGCCGGCAGCCTTCCTCCAGCGCCGCCCGGGCCTCCGCGTCGACCAGGGTATAGAGCACCAGGCCGGGTTCCTGCCCGATCCCCGCCAGCACGTTGGCGATCTGCGCCCGGTTGCGGATCATCGGCCAGAGATGCTTGACCGGCTGGGCGTTCTCGAACTGCACCACCGCCGCATTGACGATCGTGGTGAGGGTCTCGCCGGTCGCGTCGGAGACGAGGTGCAGATGGAAACGGGTCATGCAGGCAGGCCGGAGTCGATAAGTCGGGTCGATCTGTGGATATCACGGATGACAGCGTCATGCTGGCACGGCTGTCCCGCCAAGGTCCAGTGCCATACAGCATCGCGCCGTCCACCGGCCGCAGCCGCCCACCGACAACCCGGAGGGAGGACAACCGGCGCCGAGCCGGACCCGCAGGGGACGGCCGGCGCGGACGAGGCTGCTGTCACCGTGCCTGCGATTCAGTCCACCGCTGTGAAGAGCGGGGATGAACCGGAGCGACGACGGCGGCGCCTGTGCATGAACGGGGGACGGATTCGCTCCCCGATATCCACATGGACAACAACATCATCTTCAAGATTCTATATATAATATAAGAAAAGAGAGAGACCGGACCGGGGAGGAGTCCCAGCCATGTCGGCCAAGCCCGAACCGCCATCGACCGAGAGCCTGCCCAAACCTCCGTCGGGCCCGAGCGTCTGGACGGGACGCGAGATGCGCGACCGGACCGACTGGATCGGCCATATGGATACGGAGGCGCTATCCCGCCTGGAAGGGAAGGTGGACGCGTTTCTGTCAAGCGGGCGGCCGCTGGCGCAGATGACCGCCTCTGACATGACCGATCCGGCGCTGGAGCGGCTGGCCGGCGGCTGGCGGCAGGAGCTGCTGGAGGGCCGGGGCTTCCTGCTGGTCCGCGGGATGCCGGTCGGGGAATGGGCCCACGAGAAGACGGCCGCGGCGTATTTCGGGCTGGGGCTGCTGATGGGCGCGCCGCGCAGCCAGAACGCCGCCGGCCACCTGCTGGGCCATGTGCGCGACCTGGGCCTGTCGACGGACGATCCGCGGGTGCGCATCTATCAGACGACCGAGCGCCAGACCTTCCATACCGACAGCTGCGATGTCGTCGGGCTGTTGTGTCTCAAGACAGCCAGGACCGGTGGCGAGTCGGCGATCGTCAGCTCCATGGCGATCTACCGGGCCATGTACGAGAGCCGGCCCGACCTGCTGGCGCAGCTCTTCCACGGCTTTCCGACGGACCGCCGGGGCGAGATCCCGCCGGGCAAGGGTCCGTATTTCGAGATCCCGGTGTTCAATTTTTACCGGGGTCATCTCTCTGCGATCTATGCTCGCCGCTACATCACCTCGGCGCAGAAGTTCGACCATGCACGACGCCTGAGGCCGCTGGAAATCGAGGCCCTGGACGAATTCGACCGGCTCGCCAACGATCCGGAGATGAACCTGAAGATGGAGTTCCGCCCGGGGGACATGCAGTTCCTGCACAATCACACCATCCTGCACGACCGCCTGGCCTACGAAGACTGGCCGGAAGCGGCGCGCAAGCGCCATCTGCTGCGCCTCTGGCTGGCCGTGCCCGGCGCGCGGCCCTTGCCTCCGGTCTATGCGGAACGCTATGGCAGCGTGACGTTGGGCGACCGCGGCGGCATTGTCGTCGAGGGCGCCAGCCCCACCGTGCCGCTCCATCCATAGAACACAGGACAACGACGTCCCCCATGACTGACAAACGCTTGCTGCGGGCGCTCGCCGGCGAACCGGTGGACCGGCCGCCCTTCTGGTTCATGCGCCAGGCGGGCCGCTACCTGCCCGAATACCGCGCCACGCGCGAACAGGCCGGGGACTTCCTGGAGCTCTGCTACAACCCGGAGCTGGCCGAGGAAGTGACGCTGCAGCCGATCCGGCGGTTCGGGATGGACGCGGCGATCCTGTTCGCCGACATCCTGCTGCTGCCCCAGGCGCTGGGCCGGGAGGTGGCGTTCAGGGCCGGTGAGGGACCGGTGCTGGAGCCGCTGACCCGCAACGAGGATATCCCGGAGATGAATGCCGGCCGGCTGCACGATCATCTGGGCCCAGTCTACGAGACCGTGGGGCGGTTGTCGAATTCACTACCCGACGACGTTGCGCTGATCGGCTTCGCCGGTGCGCCCTGGACGGTGGCGACCTACATGGTCGAGGGCGGCTCGTCGAAGGACTACGCGGCGACGAAGGGCTGGGCCTTTGCCGATCGGGAGGGGTTCGGGCGGCTGATCGACGTGCTGACCCAGGCCACCGGCGCCTATCTGAAGCAGCAGATCCGCGCCGGCGCGGAAGTGGTGCAGATCTTCGACACCTGGGCCGGCGCCCTGCCCGCCGCCTGGCTGGAGCCGCTGGTTTTCGCGCCGCTCCGCCGCATCGCCGCCGACATCCACGAGAGCTTTCCCGACGTGCCGGTGATCGGCTTTCCGCGCGGTATCGGTGCGGCGGCCGAACGTGCGGCCGAAATCGAGGGACTTGCCGGTCTTTCGGTCGACTGGGCGACCGATCCCCGCTGGGCGGCGGAACGGCTGCAGCCGCACCTGACCGTGCAGGGTAATCTGGATCCCCGGCTGGTGGTTGTGGGCGGCGAGCCCATGCGGGCGGCGGCGCGCGACATTCTCCGGGCGCTTGCAAAAGGGCCGTTCATCTTCAACCTCGGCCACGGTATCGTGCCGGAGACCCCGCCCGAGCATGTCGGCGAACTCTCCGATCTGGTCCGCAACTGGAAGGCCGAATGAATGGAAGACTACTACATCTGGTTCAAGGCGCTGCACCTGCTCGCGGTAATCGCCTGGATGGCCGGCATGCTCTACCTGCCCCGGCTCTACGTCTATCACGCCGACGCCGAGCCTGGCTCCGACAAGTCCGAGACCTTCAAGGTGATGGAGCGGCGCCTGCTGCGCGGCATCATGAACCCGGCGATGATCGCCACCTGGATCTTCGGCCTGCTGATGCTCTATGTCGGCTTCACCAACGAGTTCCTGACCATGGCCGACGGCTGGCTGCACGTGAAGCTGCTGCTGGTCATCGTGATGAGTGGTCTGCACGGCATGTTCTCGGCCTGGCGCAAGGATTTCGCGGTCGACCGCAACACCCGCTCGGCCAACTTCTACCGGATCATGAACGAGATCCCGACCGTCGCCCTGATCGTCGTCGTCATCATGGCGATCGTGAAACCGTTCTGAGCGGGTGGATCGTTCCGGCAATCCACCAATCGACGCTCACTTGACATGTCACCCCCGCCTATGTGCGGGGGTCCGGAGCGGCTTCGCCGCAAGTCTATGGTCCTGACCGGATGCCCGCACGGGGGCGGGCATGACACCGAAGCGCCCTACCCCGCCCCGCGCGGTCCAGCATGGCCCGGAGCAGGACATTGCCGCCGGCGTGGATCCATTCCGGCTTCGCGTCCTCGATCTCGTTGTGGCTGATGCCGTCGATGCAGGGGATGAAGATCATCGCGGTCGGCGCCACGCGGCTGATGTTGCAGGCGTCGTGGCCGGCGCCCGAGACGATGGCGCGCAAGGAGTAGCCCAGCGCTTCCGCGCCTTTGCTCACCGCCTCGACGCAGGCCGGATCGAAGGGCAGGGGCGCCAGGTCCATGATCTGCTTGATCTTCGCCTCGACGCGGCTGCGTTCGGCGATTTCCGCCACGCCGGCCCGCATTTCCCGGTCCATGGCCGCCAGTTCGTCCGGATCCGGATGGCGGAAGTCGATGGTCATGAAGACCCGGCCGGGGATGACGTTGCGGCTGTTGGGATGGACGTTCAGCATGCCGACGGTGGCGCAGCCGGTGGGCGCGTGATCCAGGCCGATGCGGTTGACCAGGTCGACGATCCGGGCGGCGCCCAGCAGGGCGTCGCGGCGCACCGGCATGGGCGTCGGGCCGGCATGGCTTTCCTGACCCTTGATCTCCAGCTCGTACCATTTCTGGCCCTGTGCGCCGGTGACGACGCCGATGGTGACGTCCTCGGCCTCCAGGATCGGGCCCTGCTCGATATGGGTTTCGAAGAAGGCGTGGATCTCGCGCCCGCCGCAGGGCTCCTCGCCGGCATAGCCGATGCGCTCCAGTTCCTCGCCGATGGTCCGCCCGTCCTGGTCGGCGCAGGCCAGGCCGTAGTCCAGGTCAAAGACGCCGGCGAAGACGCCGGAGGCGATCATCGACGGCGCGAAGCGGCTGCCTTCCTCGTTGGTCCAGACCGCGACCTCCACCGGGCGCTCGGTCTCGATCTCCAGGTCGTTGAGCGTGCGCACCACCTCGAGCCCGGCGAGGACGCCGTAGACCCCGTCGAAGCGGCCGCCCGTCGGCTGGGTGTCGAGATGGCTGCCGGTCATCACCGGGGCCAGGCTGTCGTCCCGGCCGGGACGGCGGGCGAAGATGTTGCCCATGCGGTCGACGCGGATCGAACAGCCGGCCTCCTCGCACCAGCGCACGAACAGGTCGCGCCCCTCCCGGTCGAGATCGGTCAGCGCCAGGCGGCAGTTGCCGCCCTTCTCGGTGGCGCCGATCTTCGCCATCTCCATCAGGCTGTCCCACAGCCGGTCGCCGTCGATGCCGAGATTGTGTCCTTCGACCATGGTTTCGCGCCTCCCTGTCGCCGCCGGCCTGCGTCACGATGCCAACGCGCGGGCCCGGTCCCCGACGTTATCTAATGAAGGGCGTATTCCGGAAGGGAAACCATGGCGATACTGAAGATCGCGAAGATGGGCCATCCCGTGTTGCGGCAGGTCGCCGAGCCGGTGGAGGACCCCACGGCGCCGGGGATCCTGCGTCTGGTGGGCGACATGATGGCCACGCTGGAGGACATCGCCGGCGCCGGGCTGGCCGCGCCGCAGGTGCATGTCTCGAAGCGTGTGGTCATGTTCCACGTGCCGCCGGGCCGTGGCGATCCGGAAACCGTGCCCTTCACCGTGCTGGTCAATCCCCGGATCGAGGTGCTGACGGACGAGACCGAGGCGGGCTGGGAAGGCTGCCTTTCGGTGCCCGGCCTGCGCGGTCTGGTGTCCAGGCCAGCATACATCCGCTATTCGGGCTACGGCGTCGACGGACAGAGGATCGAGCGCGAGGCGAAGGGCTTCCACGCCCGCGTCGTCCAGCACGAATGCGACCACCTGGACGGGGTTCTCTATCCCCAGCGCATGGACGACCTGAGCCGGCTGATCTTCGAGAGCGAATTCCGCCACCACCTGGAGGAAGCGACGACATGAGCGAGACCACGGAACAGGATCCGCAGGCCGGGATCGAGGCCATGCGCGACAGGCTGCTGGAGGCCGCCCTGCCGCACGCCGCCTTCGACGGCTGGACCGAGCAGACCCTGCGCCGCGCCGCAGACGACACGGAGATGACGCCGCTGGATGTCTACCGCGCCTTTCCCGAAGGGTCGGAAGGCCTGCTGGACCATTTCATGGCGCGCGCCGACGAGCAGATGGTGCGCGACGTCCTGGAACTCGATCTCGACCAGATGCGCATCCGCGACAAGATCACGGCCGCCGTGCGGCTCCGGCTGGAGCGGGCGGCGCCGCACAGGGAGGCCGTGCGCCGCGGCCTCTCCCATCTGGGGCTGCCGCACCGCGGTCCGCGGGCGATGCGCGCGCTCTACCGGACCGTCGACCTGATGTGGCGCGCGATCGGCGACACCTCGACCGATTTCAACTTCTATTCCAAGCGCGCCCTGCTGGCCGGTGTCTACGGCTCGACGCTGCTCTACTGGCTGAACGACAGCTCCGCCGGGCACGAGCGGACCTGGGCCTTTCTCGACCGCCGCATCGGCGACGTGATGAAGTTCGAGAAGGCCAAGGCGCGGCTGAAGAACGCCGGGGTCCGCCTGCCCAGTCCGGCGCGCATCGGCCGCCGCATCGCCGAACGCCGCAACAGCCCCTTCCGGGTTTAGGGAGAAGTTCTGTTCCTGACTTTGTCGCCCTTGGACTCGATCCAGGGGCCCAGCCGACCGATGGACTGGGTCCTGGGGTCAAGCCCCAGGACGCCACATTGTTCGCTGACCTGCCTCAGATCCCGCCGATCAGCGTCTTCAGATCCTTTTCCGGCCGTGCGCCGTAGTGGCCGATGACTTCCGCCGCGGCGATGGCGCCGAGCCGGCCGCAGTCGGCCAGGTCGCGCCCCGCGGTGTAGCCGAACAGGAAGCCGGCGGCGAACAGGTCGCCCGCGCCGGTGGTGTCGACCAGCATGTCGGGCTTGCTGGCGCTGACGGTCAGAGGCTCGCCGTCCGCGACGATGACGCAGCCCTTCTCGGAGCGCGTCAGCACGGCCAGATGGGTTTCCTTCTGCACCTGCGCCAGGGCCTCGTCGAAGCTGCCGGTCTCGTAGAGCGACATGATCTCCGCTTCGTTGGCGAACAGGATGTCGACCGGGCCCTTCACCAGCTCCCGGAATTCGGCCCTGTGGCGGTCGACGCAGAAGCTGTCGGAGAGCGTCAGCGCCACCTTGCGGCCGGCGGCCTTGGCGGCGTCCATGGCCTTGCGGAAGGCGGCCTTGGCCGGCTCCGGATCCCACAGATAGCCCTCCAGATAGGTCACCTGGGCGCGGGCGATCATCGCGGGATCGATGTCGTCGGGGCCGAGCTCGGCGCTGGCGCCGAGAAAGGTGTTCATGGTGCGCTGGGCGTCCGGTGTCACCAGGATCAGGCAGCGCGCTGTGGCCGCGCCCGGCTTCGGCGCCGGCGGTTCGAAGGCCACGCCCGAAGCCCGGATGTCGTGAGTGAAGACCTCGCCCAGCTGGTCGTCCTGGACCCGGCCGATGAAGGCGGCCCTGCCGCCCAGGGCGGCGACGCCGACGACGGTATTGGCCGCCGAGCCGCCCGACATCTCGACGCCGGGGCCCATGTCGCCATAGAGCTTCTTCGCCTGGGATTCGTCGATCAGCTGCATGCCGCCCTTGGGCAGGCCGTGCAGGTCCAGGAACCGGTCGTCCGACTCCGACAGCACGTCCACGATCGCATTGCCCAGCGCCACGACGTCCAGATCGGTTCCGTTCATTTCAATCTCCTCTGCGCCTCGATACCGGGCCCCGGTTTACACGCTCGGGGCCGTGGCGCAAAATCCGCCCCGTCATGAACGAACTCATCCGGCTGTCTGCCAGCGAAGCCGTCGCCCGCCTGAAGGCCGGCGACGTCACCCCCTTGGACCTGATCGACGCGGCCGCCGGACAGATCGCCGCGGCCGATGGCGCCGTCAACGCGCTGCCGACCCGTTGCCTCGACCGCGCGCGGGACCACGCGAAGCGCCTGAAGCACCCCGACGATCCGCCGCCGGGCTATCTCTGGGGCCTGCCGGTGGCGATCAAGGACCTGACCGAGGTGGCCGGCGTCCGCACCACCTTCGGCTCGCCCATCTTCGCCGATCACGTGCCGGCACGCTCCGACGCCATGGTCGAGCGTATCGAGGCGCGCGGCGGCGTGGTCGTGGCCAAGGCCAACACGCCCGAATTCGGCGCCGGGGCCCAGACCTTCAACGAGGTCTTCGGCGTCACCCGCAATCCCTGGAACACGGCGATGACGCCGGGCGGCTCCTCGGGCGGGTCCGCGGTGGCGCTGGCGACGGGACAGGTCTGGCTGGCCCAGGGCAGCGACATGGGCGGCAGCCTGCGCATCCCCGCGGCCTTCACCGGCGTCGTCGGCCTGCGTCCCAGCCCGGGACGGGTGCCGCACGGGCCGTCGGCGCTGCCCTTCGCGCCGAACTCGGTGGAGGGGCCCATGGGCCGGACCGTGGGCGACGTGGCGCTGTTCCTCGACACCATGGCCGGACACATGGCGGTCGACCCGATCTCCCTCCCCGCGCCGGCGACATCCTTCGCCGCCGCCACGGCCAACGCGCGGCCGCCGAAGCGCATCGCCTTCTCCATGGACATGGGCATCTCGCCGATCCACCGGGACGTCCGCGCCGCGGTCGAGCCCGCGCTGGCGCATTTCCGGGCCATGGGCACGGAGATCGTGGAATCGGCCGTGGACTTCTCCTGCGCCGAGCCGGTCTTCCAGGTGATCCGCGCGGCCCAGTTCGCCGCCACCCACGGCGACAAGCTGAAGACTCACCGCGACCAGCTGAAGCCGGAGATGGTCTGGAACATCGAGAAGGGCCTGGCGCTCACCGCCGACGAGATCGGGCGGGCGGAGCGGCAGCGGGCGGACCTGTTCCAGCGCTTCCAGGCCCAGTTCGCCGATATCGACCTGTTCGTGACGCCGACGGTCAACACGCCGCCCTTCGACGCCGATACGCGCTATCTGGAAGAACTGGAAGGCGTGGCCTTCGATAGCTACATAAGCTGGCTGATCATGACCTTCGCCCTGACGCTGACCACCTGCCCGGCCATTTCCGTGCCCTGCGGCTTCACCCCCGGCGGCCTGCCCGTCGGGCTGCAGCTGGTCGGGCCGCAACGGGGCGAGGCGTCGCTGCTCTCGGGCGCGGCGATGTTCGAGCAGGCCACCGGTCTGGCCGGCGCGACGCCGGTCATGCCGCGGGAGGCGGCGGCTTGATCGGCGCCGTCGTCAACGGGGCGGCCAGGGGATTCCAGCAACTCGCCGCCGATCCGAAGCTGCGCAAGGTGCTGTGGAAGGCGCTGGGGCTGAGCCTGATCGCGGTGGCAGTCACCGCCGCCGCGGCCTGGTTCGCGATCGACTACATCCTGGTCTACTATGTCGGCTCCATCTCCTCCTGGGCGCTGAGCCTGATCGAGGGCACCGCCGTGCTCGGCCTGCTGGCGGTGATGTGGATCCTGTTCCCCGCCATCGTCACCGGCATCTGCGGCGTCTTCCTGGACGACGTCGTCACCGCGGTGGAGGCCCGGCACTACCCCGGCGACCCGCCCGGGCAGGAGCCGCCGCTCTGGCCGTCGATCTGGCGCGCGGCGAAGTTCACCGCGCTGGTGCTGTCCATCAACATCCTGATCATGCCGTTCTACCTGATCGGCCTGCTGATCCCGCCCATCCTGATCGTCATCTTCCTTGTCAACGGCTGGCTGCTGGGGCGGGAGTATTTCGAACTCGCCGCCTTCCACCATCTGAACGACGACGAGGTGGTGGCGGTGCGGCGCCGAAACAGCACGCCGGTGTTGCTCGGCGGCATCGCCATCGCGGTCGGATTCACCGTGCCCTTCCTGAATCTCATCGTTCCGGTGGTCGGCGCGGCGATGATGGTGCATATTTTCAAGGACCTCGGCAGACGGGGCAGACTTCGCGCGCCATCGGGGGGCGGCCGCGATTGACGGGAACCGTGACGCATCATGTTCAGGAAGAGGGACACGGCCGAGCCCGCGCCGCCGGTCGGGAACGTTTCCGGCCTGCCCGACCGGCCGGGTCAGCAGCAGACGATTCCGAAGGCGCCGCCGACAGGGCGGCGCGGCCGGGACGCCGAGGATAGGGAGAGACGCGCCATGGCGGCAGAAGCCAAGACGCTGGTGATCGGCAAGGAAATCCACGTGAAGGGGGAGATCGGCGACTGCGAACGGTTGCTGATCAACGGCACGGCCGAGGCCACGCTGACCAACTGCCGCAGTTTCGAGATCTCGGAGACCGGCGTCCTGAAGGGCGAGGCCGAAGTGCAGCGCGCCGAGATCATGGGCCGTTTCGAGGGCACGCTGAGGGTGCGTGGGCGGCTGACGGTCCGCGCGGGCGGCCGCGCCCAGGGCAATATCGCCTATGCCGAGCTGGAGATCGAGCCCGGCGGACGCATCGACGGCGAGATCGAGATCATCGAGCCGGAACTG
The DNA here is from genome assembly GCA_001664005.1 of Rhizobiales bacterium NRL2. Taxonomy (NCBI): domain Bacteria; kingdom Pseudomonadati; phylum Pseudomonadota; class Alphaproteobacteria; order Hyphomicrobiales; species Rhizobiales bacterium NRL2. Next base: position 249,595 of record CP016093.1, read on the forward strand.
GTGACCTCGGCGGCGGCGGAATAGCCGCTTGCCCCTGCTTCGATCCGTCCTGACGGCCGCCGTCGCCGCGGCCCTGCTTTCGGCCTGCGCGGAACTGGGTCTGCGCGAGAGCGCGCCCGCCGCGCCCGAAGCCAGGAAGGCCCCGATCACCCGCTCCGACGATCTGCGCGCCGCGCTGGATGCGCGCAAGCGCCGTCAGGCGGCCCTGCCGGCGGTGGTGACGGCCAGCCCCGATACCGGCGGTGACGATCTGCCCGACGTGACGCCGGCGGCGCTGCTGGGCGCGGAAGCCGGCCAGGTGCGCGGCTGGCTCGGCCGGCCCGCCCTGGACTGGCGGGAGGGCGAGCACGCCATGTGGCAGTACGTGACCGACGACTGCGTCATCCATCTGTTCGTCAACGGCCGCAACCTGATCGAGGACGTCTCGCTCGGCCGCCGCGACGGCCAGGGCGCCGAAGGCTGCGAACACGCCATCGCCGAACGGCTGATGACGGCGAAACGGCAGGGCTAGGCACGGCGTCCGCCCGTTCCGGGATAGCCGGAGTAGGGCGGACGAAGCGCTGTAGGGCCCCAGTATTCCAAGGGCTTCGGACAGTCGGTAGGGCGGGGGAATGGCGAAGTCAGCCCGCCGGGAGAGGCGATGAGGGGCCGCCCGCGCGCGGATTGTCGCTGGGCAGCAGGCAGAGACCGACCAGGACGAAAAGTCCGATCAGGGGAATGAGGACGAGATCGGCCATCTTCTTGCGTCCGGTGGCGTCGAGGCTGCGCCGCGCGACCGCCCTGTAGAAATAGTGAACCAGACAGCCGGCGATCAGGCTGCCGACGAGCATGGTGGCGAGAGCCGGCTCGAGCTCCAGGCCGCGCGCGACATGCCGTGCGCCGCGCTCGACCAGGATGGCGGCGAACCACGCCGGGAGGGCGCGGCGGATGAAATCCCCGCGGCTCATGCGCGCGTCGGTGTCTTCGGTCGCGATCGCGATCAGGGGTATGGCGACGATCAGGGCGAACAGGATCAGGTATGTGACGCCGGACAAATCCATCAACCGCTCCGCTTCGCGCTCGCGGGAGCTATTGGAGCAGAACTTCAACCGGCCGTCGAGACTGGGGGTCAATCGACCGGGTTCGGTCACTGGCCGAGCAGGTCCCGGCTCTCCCCCGGATCAAGTGTCCGGGGTCCGGCCGGGATGACACCAATGGAAGGGCCTCTCCCCCGGTGTCATCCCGGACCAGGCGCGAAGCGCCGGCGATCCGGGACCCCTGGAAACATTACCCGCTCCGCGTCCCGGACGGACCGCAGGTCCGATCCGGGAGCCACGCCTGAAGTTTTCCGGCAGCGTGGTGCGAGGCGGTGATGCTCCGGCATGGGTCCCGCGCCGCCGCCGATGCGGCGCGCAGGACTCGTGGGGGTCCGCGGTCCTTCGAGCGCGAATTCCCTCCCTCTTCGGGGAAGGGGGAGGGTCAGGAAGGGGGATGGCCGGACAATGGCGTGCTTGAGGACGGCGGGATGGCAGTCAGCAGGCGCGCGGGCCGGCCAGACCATCCCCCGCGCGCCATGTGGGGGCGCTGTTAAAGAATGAACTTCGACAGGTCGGCGTCCTCGGCCAGTTCGCTGACCTTGTCCTTCACATAGGCGGCGTCGATGTGGACGGTCTCGCCGGCGCGGTCGGAGGCGGTGAAGCTGACCTCCTCCAGCAGCTTCTCCATGATGGTGTGCAGCCGCCGGGCGCCGATGTTCTCGACCGAGTCGTTAACCTGCACGGCCAGGTCGGCCAGGGTCTCGATGGCGTCGTCGGTGAACTCCAGCGTGACCTCCTCGGTCGCCATCAGCGCCGTGTACTGGCGGATCAGGCTCGCTTCCGTCTCGGTCAGGATGCGCTGGAAGTCGTTCTTCGTCAGCGGCTTGAGCTCGACGCGGATGGGCAGGCGGCCCTGCAGTTCGGGCAGCAGGTCCGACGGCTTGGCGATGTGGAAAGCGCCCGAGGCGATGAACAGGATGTGGTCGGTCTTCACCGCGCCGTGCTTGGTGGAGACGGTGGTGCCCTCGATCAGCGGCAGCAGGTCGCGCTGCACGCCCTCGCGGCTGACGTCGGCGCCCTGGCGGTCGGAGCGGGCGGTGATCTTGTCGATCTCGTCGAGGAAGACGATGCCGTTGTTCTCGACCGACGAGATGGCCTCGGCCGTCAGCGTTTCCTCGTCGAGCAGCTTGTCGGATTCCTCGGCGATCAGGATCTCGTGGGATTCGTCGACCGTCATGCGCCGCGGCTTGGTGCGTCCGCCCATCATCTTGCCGAACATGTCGTTGAGATTGAGCATGCCCATCTGCGCGCCGGGCTGGCCGGGAATGTCGAAGGTCGGCAGGTTCATGCCGCCCTGTTCCTGGACCTGCAGCTCGATCTCCTTGTCGTCGAGCTCGCCGTTTCGCAGTTTCTGGCGGAACTTCTCGCGCGTGTCGCGGCTGGCGCTCTCGCCGACCAGGGCGTCGAGCACCCGTTCCTCGGCGGCGAGCTCTGCCCGGGCCTTGACCTCGCGGCGGCGGCGCTCGCGCACCATGACCAGCGCCATCTCGACCAGATCGCGGATCATCTGCTCCACGTCGCGGCCGACATAGCCGACCTCGGTGAACTTGGTGGCCTCGACCTTGATGAAGGGGGCCTCGGCCAGTTTCGCCAGACGGCGCGAGATCTCGGTCTTGCCGACGCCGGTGGGGCCGATCATCAGGATGTTCTTGGGCAGGACCTCCTCGCGCAGATCCTCGGGCAGCTGCTGGCGCCGCCAGCGGTTGCGCAGCGCCACCGCGACGGCCCGCTTGGCCTCGTTCTGGCCGATGATGAAGCGGTCCAGCTCGTGCACGATCTCGCGCGGGGAAAAGTTGGCCATGTCGTCCTGTACTCTCGTTTGGGTCAGGAGCGCCGGGGCGGTTCAGCCCTCCACCGTCTCCACGACGACGCTCTCGTTGGTGTAGACGCAGATGTCGGCGGCGACCTTCATGGCCCGGCGGGCGATCGCCTCGGCGTCCATGTCGTCGCGGTCGATCAGCGCCCGCGCCGCCGCCAGCGCGTAGTTGCCGCCCGAGCCGATGCCGATCAGGCCGTCCTCGGGCTCGAGGACGTCGCCGGTGCCGGTCAGCACCAGCGAGACATCGGCGTTGACCACGGCCATCATCGCCTCAAGCCGGCGCAGATAGCGGTCGGTGCGCCAGTCCTTGGCCAGCTCCACCGCGGCGCGCAGCAGCTGGCCGGGGTGCTGCTCCAGGCGCGATTCCAGCCGCTCGAACAGGGTGAAGGCGTCGGCGGTGGCGCCCGCGAAGCCGCCGACGATGTCGCCCTTGCCCAGGCGGCGCACCTTGCGCGCATTGGACTTGATCACGGTGTCGCCGAGCGTGACCTGACCGTCGCCGGCCACCACCACCTTGCCGCCCTTGCGGACCGAAAGGATCGTGGTGCCGTGCCAGAGATTGGAATTGCCGTCGTTCATGGGGTCTCCGCATAGCGCAGGGGCGCGGCCGGGTCGAGCGGTGGATGTATGTCTGCGGCCCCGCGCTTCAAGGCGTCGGCCTCCGCGTCCGCGGCCCGGTCACCCGGCGAGGCTCTCGATGATGCGGAACTTCTGCACCTTGCCCATGGGGTTGCGGGGCAGCTCGGCGGCGATCTCCACCCGACGCGGCGCCTTGTAGTGGGCCAGATTGGCGCGGCAGTGGGCGATGACGTCCTCGGCCGTCAGCGTCGCCGCGCCGCGCGGCACCACCATCGCCGTGACTATCTCGCCCCAGCGCTCGTCGGGTAGGCCGACCACGGCCGCCTCGAGGATGTCGGGATGTTCCACCAGGATGCGCTCGACCTCGGCGGTGTAGATGTTCTCGCCGCCGGAGATGATCATGTCCTTCTTGCGGTCGACGATGCAGAGCCGGCCGTCCGGCTGCCAGATGCCGATATCGCCGGACATGACATAGCCGTTCTTCCAGGCCTCGGCGGTTTCCTCGGGGCGGCCGAGATAGCCGGAGAAGTGGGTCACCGACTTCACGCCGACCTCGCCGGGCTCGCCGACGGGGGCGGGCGTGCCGTCTTCGCGGAAGACCTGGACTTCGTTGCCGGCGGTGGGCCAGCCGACCGAATGGGCCAGCAGGGTCTCCTTGTCCTTGACCTCGAAGGTGCACCAGCCGCCCTCGGTCCAGCCATAGGCCTCGGCGATGCGGGCCTTGGCGAACATCTCCATCGCCTGGGTGGTCATCGACAGCGGGCCCGGGGCGCCCGACGAGATCATGAAGCGGAAGGCGCCGACCTCCGGCTTGCCGCGGGCCTTCCATTCCTCGGCGATCATGGTGGTCATGGACGGCACCAGGAAGGCGAAGGTGCAGGTCTCGGTCAGCTCGTCCAGCGCCAGCGCCGGGTCGAAGTGCTGCATGATGCGAACCCGCGCGCCGATCATCAGCGCCCCCATGGCGAGGCCGGCATAGGACAGGTGGAAGATCGGCCCCGGCACCAGCATGACCTGGTCGGCGGTCAGCCCGTATTCCCAGCCCCAGCGCATCTGCGCCGTCAGATAGTGGTCGTTCGAATAGAGCGCGCCCTTCGGGAAGCCGGTGGTGCCGGAGGTGTAGCCGACGACGCAGTCCTTCGGCCCGAATTCGTGCTCGCCCAGCACCGGCCGGTCGACGCTGGCCGGCGTCTCTATCGTGTCGGCGTCGATCACCTTCGCGCCGGTCCGCGCGCCCGCCTTCTTCGCCGCCTCCAGCCATTCGCCGGCGGCGAGGATGGTCCGGGCGCCCGAATCGGTGATCTGGAAATCGACTTCCGGCTCGGCCAGGCGCGAATTGACCGGCACCGCGGCGTAACCCAGCCACATGCAGGCGAGATAGCCCAGCACATGGTCGGCGGCGTTGGGCAGATAGAGGGCCACCATCGTGCCCTGCGGGCCGGGCTCGGCGTCGCGGATGGCCTCGGCCAGGGCGACGATGCGCGGCAGGATCTGGCCATAGGTATAGGTCGGTCCGCCCTGCAGGACCTCGATGGCGGTCTTGTCCGGCTGGCTGATCGAACGGACGGCAATGGTCTCGGCGACCGTCAGGCGCATGGCGTTCCTCCCCTGAAACCGTGCACTTGCTTTCAACATGATGCCCCGATGCCTATCCTTGTGGCCATGAGTGATTTTGAGGCCCGTACCCTTCCCGCCGCGCGTCACCCCCGCCTCGTGCGGGGGTCTGGTGCGGCTGCGCCGCGAGTCCATGAATCGACCGGATGCCCGCACGGGGGCGGGCATGACCCCGTGTTTCAGAACATTTCCGCAGGCGCAGCGTGATGGCAGAGCGCAGCGATTCAGCGGAGGACGTCGAGCAGCAGGACGGTTTCGCCGTGCTGCAGGGGCGGCTGAAGTCCCTGCCCGAGAGTCCCGGCGTCTACCGCATGCTCAATGACAAGGGCGACGTGCTCTATGTCGGCAAGGCGCGCAACCTGAAGGCGCGGGTGACCAGCTACACGCGGGCGCGGGGCCTCTCCATCCGCATCGCCCGGATGGTGCAGATGACCGCCGAGCTGGAGATCATCACCACCCACACGGAAGTCGATGCGCTGCTGCTCGAAGCCAACCTCATCAAGCGGCTGAAGCCGCGCTTCAACATCATCCTGCGCGACGACAAGTCCTTCCCCTATATCGAGGTCAATCTGGACCACGACTATCCGATGCTGGTTAAGCACCGGGGCGCGCGGGAGAAGGACCGGGACTATTACGGCCCCTTCGCCAGCGCCACGGCGGTCAATCACACGCTGACGGCGCTGCAGCGCGCCTTTCCGTTAAGGTCCTGTTCCGACGGGGATTTCGCCACCCGCACCCGGCCCTGTCTGCAGTACCAGATCAAGCGCTGCCTGGCGCCCTGCGTCGGCTATGTCAGCCAGGAGGACTATGCCGAGCTGGTGGGCGAGGCGCGCGACTTCCTGTCGGGCCGCAGCCAGGCGGTGCGCGACGAGCTGGGCCGCAAGATGCAGCAGTCGGCGGATGCGCTGGAGTTCGAGGACGCCGCCATGTACCGCAACCGGCTCTGGGCGCTGGCGCAGATCCAGCAGAAACAGGGCGTCAACGTGGAGGGGCTGGAGGAGGCCGACGTCATGGCGGCGGCGGCGGCGGGCGGCCAGACCTGCGTGCAGGTGTTCTTCTATCGGGCCGGGCAGAACTACGGCAACCGCGCCTACTACCCCAGCCATGCCAAGGATGACGACACCGCCGACGTGCTCGCCGCCTTTGTCGGGCAGTTCTACGATTCCCGGCCCGCGCCGCGGCAGGTGCTGCTGAGCCACGAGGTGGAGAACCAGGAGCTCATCGCCGAGGCGCTGGGCGTCCGCGCGGGGCGCAGGGTGCAGCTGCTGACGCCGAAGCGCGGCGGCAAGAAGGAGCTGGTCGACCAGGCCGTCCGCAATGCCGAGGAGGCGCTGGGCCGCAAGCAGGCGGAGACCCAGGCGCAGACGAAACTGCTGAAAGGCGTCGCCGAGGCCTTCGGGCTGGATGCGCCGCCGGCGCGCATCGAGGTCTATGACAACAGCCACATCATGGGCACCAACGCAGTCGGCGGCATGATCGTTGCGGGGCCGGAAGGCTTCAGGAAAGCCGCCTATCGCAAGTTCAACATCAAGTCGACGGAGCTGACGCCCGGCGACGATTTCGCGATGATGCGGGAGGTGCTGACCCGGCGGCTGCAGCGCCTGAAGAAGGAGCATGCGAGCCGCGACGGCGACTGGCCGGACCTGCTGATCATCGACGGCGGCAAGGGCCAGCTCGGCGTTGCCGAGGCGGTGCTGGAGGAGCTGGAACTGCAGGACGCCGTCGCCGTGGTCTCGATCGCCAAGGGCGTCGACCGCAATGCCGGCCGCGAGGAGTTCCACGTCCCCGGCAAGGCGCCGTTCCGCCTGCCCGAACGCGATCCGGTGCTCTACTACCTGCAGCGCCTGCGCGACGAGGCGCACCGCTTCGCCATCGGCACGCACCGGGCGCGGCGCTCGAAGCAGATCGGCCAGTCGCCGCTGGACGAGATCGGGGGCATCGGCCCGAAGCGGAAGAAGGCGCTGCTGCTGAAGTTCGGCTCCGCGAAGGGCGTGGCCCGCGCCGGCCTTGCCGACCTGGAGCGCGTCGACGGCATCTCCGGCGCCATGGCGAAACAGATCTACGATCATTTCAACGGTTAGAGGTCGGCCCGCCGGGGATGGCATGGCCGGCCGGCGGGCCTGCTGAATCATGCTGCTGAGGTCCCGGTTCGCGCCTCGCATTGCTCGGCTTGACCGGGATGACACCAAGAGGGGAGCCGGCCCGCGCCCCTGCTGAATCGCCCTCGTTCCGAGTCCTGTGCGCCGCGTACGCGGCGACACGGGACCCACACCGGAGCCTTTCCGGCTACAAGGCGTTGCGCGGACCTGCTCAGGCATGGGCCCCGGATCGGATCTGCGGTCCGTCCAGGACCCGGGATTGGCCAGGACGCATGCGTCCGCCACTCTTCCCCCCCGGACCCCCGGCGCGCTAGGCTGCGGGCCGCATCTGGAGCCAGGGGAGGGCGCGTCATGCAGAGCTGGAAGATCGGCAAGGTCAAGGTCACCAAGATCGTGGAGATGGAGGTGCCCGGCGGCACGCGCTTCATCCTGCCCGACGCCACGAAGGAAGCCTGCCAGCCCATCGAGTGGATGAAGCCGCACTTCATGACCGAGGAGGGGCGGCTGATCATGTCGATCCACGCCCTGGTCATCGAGACGCCGGACCGCCGCATCGTCGTCGACACCTGCCTCGGCAACGACAAGAAGCGCGAAATCCCGGCCTGGTCGGACCTTTCGCTGCCCTTCCTGGAGGACATGGAGAAGGCGGGCTATCCGGCCGATTCCATCGACACGGTGATGTGCACGCACCTGCATGTGGATCATGTCGGCTGGAACACCCGGCTGGTCGACGGCAAGTGGGTGCCGACCTTCACCGGCGCGCGCTATCTGATGGCGACGCCCGAGTTCGACTACTGGCGGGCCAAGGACGACGATCCGGCGAGCCAGCAGATCTTCGCCGATTCCGTGCAGCCGGTCTTCGATGCGGGTCTGGTCGATTTCGTCGACACGACCCATCGGATCTGCCCCGAGGTGACGCTGATGCCCACCCACGGCCACACGCCGGGCCATGTCTCGGTGCTGATCGAATCGGAAGGGGAGAAGGCGATGATCACCGGCGACTTCGTCCATCATCCCTGCCAGATGGCGCGGGTCGACTGGTGCAGCACCGCCGACTACGACCAGAAGGCCGCCCAGGCGACGCGGGAGCGCGTCTTCGCCGAGTTCGCGGAGACGCCGACGCTGATCATCGGCACCCATTTCGCCGGCGCCACCGCGGGTTACCTCAGGAAGGACGGCGACGCCTACCGGCTGGACGTCTAGAACGGTCCAAAGTTGGATTGAGCCATCATATGTTGTTGCCCTTGGACTTGATCCGAGGGCCTGTGCACCCATCCGCGCCACGACACAGGTCCTCGGGTCAAGCCCGAGGACTCCGGCATTGGGCAGGTTCAGCGTCCTGCGCGGCGCGTCAGCGCCGGCGCGGGACCCATGCCTGAGCTGGTCCGGGGGAAGCGGCGTTTCCATGATTCAGAAGGCGCGCGGGCCGGCCATGCCACCTGCGCTCGGGCGGCGACCCGGGGGTCCCCGGCGCGCCGACCGGCAATGCACGCGGGCCGGCCCAACCAACCCCCGCGCGCCATGTGGAACCGCTGTCTACGGCAGCAGCACCGTCTGGCCCGTCGTCCTGCGGCCCTCGAGATCCCGGTGCGCCTGGGGCGCGTCGGCGAGCGCGTAGCGCTGGTTGATCTCGATCTTCACCTTGCCCGAGGAGACCATCTCCATCACCCGGCCGGCGGAAAGCTCCAGGTCGGCGCGGGTGGCGGTGTAGGTCATCAGCGTCGGGCGGGTCATGTAGAGCGAGCCCTTCGCCGCCAGCGTGGCCGGGGCGAAGTTCTCGATCGGGCCCGAGGCGTTGCCGAAGGTGACGTAGAGGCCGCGCGGCTGCAGGCAGTTGAGCGAGCCCTCGCAGGTCGCGGCGCCGACCGAGTCGTAGACCACCGGCACGCCCTTGCCGCCGGTCAGCTCCATCAGCTTCTCGCGGAAGTCCTCGGCGTTGTAGTCGATCACCTCGTCATAGCCGTGTTCGAGGGCGAGCTTCACTTTCTCGGGCCCGCCGGCGGTGCCGATGGCGCGCACGCCCAGCGCCTTCAGCCACTGCCCGGCGATCTGGCCGACGCCGCCGGCCGCGGCGTGGAACAGCACCGTCTCGCCCGCCTTGCACTCGTAGGTGCGGTGGACCAGGTACTCGACGGTCATGCCCTTCAGCATCATCGCGGCCGCGGTTTCGTCGTCGATGCCGTCGGGCACCTTCACCAGCTTGGAGGCGTCCATCACCCGCGCCTCCGAGTAGGAACCCGGCGGCGGGGCGGCATAGGCCACGCGGTCGCCGACGGCGATATGGTTCACGCCATCGCCCAGGGCCTCGACCACCGCCGCGCCCTCCATGCCGACGCCATAGGGCGCCGACTGCGGGTAGAGGCCCGTGCGGTGGTAGACGTCGATGTAGTTCAGCCCGATGGCCGTGTGGCGCACCCGCGCCTCGCCGGGACCGGGATCGGCCAGCTCGACATCCTCGAACAGCATCTTCTCCGGGCTGCCCGGCTCGTGCACGCGTATCGCCTTGACCATGTGGATCTCTCCTGCAACCCGTCACCGCCCGGCTCGTCCGGGCGGGTCCATGGGGGGAGGTGTGGAATGGATGGCCCGGACAAGCCGGGCCATGACGTCGGACTACGCCAGCGCCGAGCGGAACAGCTCCAGCGTGCGCTGGTTGGCGAGCTGCGCCGCCTTCTCGTCGTAATGCTCGCCGCCGACGCGGGCGAAGGCGTGGTCGTTGCCCTCGTAGTCGTAGAGGGTGACGTGCTCGTGGCTGTCGAGGCCCTCGTGCATCTTCGCCTGCGCCTCCTTGTCGACGAAGCCGTCCTCGGTGGCGACGTGCAGGATCAGCGGCCGGGTGATGTTCTTCGCCTCGCCCAGCATCTTGTCGATGTTCACGCCGTAATAGCCGGAGCCGGCGTCCGCGTCGGTGCGGGTCATGGACAGATAGGTCAGCAGCCCGCCCAGGCAGAAGCCGACCGTGCCGACCTTGCCGGTGCAGCCGTCGACGCCGCGCAGGTGGTCGATGGTGGCCTGGACGTCCTCCATGCCCTTGTCGGCGTCGAATTTCTGGAACAGTTCGAAGGCCTTGGCCCATTCCTGCTCGGTCTTGTCGGTGATCTGGATGCCCGGCTCGATGCGCCAGAACAGGTCGGGGCTGAGCGCCACGAAGCCTTCCGAGGCGAGCCAGTCGGTGATGCCGCGCATGACCTGGTTGACGCCGAAGATCTCCTGGATGACGACGACGCCCGGGCCGCTGCCCGAGGCCGGCTTCACCAGATAGCCGCCGAAGCTGCCGCCGTCCTTCGCCTTGATGCGGATGTCCTCGCCCATGTTGTCCTCCCTTGTGCCGCGCGCCGTTTCACGTGAAACGCGTGTCTTTGAAACCCGGCAGGGATGGTAGGGAGGGGAGACTATCCCGGCAAGGGCGGCGGACCGCCCGGAGGGGCGTCAGAGCAGCACGCCCTCGTGGCGCAGCAGCCAGACCTTGTCCTCGACCCCGCCGGCGGCCGAGAAGCCGCCCAGGCTGCCATTGGCCGCGACGATGCGGTGGCAGGGGATGATCACGGGGATCGGGTTCTGGCCGCAGGCCGTGCCGACCGCCCGGGCCGGGGCGCCGATCTCGCCGGCGACGTCGCCATAGGTACGGGTCGCGCCCTTCGGGATCGCCTGCATGGCGGCCCAGACCGAGCGCTGGAAGTTCGAGCCGGCGGGGCGGAGGGGGAGGTCGAATTCATCCAGTTCGCCGGCGAAATAGGCCGCGAGCTGATCCGCGGCGCGGTCGTGCAGGCCGCAGTCTTCCGGCGCATCCGGCCAGCCGCTCTTCGACCAGCGCAGCGCGGTGATGGCCGCGCCATCGCTCTCGATCCGGATGGTCCCCAGGGGACTGTCATGCAGGGTCACGGGCATGCAACGAAGATAGGGCGGGCGCGGGTTGCCGTCATCCCGGTTGTTGCGGTGAAAGCGGCGGTCCCGGCTCGGGCCTTGCGCTGCTCGGGTTGGCCGGGATGACACCGATGGGGAGGGCGACCCCCTCCCGGCCCGCTGGCGCGGCCCACCCTCCCCCTTGGCCAAGGGGGAGGGGCGGGGTGGGGGATCGGAGATGCCATGTGGGTGCGTCAGCCGCCACGCAGCTCCCGCGCCAGGGCCTCCGGGTCGGTGATCGGCAGGCCGCAGACCATCCCGCGGCAGACATAGGCCGCCGGTTTGCCGTCGACCGGGCCCTTGCCGTGGGCCGGGTGGTTGTCGGGCAGGGCGCCGGCGCCGGGGTCGACGATCTGCAACAGCCGGTCCGGTCCGGCATGGCGACCGGCGGCGGCCACCAGCGCGTCGGTGGCCGGATCGTCGCGCCCGCCGGCGATCACGATGTCGAGGGCGGCCATGTCGAAGGCCATGGCGTTCATCGCCGTGGTGACGGGGAAGAAGTTCTTCGTCATCTGGGTGGCGAAAGCCCCGGCCAGCGTGTCCAGCCGCTCCCGCCAGGCCGCGTCGCCGGTCAGCCGCCACAGCCGGCTGAGCACGCCGATCATCACGCCATTGCCGTTGGGCGCGGCGTTGTCGCCGAGATCGAGAGTGCGCACGATCAGGGCCTCGGCGTCGTCGGCGGTGAAGTAGTAAGCCCCGGACCGCTCGTCCAGGAAGTGTTCGTCCAGCACCTGCACCCAGCGGGTGGCGTGCTCGATGTAGTGGCTGGCGCCGGTCGCCTCGTGCAGGGCCAGCGCCGCGTGGGCCATGCAGGCGTGGTCGTCGCGCATGCCGGTATGGCGCGCGCGGCCTTCCCGCCAGGCGTGGAACAGCCGCCCGCTTTCGGCCTGCATGTCCTTGACCACGGCGGCGAAGGCGCGCTGGGCGGCCTCGATCCAGGCTCGCTCGCCGAAGGTCAGCCCGGCCTCGACCAGGGCGGCGATCATCATGCCGTTCCAGTCCGCCAGCACCTTGTCGTCCCAGGCGGGGCGGACCCGCTCGGCCCGCTTCGCCAGCAGTTTCGTGCGCGCCGCGGCCAGCCGCGCCTCGGTTTCCGCGTCCAGCAGATCGGGTTTCAGACGCCGGTTGGGGATGTTCTTCCCCTCGAAATTGCCGTCCGGCGTGATGTCGTAGAAGTCCTTGAACAGCGCGGCTTCCGGGCCGAGGACGGCGTCGATCTCGGACTCGTCCCAGACATAGAACTTGCCCTCGACGCCCTCCGAATCCGCGTCCAGCGAGGCGGCGAAGGCGCCATTGGCGGCAATCATCTCGCGCAGCACCCATTCCGCGGTCTCGCGCACCCGCTGTTCCAGCAGCGGCAGACCCTCCTTGCGCCAGACCTGGCTCATCAGGGTGATCAGCGCCGAATTGTCGTAGAGCATCTTCTCGAAATGCGGCACCAGCCACTCGGCGTCGACGGAATAGCGGGCGAAGCCGCCGCCCAGATGATCGTAGATGCCGCCCTGAGCCATCCGCGCGAGGGTGTTGAGCACGGCGTGGCGGGCGTTGATGTCGCCGGTGCGCAGATGCATGCGCCAGAGCAGCTCGAAGGCCGGCACCTGCGGGAACTTGGGCGCGCCGCCGATGCCGCCATGCTGGGAATCGACCTCCTGCAGCAGGCGCTGGCCCACCTGGTCGAGCACGTTCGGCGCGATCTGCGGCCGGTCGGGACGGATCTCCAGCATCGCGTTCTCGCGCAGGCCCGTGGTCAGGGCCTCGGTGTTCTTCGCGATCGTGTCCTTGTCCTCGTCGTAGACCTCGCGGATGCGCTGCAGCACGTCGGGGAAGCCCGGCCGGCCCCAGCGGCTTTCCGGCGGGAAATAGGTGCCGCCCCAGAAGGGCTTGCCGTCGGGCGTGAGGAACATGGTCAGCGGCCAGCCGCCCTGCTCGCCCAGCATGTGCAGGGCGGTCATGTAGATGGTGTCGATGTCGGGGCGTTCCTCGCGGTCGACCTTGATGTTGACGAACAGCTCGTTCATCAGCCCGGCGATCGCCTCCGATTCGAAGCTTTCATGGGCCATCACGTGGCACCAGTGGCAGGCGGCGTAGCCGACCGAGAGCAGGATCGGCTTGTCTTCCGCGGCCGCAGCCTCCAGGACTTCGGCCGACCACATCTGCCAGTGGACCGGATTGTCCCTGTGCTGCAGCAGGTATGGACTGGTGCTCTGGTCGAGATTGTTGCGCTTCAGATCGAGCGTCATGACGGCGGCGGCTCCCACGTTCTATGATGCGTCTTGCTTCGGGGCGTTCCCCCAGAGAATAGGTGCCAGCACATGAAAATCACCATCGACATCGACTGCACGCCCGAGGAAGCGCGGATCTTCTTCGGTCTGCCGGACGTCCAGCCCATGCAGCAGCGCCTGATGGCCGACCTCGAGGAGCGGCTGCGCCAGAACATCCAGGACCTGGAGCCCGAGGCGCTGTTCGCCAAGTGGCTGCCCATGGGCATGCAGGGCGTGGAGCAGATGCAGAAGGCGATGTGGGCGGCCATGTCGGGCAACGGCAAGAAGGACTGACCGGGCTGTCCGGCGCCGACACGATCTACGCTCTGTCCAGCGCGCCCGGTCCCGCCGGAGTCGCGGTGATCCGCCTGTCCGGCGCGGCCTGCGACACGGTCTGCCGGGGGCTGGCCGGGGATATGCCGGAACCGCGGCGGGCCGCGCTCCGCACCCTCCGGGATGGGCAAGGCGCGGCGATCGACCGCGGGCTGGTGCTGCGTTTTCCCGGACCGGGCAGCTTCACCGGGGAGGACGTGCTGGAGCTGCACGTCCATGGCGGCCGCGCCATTGTCGAGGATCTGCTAGGTGCGCTGGGCGGTTTCGAAGGGCTGCGCATGGCCGAGCCCGGCGAATTCACCCGCCGCGCCTTCGTCAACGGCCGCATGGATCTCACCGAGGCGGAGGGCGTCGCCGATCTGATCGCCGCCGAGACCACGGCGCAGCGACGCGCCGCGCTGGACCAGGCGGGCGGGGCGCTTTCCGGCCTCTATGACGGCTGGCGCGGGCGGCTGATCCGCCATCTCGCCCATCTGGAGGCCTGGCTGGACTTCCCCGACGAGGAACTGCCCGGCGGCGTCATGGCCGGCGTGCTGGACGACGTGGCCGCTCTCGCGGGCGAGATCGCGGCGCATCTGGCCGATGCGCGGCGCGGCGAGCGGCTGCGCCGCGGGCTGCAGGTCGCCATCGTCGGCCCGCCCAATGCCGGCAAGTCGACCCTGCTGAACACCCTGGCCGAACGCGATGTCGCCATTGTCTCGGAGACGCCGGGGACGACCCGCGACGTGCTGGAAGTCCATCTCGATCTGGGCGGCTGGCCGGTGACCCTGATCGACACGGCGGGGCTTCGGGAGACGGAGGACGCCATCGAAAGGGAGGGCGTGCGCCGCGCCGCCCAACGCATGGCCGCCGCCGACGTGGTGCTGGCGCTGCACCCGGCGGACGGGGCGGCGGGATTCTCCATGCCGTCGCATGAAACCACGGCGGCGCTGATCGAGGCGGTGAGCAAGGCCGACCGGCTGGGCCCCGGCGCGGCGGCCGGCGGGCGGCTCCGGCTGTCCGCGGCGACCGGCGAGGGCCTGCCCGAACTGCTGGAACGGCTGACGGCGCTGGCGGCGGAGCTGATGGCGTCCGGCGGCGGGGCGATGCCGACCCGGGCGCGGCACCGGGCGGGGCTGGCGGACTGCCGTTCGGCGCTGGAGCGGGCGGCCGAAGGCGGCCCCGAACGGCCGCCGGAACTGATCGCCGAGGACCTCCGCCTCGCCATGCGGGCGCTGGGCCGCATCACCGGCGCCGTCGACGTCGAGGACCTGCTCGACGTCATCTTCCGGGATTTCTGTATCGGGAAGTGATGCCGGTTGGCGCGCGGGGGATGGCTGGGCCGGCCCGCGCGCCTTCTGCACCGGCCGGTGGGTCTGCCGTTTCACGTGAAACGAGCCGTCCGCCATGCGACCGCTTGAGGGCGCGGCCCGATGCGCGTATCTAGCGGCCCATGGGCACGGCCAGCGACATCGCGGACATCACCTGGGACGTCATCGTCATCGGCGGCGGCCATGCCGGCTGCGAGGCCGCGGCGGCGGCGGCGCGCACGGGCGCGGCGACCCTGCTGCTGACCCACCGCGCCGACACCATCGGCGAGATGTCCTGCAACCCGGCGATCGGCGGCGTCGGCAAGGGCCATCTGGTCAGGGAGATCGACGCCCTGGACGGCCTGATGGGGCGGGTCGCGGATGCGGCCGGCATCCAGTTCCGTCTGCTCAACCGTTCGAAGGGTCCGGCGGTGCGCGGTCCGCGGGCCCAGAGCGACCGCGCCCTCTACAAGGCGGCGATGCAGCGCGCCCTGGCCGAACAGGCGAATCTCGCTATCCACGAAGCCGGGGCAGAGGACCTGATCCTGGAGGACCGGGGCGGGGCCGCGCCGGGCGTGGCGGGCGTGGTCACCGACCGCGGCGTGCGGCTCCGGGCGGGCCGGGTGATACTCACCACGGGCACCTTCCTGCGCGGTCTGATCCATCTGGGCGAGAAGAACTGGCCCGCCGGGCGGGCGGGGGAGGCGCCGGCCGTCGGTCTCGCCGCCACACTCGACAGGCTGGGCTTCCGTCTCGGCCGGCTGAAGACGGGCACGCCGCCCAGGCTCGACCGGCACAGCATCGACTACGCCGCGCTGGAGGCACAGCCGGGCGACGAGCCGCCCGTGCCCTTCTCCTGGATGACCGCGCGGATCGCAACGCCGCAGCTGCCCTGCCACATCACCGAGACGACGCCGGAAGCCCACGCGATCATCCGCGCCAATCTCGCGCGCTCGCCGATGTATTCGGGCCGGATCGAGTCCACCGGGCCGCGCTACTGCCCCTCGATCGAGGACAAGGTGGTCCGCTTCGCCGACCGGGACCGCCACCAGATCTTCCTGGAGCCCGAGGGCCTGGAAAGCGATCTGGTCTACCCGAACGGCATCTCGACCTCCCTGCCGGAGGACGTGCAGCGCGCCATGATCGCGGTCCTACCGGGACTGGCGAAGGCGCGCATTGTCCGTCCCGGCTACGCCATCGAATATGATTTCGTCGACCCGCGGGAGCTGCATCCGAGCCTCGAGGCCCGACGCGTGGTCGGACTCTATCTCGCCGGTCAGATCAACGGTACGACCGGCTATGAGGAGGCGGCCGGACAGGGCCTGCTGGCCGGTCTCAACGCCGCCCGCGACGCCGCCGGCCAGGCGCCGGTGATTCTCGGCCGCGCGGACGCCTATATCGGGGTGATGATCGACGATCTGGTGACCCGCGGCGCCATCGAGCCCTATCGCATGTTCACCTCGCGCGCCGAATATCGCCTGACGCTGCGCGCCGACAACGCCGACCAGCGCCTGACCGAGATCGGCATCGGGGCCGGCGTTGTCGGCGCCGAACGCGCAGCCATGTTCCGTGCGCGGATGGCGGAGCTGGACAATGCCCGCGCGATGATGGCGGAGCGCAGCCTGACCCCGCCCGAAGCGCAGCGCCACGGCCTCTCGGTCAACGCCGACGGCCAGCGGCGCAGCGCCATGGACCTGTTGCGCTATCCGTCGATCGCATTCGCCGACCTCGCGCGCATCTGGCCGGAGCTGGCCGAAGTCGCGCCTGGCATCGTCGAGCAGCTCGAGATCGACGCCGTCTACGCCGGCTATCTCGACCGGCAGCAGGCGGATATCCGGGCGTTCCGCAAGGACGAGGCCGTGGCCCTCCCGGCGGATCTCGACTATGGCGCCATCGCCGGACTGTCCAACGAGATGAAGGAAAAGCTGTCTGCGGCCCGGCCTTCGACCATCGGTCAGGCGGGCCGGATCCCGGGCGTGACCCCGGCGGCCCTGTCGCTGGTGCTGGCCCAGCTGCGCAAGGGCGCGCGCGCCGCGGCGGGCTGAGGGGCCGATGGACGCAGTTGGCTTCGCGGCCCGCACCGGTGTTTCACGTGAAACGGTCGAGCGTCTGGAGATCTACGCCGCGCAGCTGCGGCGCTGGAACCGGGCGATCAATCTCGTCGCCCCGAAAACCCTGGACGCCCTCTGGTCGCGCCACTTCCTGGACTCGTGGCAGCTTCTCGATATCGCCGGCGGGATAGGCGATGCAGGCGGGCGCTGGTACGACCTGGGCAGCGGGGGTGGATTTCCGGGCCTCGTGCTGGTCGCGTGCGGCCTCGAGGGCGTGACGCTGATCGAATCGGACCGCCGCAAGACGGCCTTCCTTCGGGAGACGGCGCGGGCGATGGGCGTCGATGCGGCGATCCACGCCGAGCGGATCGAGGATCTCGACCTGCCGCCGGCGGACACGATCACGGCCCGCGCGCTGGCGCCGCTGCCGAAACTGCTCGATCTGTCGGCGCATCTGCGCGGGCCACATACACGCTGTCTGTTCCTCAAGGGCCAAGATGTAGAGAGTGAGTTGACTGCGGCCACGAAATATTGGAAATTCACTCTCTCCAGGCACCGAAGCCTCAGCGACAAGCGCGGGACGGTGCTGGTCATGGAGGAGCTGACGCGCCGTGACGATCCAGCATGACATCAAGGCCCAGGCCTCCCGCCGCCCGCGCACGCTGGCGGTGGTGAACCAGAAGGGCGGGGTCGGCAAGACGACAACCGCCATCAATCTCGGCACCGCCCTCGCGGCGGTCGGCCGTTCGGTGCTGATCGTCGATCTCGACGCCCAGGGCAACGCCTCGACCGGGCTCGGCATCGACCGCGACCGCCGCCGTACCAGCAGCTATCACGTGCTCGTCGACGCGGCCTCTGCCAGGGACGCAATCATACCGTCGGACGTACCGCGCCTGGACATCATGCCGGCGTCGGTAGAGCTGAGTGGCTCGGAGCTGGAGCTGATCGAACTGCCGGAGCCGCAGCTCCGCCTGCGGCATGCGCTCGCCGCCCTACCGGCCAAATACGACTATGTGCTGATCGACTGCCCGCCCTCGCTCAATCTGGTGACGGTCAACGCCATGGCCGCGGCCGAGGCGGTGCTGGTGCCGCTGCAGTGCGAGTTCTTCGCCCTGGAGGGTCTGAGCCAGCTCATGTCGACGATCGACCGCGTGAAGCGTACCCTGAACCCGGAACTGGAGATCCAGGGAATCGTGCTCACCATGTTCGACCGCCGCAACAATCTCTCCGAGCAGGTCGCCGAGGATGTCCGCCGCCACATGGGGGCGAAGGTCTACGATGCGGTGATTCCGCGCAATGTCCGCATCTCGGAGGCGCCGTCCTATGGCCGCCCGGCCCTGCTCTACGATTACCGCTGCGCCGGCAGCCAGGCCTATATCCGCCTCGCCGGCGAGCTCATCCGGCGCGAACGCGCCCGCACCGCCGCGGCCTGAGGCGCGCATGTCGGACCAGAACGAGCCGCCGCGCCGGCCCGGCAACAGAGGCCTCGGGCGCGGCCTGTCCGCCTTGCTGGGCGAGGCCTCGCAGGCCGATGACGAGACCCTGCAGCGCGCCCGCAACATCCGCACCATGCCCGTCGAGCGTCTGCGGCCGGGGCGCTATCAGCCGCGTCAGAGCTTCGACGACAAGGAGATGCGCTCGCTGGTGGAATCGATCCGCCGCCAGGGCATCCTGCAGCCGATCCTGGTGCGCCGCGACCATGACGAGCCGGAGCTGTTCGAAATCGTCGCCGGCGAACGGCGCTGGCGGGCCGCCCAGGCGGCGCAGCTGCACGAGATCCCGGTGGTGGTCCGCGACCTGTCCGACGAGGACGCGCTGCGCATCGCCCTGGTCGAGAACATCCAGCGTCAGGATCTCAATCCGCTGGAGGAGGCCGAGGGCTACCGCCGCCTGATGCAGGAGTTCGGCCACGGCCAGACCGAGATCGCCGAGGCCGTGGGCAAGAGCCGCAGCCATGTCGCCAATGCCATCCGGCTGCTGGGCCTGCCGGATCAGATCAAGGCATACTTGCGCGAGGGCAAGCTGACTGCCGGTGCGGCGCGGGCCGTACTGACCGCCGAAGACCCGGTAGGTCTGGCGCAGGAGATCGTCGAACGCGGCCTCAATGTCCGCGAGGCGGAGGCCATCCG
Organism: Rhizobiales bacterium NRL2; assembly: GCA_001664005.1. Lineage (NCBI taxonomy): Bacteria > Pseudomonadati > Pseudomonadota > Alphaproteobacteria > Hyphomicrobiales > Rhizobiales bacterium NRL2. The sequence goes on from CP016093.1 coordinate 268,748, forward strand.
CCGCAAGGTCACGAAAGCGGCGGAGGATGCGCCGCCGCGCGTGCAGAAGGACGCCGACACGGCGGCTCTGGAGCAGAGCCTGCGCGAGGCCCTTGGCCTGGCGGTGGATGTGCGCCACAAGGGCCAGAAGGGCGGGGAAGTGCGGATTTCCTACCGGTCCCTGGAGCAGCTCGACGAGATCTGCCGGCGCCTGACGCGCCATTGATCCCAGGATCCTGCCGGCCTCGGGCCCATTCAGGGTCACACCGTCTGAACGAGCCTGATCCGCCGGCCCTTCCGGCCTTCCGGTAGGGCGGGGAAAGCGCATTTGTCAAGATCGACCGGACCGTTCCGGCGGACCTACCGCGAAGCGGGACGGTGCAGCGCGGCCGTGCCGAGGCGCAGCAGCAGGTTGCGGCAGACGATGCGGTCGTCGGCATCGCCGCCGCGCATGTCGATATCGGCCTCGATGCAGAGACGGCGGGCGAGGGCGCGTTTGCGCGACGGCCAGAGGCCGAGCTGACGGCGGAAGGCGGCCTGGCGGTCCTTCGGCCCGAGGCGGAGCGCGCCCACCGCCTGGTCGGTGGACTTGCCCTGCTCCATCTGGGCGTCGGCCTCGTCGAACTTCTCAATATGCCGCGCCAGCGAGAGCGTCACCAGCATCGCCGGCGTCTTCTCGGCCAGGCTCTTGTCCAGCAGGGCCAGCGCATCCGCCGTGCGGCCTTCGAAGGCGGCGAAGGCGATGGCGTCGAAACCGACCGCCGACTGGTCGCCCAGCACGGCGGCGACGTCCGGCTCGGTGACGGGGCTGTCGTCGCCCAGCTTGTAGGTGACCAGCGTCTCCAGCATCCCACGATTGGCCTGGCGGTCGGGGCCGAGCCGCCGCGCGATCATGGCCCGCGCCGCCGGATCGACGCGCAGGCCCGAAAGCGCCTCGCCGATCAGCCGGTCCAGATCCTGCGCGCCGTCCGGATAGCAGGGCAGGGCGACCGCGGCCTTGCTGTCCTTCGCCAGCTTGCGCAGGCGATTGGAAGGCTTGATGTCGCCGGCCTCGAAGATCACCGCGGCCGCGTCGGACGGGGTTTCGAACAGGTCCGCCGCCGCCGCGCCCACGGCCGCCTGACCGGCGTCAGCGACTCGGATCACCCGCTCTCCGCCGAACATGCCGATCTGGTTCGTCTCGTCGGACAGCCGCGATGGATCGTCGGACAGCATGTCGGCGTCCAGCCGCACGATCTGGAAGGGGTCGGGGTTGTCGCCCAGCAGCCGCTTGGCGATCCGCTCCGCGCGTTCCCGCACCAGTCCGGTATCGGGGCCATAGATCACGAAGATCCGGTGCGGCCAGTCGGACCCGCTCAGATAGCGGTCGACCTCCCAGGGCTTGACCTCCACCGGGCGCCGCTCTCAGTTGCGGGTGAAGTGGAAGAGCAGCCGCGTGCGGATGGCCTCGCCGACCAGCCGGCCGGCCTGTTCCGAGGCCTCGCGGCCCGCGATCAGGGTGGCGTATTCGTCATCGACGACGTTGTAGGACACCGTGCGGCGCTCGGAGCCGCTGTCCAGCACGCTCTCCCGGTCGGCGGCCAGCAGCCACCAGTGACCGGTCAGGCTGACATTGATGCGCGAGACGGTCTCGTCGGCCTGGATGCCGGCGCTTTCGCGATCCTCCAGCACCTCGAGACGGAGAAAATGTTCCGGGTCGGCGGGCTTGTCCGGCGCGCCGAGGGCGTCGAGCAGGGCGTTGCGGGTGGCGAAGGCGGCGTTGCCCTTCTGCTCCTGCACTTCGAGGCGGGAGAGCGGGCCGCGCACATCGCCCGCGCCGCCGGGCGCATAGACCGGCTGGAATCCGCAGCCCGCCAGCGCCAGCGCGCCCAGCGCCAGGAGGCCGAGCGCGGCGCGCCGCGCGATGCGGCGCTCAGACGACGACATTGACGATCCTGTTCGGCACCACCACCACCTTGCGCACGGTCCTGCCCTCCATGGCGCGCTGCACGTTCGGCTCGGCCAGCGCCGCGGCCTCCACCTCGGCCGGGTCGGCGTCGCGGGCCATGTTGATCACCGCGCGCTTCTTGCCCTTCACCTGAACGGCGATGGCGACGGTCTCCTGGCGCACCAGGGCCGGATCCGCCTCGGGCCAGGGCGCGTCGACGATCATGCCCGCATGACCCAGCGCCGACCAGCACTCTTCGGCCAGATGCGGGGTCATGGGCGCCATCAGCCGCACGATGGTTTCCACGGCGAAGCGCCGCGCGGCCCGGTCGGCCGGACTGTCGCCGCCGGTCTTCTCGATCTCGTTGGCCAGTTCGTGGACGCGGGCGACGCCGCGGTTGAAGTGGAACTTCTCCAGATCGCCGGTGAAGCCTTCGATGGCGCGGTGCGCGGCGCGGACCAGGTCGTGACCGGGGTCCGGCGCCCCGGCGTCGCCGGCCGCAGCGGTGCGGACCAGCCGCCAGACCCGCTGCAGGAAGCGCCAGGCGCCGTTGGCGCCCTCGTCCGACCATTCCAGATCGCGGTCGGGCGGGCTGTCGGAGAGCATGAACCAGCGTGCGGTATCGGCACCGAAGCGGTCGATGATCGCGCCCGGGTCGACGGTGTTGTTGCGCGACTTGCTCATCTTCTCGAGCGCGCCCTCGGTCACCGGCTCGCCGGTCTCCACATGCCGCCAGGCGCCGTCGGCGCCCTTCTCCACCTCGGAGGGATAGAGCCAGCGCCCGTCCGCCGCGCGGTAGGTCCGGTGCACGACCATGCCCTGCGTGAACAGCCCCGCAAAGGGCTCCGAAAGGTCGGTATGGCCGGTCGCGGTCATGCCGCGCATGAAGAAGCGCGAATAGAGCAGGTGCAGGATCGCGTGCTCGATGCCGCCGATATACTGATCGACCGGCAGCCAGTAGTCGGCGTCGGCGCGACGCACGGGCTCGGTCCCGGCGTCGGCGCTGGCGAAGCGCGCGAAGTACCACGACGAATCGACAAAGGTGTCCATCGTGTCGGTTTCGCGTTCGGCGTCCGCGCCGCAGTCGGGGCAGGCGACGTGCTTCCAGGTGGGGTGCCGGTCAAGCGCGTTGCCCGGCTTGTCGAAGGTCACGTCCATCGGCAGCTCGATGGGAAGCTGCTCCGCCGGCGCCGGCACGACGCCGCAGGACGGGCAGTGGATCACCGGAATCGGGCAGCCCCAGTAGCGCTGGCGGCTGAGGCCCCAGTCGCGCAGGCGGAAGTTGACCGTGCGCTCCCCGCGGCCGGCCTGTTCCATCCGGCCCGCGACGGCGTCCTTGCCTTCCTCGATGCTCAGCCCGTCCAGGAAATCCGAATTGATCAGCCGCCCTTCGCCGGTGAAGGCCGTGTTGCCGACCTCGAAACTCGCCGGATCGGCGTCAGGCGGGCAGACGACAGGCACAACGGGCAGGCCGTACTTGCGCGCGAAATCCAGGTCGCGCTGGTCATGGGCCGGGCAGCCGAAGATCGCGCCGGTCCCGTACTCCATCAGGATGAAGTTGGCGATGTAGACCGGCAGGGTCTCGCCCTCGACGAAGGGGTGCCTGACCCGCAGGCCCGTGTCGAAGCCGCGCTTCTCGGCGCGCTCCAGCTCCTCCTCGGAGGTGCCCATGCGCCGGCATTCCTCGACGAAGGCGGCCGCTTCGGCGCTCTCCGCCGCTGCCTGCTGCGCCAGCGGATGCTCGGCGGCGACCGCCATGAAGCTGGCGCCGAAGATGGTGTCGGGGCGGGTGGTGTAGACCGTGAGACCTTCCGCCGGGCCGCCGCCCGCGAAATCGAAGGTCATCCGCAGGCCCTCCGACCGGCCGATCCACTGGGTCTGCATGGCGCGGACCCGGTCCGGCCAGCGCTCCAGGTTCGACAGTTCGGCCAGCAGATCCTCGGCATAGCGGGTGATGCGGAAGAACCACTGGGTGAGCCGGCGCTTCTCCACCGGGGCGCCCGAGCGCCAGCCCTTGCCGTCGATCACCTGCTCGTTGGCCAGCACCGTGTGGTCGACCGGATCCCAGTTGACCCAGCTTTCCCGGCGATAGACCAGATCCTGCTTCAGGAAGTCCAGGAACAGCTTCTGCTGGTGGCGGTAGTAGTCCGCGTCGCAGGTGGCGAATTCCCTGGACCAGTCCAGGCTGAGGCCCATGGACTTCAGCTCCGCCTTCATGTTGGCGATGTTCTGATAGGTCCATTCCGCCGGATGCACCTTCTGGTCGCGCGCGGCGTTCTCCGCCGGCAGGCCGAAGGCGTCCCAGCCCATGGGGTGCAGCACGTTGAAGCCGCGGGCCCGCTTGTAGCGCGCGACCACATCGCCCAGCGTGTAGTTGCGCACATGGCCCATGTGGATGCGCCCCGAGGGATAGGGGAACATCTCCAGCACGTAATACTTCTCGCGCGACGTGTCGGTCGCGGCGCGGAAGCACTGGCCGCTGTCCCACGCGGCCTGCCAGCGCGGCTCGACCTCGGCGGGATTGTATCTCTCGTTGATCTCGGTCATGCGTTCGGGAACTGAAGAAGCGGAAGGGATGGGCGCCCCGGACGGGGCTTCAGAGACTGCCGGACTCCTGGCGCAGCACCAGGGCGCGGGCCAGGATCGAATCCACCAGATTGGTCGGGACCGCCGGGGAGACCGGCACCTCGCGCCAGTTGCCGGCGTCGTCCAGTTCCTGGCGCTCCATCGTCAGTTCCATGGATTCGGCCCGCAGCGCGCGTGATGAAAATGCCACGTTGGCGCGGAATCTTTCGGTCGGCGCGCCGGGCGGAATGTACCATCCGGTCTCGATCACGCCGGTCAGATCGTCGAGCTCGAGGATCGGCATGAAGCCGATGGTTTCCAGCGTCGCCTGCCACATGAACGGATTGGCCGGCACCGCTTCCGAACCCGCGGCTCCGCCGCCGCTCGAAGGCTGCGGGATAACCGTCTGATTCAAAACAGGCTGAGCCGGCGGTTCGTCGTCGCCGCCGAAGACGCCGCAGGCAGACGCAACCATGGCGAGCGCGGCGGCGAACGCCGCCCGGCGCAGGCCGGCGACCGCGCGACGCGGCCGAAGGGATGTCACGAACGGGATCATGGCGCCTTCATATCCGAGCCCCGCGCCGCGCACAACTGCGCCGCGACGCCGTCCCGCCACGGAATTGTCAATTGATTCACGCCCCGCTCAGCCATAATAACCTGCTGTTAACACGCAACGCGGAATCCTCGATACGCCATGCCGCTTTCAAACCGCCATATCCTCGCCATCGGCCTGGGCCTGTCGTGCGCCGCCGGCGCCGCCGTCCAGGCGCAGGAAGGCACGCTGCGACTGAACCTTCAGGCGCCGGCGAAGGGCGAGTCCGTGCAGAATGCGCCGGCCGCGGCGACGCTGGACGAACTGCTGTCGATGACGCCGCGCGCCAGCGGTCTCAACCTCAATCTCGACGCCGACCGGGCTCATGCCGAGGATATGCCCGACGTCCGCCTCGACTTCGGCGATCAGGCCGCGGGCGTCGGCTATCAGATCTTCGGCAGTGTCGGCGACGCGCGCGGCGACCGGGTCGGCATTTCCGGCCTGCAGGCGCAGGGCCTGTCGCTCGGCGCACCGGCGTCCGGGCCGCTGGCCCTGGCCGCGCCGGACGACGGCCGCGGCGGCGAATGGCGCGTCGGCGGCCGCATCGACTATGCCGGTTTCAGCTTCGGCGCCGACATGGCCCGCGAATGGCGGCTGGCCGAGGGCGCAGGTGTCCGCGACTACCGGCTGGGCATGAGCTATGGCGGCGAGGACTGGCGTGTCGGCATGCAGTACATGCGCTCGCTTTCCGGCGACCAGCAGCGCCTGACCGCGATCTCCGACGCGGTGGAGCTGGGCGGCGTGTGGAACGTCTCGCGCTCGGTCAACCTCGTCGGCGGCGTCCAGCTCTGGGACCAGGAGGACATCTCCAGCCTGGATAGCGACAGCCAGCGCGCGGCGCTGATCTTCCTGGGCACCCGCATCCAGTTCTGAGGCGGCCGTCGGCTCCGCCGCACGGCACGGGATTCAGTCCTGCAGCACGTAGCGCCGGTTGAGCGGCTGCAGCGGCCGGGCGTTCATGGCGTGGATATCCCGGAATTTCGCGATCGCCCCGTCGGACACCGCGACCGATCCTTCCATGACCGACCAGAGCACGATCTCCGAGCAGGGCGGCGTCGTCAGCGAACCCTGATAGCGGAAGAAATCGTCGTCGCCGGGCATCAGCGCCCGCGCGTCCGCCGCGCCCAGCGCCGCCTCGCCCTTGGCCGCCGGGGCAGCGTCCATCACCCGCTCGAACAGGCCGTTGGCGCCGCCGCCCGACATCATCACCCCGATCACGGCCAGCCGGCCGTCCTCGGCGGCATGGACGAAATGGACCTCCATGGGCCAGCGCTCGCCATCGATGGCATGCTCGGAAGGGCTGTGGAAGTGGAACTGCAGCAGATCGAAGCGCTCCCCGTCGATCACGGCGTGGCCCGCGTCCGGCGCCTGGACCTGGATCGTGTGGCCGTTGTTCAGCACAGTCCAGGCCGCGCCGGCGTTCCACGCGAGCTCGATTTCCTCCAGTTCCGCCTCGACGGAATCCGGTTCGACGATGTCGACCGGCGACTGCTGCACGCCGCCGCCGCAGGCTGCGAAACTCTCCGACAGCGCCGCCCATTGCGCCGGGCCGTCCGCGCCAGCGTAGCTCCAGTGCGTGTCCGCCGCCCATGCTGCGGCGGCGCCCATCGCGGCGGCGAAGCCGATCGCCGCGAGCGGTTTTCCGATGATCATCGGCGTGTCCCCCTCTGTCACGGGCCCGCAAACGGGCCGAACGGCGCCATGATAGCCTATTTCACAGTTGAAATGGAGGTATTCAAAAGGCTTCCCACAGAAAAAATGGCTTCTATGTGACGCAGACAGCACCCCGGCGCTTGACACGCTCCTTGCACTCGTCTCTGTCTTCCGCGCCGCAACACGGAACCCGACCACGGAGCCGCCCGAATGGACCATCTCGACCAGCTGGAGAGCCAGAGCATCTATATCTTCCGCGAGGCCTTCAACCGGCTCGACCGGGTCGGCATGCTCTGGTCGCTCGGCAAGGACTCCAACGTCATGATCTGGCTGGCGCGCAAGGCCTTCTTCGGCCGCGTGCCCTTCCCCGTCATGCACGTGGACACGGGCAAGAAGTTCCCGGAGATGTACGACTTCCGCGACCGCTACGCCAAGGAGTGGGACCTGACCTTCCTGCGCGGCGAGTGCCCGCCGATCGAGGAGATGGACCCGAGCCTGCCGCCGGCGGCGCGCTCGGCGGCGCGCAAGACCGAGGGACTGAAGCGCTTCCTGGCCGAGAACCCCTTCGACGGCATTTTCGCCGGCATCCGCCGCGACGAGGAGGCGACCCGCGCCAAGGAGCGCGTCTTCAGCCCCCGCGGCGAAGGCGGGCAGTGGAACTTCCGCGACCAGCCGCCGGAGTTCTGGGACCAGTTCAACACCGAATTCCCGCCGGGCACGCACATCCGCATCCATCCCCTGCTGCACTGGACCGAGGTCGATATCTGGCTCTACACCCAGCGCGAGAAGATCCCGGTCATCGACCTGTACTTCGCGAAGGACGGCAAGCGTTACCGCAGTCTGGGCGACAAGGACATCACCAGTCCCGTCGCCTCGAACGCCACGACCATCGAGGAGATCATCGAGGAGCTCAGGACCACGAAGATCCCCGAGCGCGCCGGGCGCGCCATGGACCACGAGGCCGAGGACGCCTTCGAGCGCCTGCGCGCCGACGGGTACATGTAGGCGCCGGCGAGAGGGGAACAGTCAGATGACCAACGGCAATATCCGCGATTTCCTGAAGATCGTCTTCGTCGGCCATGTCGACCACGGCAAGTCGACGCTGGTCGGGCGCATCTTCCACGACACCGACAGCCTGCCCGAGGGCAAGGTCGAATCCATCCGCCGCATGTGCGAGCGCCGCGGCATGCCGATGGAGTACGCCTTCCTGCTGGACGCGCTGCAGGCCGAGCGCGACCAGGGCATCACCATCGACACCACCCAGATCTGGTTCAAGTCGGCCAGGCGCGACTACGTCATCATCGACGCGCCGGGCCACAAGGAATTCCTCAAGAACATGATCACCGGCGCGGCCTCGGCCGACGCCGCCATCCTGGTGATCGACGCCAATGAAGGCGTGCAGGAACAGTCGCGCCGCCACGGCTACCTGCTGCACCTGATGGGCGTGCCGCAGGTCACGGTCTGCGTCAACAAGATGGACCTGGTGGGCTATTCCCGGGACCGCTTCGACGCCATCGAGCGCGAGATCCGCGGCTATCTGCAGAGCATCGGCGTCAGCCCCGACCACGTCATTCCGGTCTCGGGCCGGGAGGGCGACCTGATCGTCGGGCCGTCGGACAACATGCCATGGTACCCCGGCCCATCGGTGGTGGACGCCCTGGACGGCTTCCGCGTGCCGGCGCCGGCGACGGACCAGCCGCTGCGCTTTCCCGTGCAGGACGTCTACAAGTTCGACGACCGCCGCATCGTCGCCGGCCGTATCGAGAGCGGCACGCTGCGGGTCGGCGACACGCTGCTGTTCAGCCCCACCAACAAGACCGTGCGGGTCAAGTCCATCGAGGCCTGGAACGCGCCGGCGCCGCCGATGAAGGCCTCGGCCGGCCAGTCCATCGGCATCACCCTGGACGAGCAGATCTTCGTCGAGCGCGGCCATGTCGCCAGCCACGAGGCCCACCCGCCGATAGAGACGGACGTCTTCCGCGCCCATGTCTTCTGGCTGGGCCGCGAGCCGCTGAAGACCGGCAAGACCTACCGCATGAAGCTGGCCAACACCGAGGCGCCGGTGACCGTGCAGTCCATCGACAACGTCATCGACACCGGCGACCTCAGCCAGCGCGCCGGCGAGACGGTGGAACGCAACGCCGTCGCCGAGATCACCGTGCGCTCGCGCAAGATGCTGGCGCTCGACGAGTTCCGCGACAACCAGAAGACCGGCCGTTTCGTGCTGATTGACGGCTACGACATCTCCGGCGGCGGCATCGTCTCCATGGAGGGCTATGCCGACCAGCGCCAGATGATCACGAAGCGCGCCTCCAACATCACCCAGGTGATGCACGATATCACCGACGCCGACCGCGCCCGGCGCAACGGCCACAAGGGCGGCGTGCTCTGGTTCACCGGCCTGTCGGGCGCGGGCAAGTCGACGCTGGCGGTCGCCACCGAGCGGCGGCTCTTCGATCTTGGCTACCAGGTCTACGTACTGGACGGCGACAATGTCCGTTTCGGCCTCAACGCCGATCTGGGCTTCAGTCCCGAAGACCGCGCGGAGAACATCCGCCGCGTCGGCGAGGTCGCCGCCCTGATGGCCCGGGCGGGGCTGATCGTCATCACTGCCTTCATCTCGCCCTACCGCTCCGACCGCGACCGGGCGCGCCAGGCGGCCGGCCACGATTTCCACGAGATCTTCATCGAGGCCGATGTCGCCACCTGCGAGGCGCGCGATCCCAAGGGCCTCTACCAGAAGGCGCGCTCCGGCGAGATCAAGGAGTTCACCGGCGTCTCCGCGCCCTACGAGGCGCCGGAGGCGGCGGAGCTGTCGGTCGACACCGCGGCGCTGCCGGTGGACGCTTGCCTCGACAAGCTGATGGCCTATGTCGAGGAGACCTTCACGCGGACCAGGTGACATCATGGAATTCGCCCGCGCCGGCTTCGATATCGGCCTGTTCTCCAACGCCCGCGAGCCCCAGCTCGACTTCTGGGGGAAGACCGTCGGGCTGGCATATGACCACATGGGCAAGCTGGGCGGCGGCGTGCAGCAGCACCGCCACCATCTCCACGACGCGATCCTGAAGATGAACCATGCCCGCGACCCCCTGCCGGCGATGCCGCCGACGGGCTATGCGGAGCTGATCGTCGCGGTCGCGGGACGCCCGGGCACCCATTCGGAAACCGACCCGGACGGCAACCGGGTGACGCTCGCCCCGGCGGGCAAGGACGGCATCGACGGCTATGCGCTCAAGCTCTCGGCCAACGACCCGGAAGCGACCATGCGCTTCTACCGCGATGTGATCGGTCTGGAGCAGCTCGGCGATCCGAAGGTCTTCCGCCACGGCAAGGGCCGCATCCTGATCCAGCCGGGGGAGGTCCGGGTCATCGACGACGCCGACTGGCGCGGGCCGGGCTTCCGCTACATCACCTTCCAGGTCACGGACGCGAAGACGGCCTTCCAGGAGGCGGAAGCCAAGGGCGCGGCGATCGGCGCGCCGCTGCGCGAACTGGGCGACGTTGTCCGCTTCGGCTTCCTGCGCGACCCGGACGGCAACATGATCGAGATCAGCGAACGCACCACCTTCACCGGCAAGGCGCTCTGAAACCGCGTTGCGCGCGTTCCGGGAAGACCCGGATGCAGATGACGTCCCGGGGCTTGACCCCGGGACCCACAACGGCGCTGCTGCCGAAAAGGTGAAGTTCGGGCCGGAGACAAGCACCATCGCATCCCGCTGGACCCCGGGATCAAGTCCCGGGGCGGGTGACGCGATGGAATGCCGGCGCGGCCTCAGCCGTGCAGCGCGGTCCAGACCTTCATCGGCGTCAGGGGCATCTCGAGGCCCTCGAGATTGCCCTTGCCGTCGACGGCGTCGCGCACCGCGTTGACGAAGGCCGGCGGCGCGCCGATCGCGCCCGCCTCGCCCGCGCCCTTCACGCCCAGCGGATTGGTCGTGCAGCGGACATTGCGCGTGCGGAAGCGGATCGCCGGGAAATCCTCGGCCCGGGGCATCTGGTAGTCCATGAAGCTGCCCGAGAGCAGCTGGCCGTTCTCCTCGTCATAGACCGTGTGCTCGTGCCAGGCTTGGCCGATGCCCTGGACGATGCCGCCATGCACCTGGCCCTCCAGCAGGATCGGGTTCAGGGTGACGCCGAAATCGTCGACCACGGTGTAGTCCAGAAGTTCCACCTGCCCGGTCTGCGGATCGACCTCGACCTCGCAGATGTGGCAGCCGTTGGGGAAGGTCGGCTTCTCGTTGTTGTGGTTCTGCTCGTTGTCCAGGCCCGGCTCCACGCCCTCGGGCAGGTTGGCCGGGTCCTTCGCCGCCTCGGCGACCTCGTAGAGGGACATGCCCCGGTCCGTGCCGGCGACCGAGAAGCGGCCGTCGGCGAATTCGATGTCGACCTCGGCCGTCTCCAGCATCTTCGCGGCGACCTTGCGGCCCTTCTCCAGGGCGTTCTCGGCCGCGTCCAGCACCGAGGCGCCGCCCACGGGGATCGACTTGGAGCCGCCGGTGAAGCCGGGCGGCGAACGGTCGGTGTCGCCCTGGATCAGCTCGATGTCCTCGGCGTCGATGCCCAGCTTCTGCGACAGGATCTGGGCGTAGGAGACGGCGTGGCCCTGGCCGGAATCGAGGCCGCCGGAATAGATCCGGACCTTGCCCTTCTCCTCGAAGCTGAGGCGCGCCGGGACCCCGGCGCCGCCGCCGCAACGCTCGACATAGGTCGCCATGCCGATGCCGCGCAGCCGCCCGCGGGCTTCCGACTGCTTGCGGCGCTCCGCGAAACCGGCCCAGCCGGCGTCCTTCATGGCGTCTTCCATCAGGCCGGTGAAGTCGCCGGAATCGATGACGTCGCCCAGCCCCATGGTGTGGGGCATCTCGTCGGCGTTGGGGAAGTTGATGCGCCGGATCTCGTCGGAGCTGACGCCGGCGTCCTTCGCCGCCTGCTCCACCAGCCGCTCGATCATGTAGGCGGCTTCCGGCCGGCCCGCGCCGCGATAGGCGTCGGTCGGCACGGTGTTGGTCATGACGCCCTTCACGTTCAGGTACATCTTCGGGATCTTGTAGAGTCCGGTGTACATGCCGGCGCATGCGTCGGTCGGGATGAAGGGCGCGAAGTTCGCCAGATAGGCGCCCAGCGCCGCATAGGTGGTCGCCCTGAGCGCCTGGAAGCGGTTCTGTTCGTCCATCGCCACCTCCACGAAGGTGACGTGGTCGCGGCCCTGGCTGTCGGAGACGAACATCTCGCCCCGGTCGCCGGTCCAGCGCACGGAGCGGCCCAGCCGCTTCGCCGCCCACAGCGTCAGGCAGGCCTCCGGATAGAGGAACGCCTTGGTGCCGAAGCCGCCGCCGACATGGCCGGTGACCAGCCGGAGATTCTTCATGTCGATGCCCAGCATGGCCGAGAGCTGCTGCATCTGCATGGCCGGGCCCTGGCTGGGCACGTAGAGGGTGATCTTCCCGTCGCCCGGCTTCACCTCGGCCACCGCGGCGCGCGGCTCCATGGCGTTGCAGACCAGACGGTTGTTGATGATGCGGACCTTGGAGACCTTTGCGGCCTTGTCGAAGATGCCGGCGACTTCCTCCTTGTCGCCCTTCTCGTAGTCCAGGATGACGTTGTTCGGCGCCTCCTCCCAGACCTGCGGCGCGCCGTCCAGCGTGGCCTCGTAGGTGCCGGTGGCCACGGGCAGTTCGTCGAAGTCGAACTCGATCAGGTCGGCGGCGTCGCGCGCCTGCGCCAGCGTTTCGGCGATGATGAAGGCGACCGGTTCGCCGACATGGCGCACCTTGTCCTTCGCCAGGATGTGGCGCGGCGGCTTGGGATGCTTCGAGCCGTCGCCATTGCGGATATCGGTGAGACAGGCCAGCGGCTTGACGTCGTCCTGCGTCAGTTCCTCGCCGGTGAGCACCGCGACCACGCCGGGCGCGCTGCGGGCCGCTTCGACGTCCAGCTTCGTGATCGTCGCGTGCGCCACGGGCGAGCGGAAGACATGGCCCTTCAGCGCGCCCTCCACGTGCACGTCGTCGGTGTAGCGTCCCTGGCCGCGCACCAGGACCGGATCCTCGACCCGCCGCGGGCCGTCGCCAATGCCGAATTTCATGTTTCCGCCTCCCCGATGCGAACTGCTGCCTCTTGGCCCTGATTATGGAGCACGCGGCCGCCGGCGAACAGGGGGCGGGGCGATGTTCATGCCGCGGGGGCAGTCATTTCGGCCGGCCATGGGGGTCCACGGGGACGTTGCAGACCAGCAGCCGGCGCACCTCGGCGCCCTCCCCCAGCGGCAGCATCAGGCGGTGCCAGCTGCCGATCATGATGTCGTCCGGGGCTTGGTGGACGGTGTAGATCGGTGCGTGGTGGCGCTGGACGGCGATGTAGCAGGCGACGAAGAACAGCCGCGTCGGCAGGGTTGTCGGGACCTCGGTCACCAGCCGGCCGGTCATGTCGAAGCCCGCCACGCTGGCGATGCGCGAGCCGTAGAGCGCATAGCGGAACCCCTCCCCGCCCTCCAGCGCATCGACCAGCATGACATAGCCCAGCGCGCCGACGATCCGCTCCGGTTCGATGCGGAGCTGCTGGGCCACGCCGTCGATCCGGGTCATGTCCTTCCAGTATTCGTGGACCACGGCCAGGGGCCGGTAGGGCAGCTCCGCGGTGTCGGGAAAGACCGTCGCCGACGGGCCGTGCAGGGCGTCCCAGATTTCCGGCGCGCTCTCCCGCGTCAGCCGCCCGCGCGCCAGATCCTGGATCAGTCGTTCCGGCGGCTGCGTCATCGGGGTCTCTCCGGCGGTTCGGGCGCCGCCGCTTTGCGCTGCCTCGGGGCGTCGGAGGATCGTGGCGGCCCGCGCGGGGGTTGTCAAACCGCCCCGGCCGCAACTCCCGGCAGGTCCGCCATGCGCATGGCGGGTGGACAGTGATCGCCCTTCGCAGTGCGGGCCGGCTGCACTAATCTCCTCCGCTGATTGGGATCAGGGGAGACTGGCATGGACGCGAAGCACGATCTGGTCATCCGCGGCGGCACGGTCGTCGACGGCTCGGGCGTGAAGCCCTTCGAGGCCGATGTGGCGATCGACGGCGGCGTGATCGCGGCGGTCGGCGATGTCGCCGGCCGGGGCGCGGAGGAAATCGACGCGAAGGGCCGCATCGTCACGCCCGGCTTCGTCGACATCCACACCCACTATGACGGCCAGGCGAGCTGGGACCGGCATCTCACGCCGTCGTCCATGCACGGCGTCACCACCGCCGTGATGGGCAATTGCGGGGTCGGCTCCGCGCCCTGCCGGGCCGAGGACCATGACCGGCTGATCCGCCTGATGGAGGGCGTCGAGGATATCCCCGGCGCGGTGCTGGACGAGGGCCTGCCCTGGAACTGGGAAAGCCTGCCGGAATATCTGGATGCGGTCGCATCCATCCCCCACGACATCGACTTCGCCGCTCAGGTGCCGCACGGGGCGCTGCGCGTCTACGTCATGGGCCAGCGCGGCGCCGACCGGGAGCCGGCGACGGCGGAAGACATCGCCGAAATGGCGCGGCTGGCGCGCGAGGGTGTGGAGGCCGGGGCGCTCGGCTTCTCCACCTCCCGGACGCTCAACCACCGCACCAGCGATGGCCAGCCGACGCCGACGCTGACGGCGGAAGCGGACGAACTCGTCGGCATCGCCAACAGCCTCGGCGCCGCCGGCAGGGGCGTGCTGCAGGTGGTTTCCGACCTCAAGGACCGGGAGGAGGAGTTCTCGATCTTCCGCCGTATGGTCACCGAGTCCGGCCGCCCGCTCTCGGTCTCGCTGGCGCAGAACGCCCGCGCGCCGGAGGCCTGGCGGACGACGCTGGACATGATCGGGCAGGCGGCGGCCGACGGCCTGCCCATCCGGGCGCAGGTCTGCGGCCGGCCCGTGGGCATCATCTTCGGCTTCGAGCTGACCATGAACCCGTTCTGCGACTTCCCGGCCTGGGACCGGGCGGCGGCCCTGCCGGTGGCGGAGCGGCTGAAGCTGGTGCAGACGGACGATTTCCGCCGCGAGCTGCTGGCCGGCGCGCCGGAGAAGCGCTCCGGCTTCGCCCGCCACACGCTGGCCGACTACGACAACATGTTCCCGCTGGGCGACCCGCCGGACTACGAACCGGCGCCGGACCGCTCCATCGGCGCGATGGCGGCGCGTCAGGGCGTCGACCCGGCGGCGCTGGCCTATGAGATGATGGCCGCCGATCACGGCCGGGGCATGCTCTACGTGCCGTTCCTCAACTTCGCCGGCCGCGACCTGCAGCCCAGCTTCGATATGCTGACCGATCCCAATACCGTGCCGGGCCTGGGCGACGGCGGGGCGCATGTCGGCCTGATCTGCGACGGCAGCTTTCCCACCACCATGCTGACCCACTGGACCCGCGACCGGAAACGCGGACCGAAGCTGGACCTGGAATGGGTGATCAAGGCGCAGTGCCGCGACACCGCCGAGGCGGTGGGCCTGCTGGACCGTGGTCTGCTGCGGCCCGGTTACCGCGCCGACCTCAACGTCATCGACCATGCGCGGCTGACCCTGCACCGCCCGGAAGTGCTCTACGACCTGCCGGCCGGCGGGCGGCGGCTGATGCAGCGCGCCAGCGGCTATGACGCGACCATCGTCGCGGGCCAGGTCACCTGGCGCGACGGGGAGTCCACGGGCGCCCTGCCCGGCCGCCTGATCCGCGGCGCGCAGGCCGCCCCTCTCGCAAGGAGCGCCGCCTGATGCCGTCGCGCGTGCATGTCTACTCCAAGTTCAACGACCGTATCGTAGAGCCGCTGCAGGCGGTCTTCCCCGGGGCGGAAATCATCACTCTGGACAGCGAGACCGAGTTCGCCGAGGGGCTGGGCGAGGCCGAATATCTGATGTGCCTGAAACCGCCGCGCGGCCACTGGGCGAAGGCGAAGCGGCTGAAGCTGGTGCAGAGCTTCGGCGCCGGCATCGACCATCTGGTGCCGATGGACGGTCTGCCCGACGGCGTGAAGGTCTGCAACGCCGCCGGCCTCGCCGCCGAACCCATGGGCGAATACGCCCTGACCCTGATCCTGATGTGCCTGAAGCGCGCCTGCTGGGCGGTCACCGGCCATCGCTCCGCCACCTGGCGGCAGTACATGCCGGGCTCGGCCAGCGGCGCCACGGTCTGCATCCTGGGGCTGGGCCGGATCGGCGAATCCACCGCCGCGAAATGTGCCGCGCTGGGCATGCGCGTCACCGGCACCCAGCGCCGCCCGCGCGAAGTGGCGCATGTCGACCGGATCTGGCCCGCGGAGCAGACGAAAGAGGCCGTGGCCGATGCCGATGTCGTCGTCTCCATCCTGCCGCTGGTGCCGGAGACGGAGAACCTGATCGACGAGGAACTGATGCGGGCGATGAAGCCCGGCAGCTACGTCATCAATCTGGGCCGCGGCGGGCAGGTGGACGAGGCGGCGCTGATGAAGCTGCTGGAGGAAGGTCACCTTGCTGGCGCGGCGCTCGACGTCTTCGCGCAGGAACCGCTGCCGGCCGACAGCCCGCTCTGGACGACGCCGAACCTGATCATCACGCCCCATGTCGCGGGCGGTTTCCCCGACTACATGGGCGGGATCAGCCGGCTGTTCGCCGACAACGTCGGGGCCTTCGAGGCCGGCCAGCCGCTGAAGACCGAAGTCGACCTCGCGCGCGGGTACTGAGACGGGGGCCGGGGAGGTTCAGGAGAGCTGGCGTCCTGGGGCTTGACCCCAGGACCCAGTCCTTCGGTTCGCTGGGCCCTTGGATCAAGCCTGCCCCGGACGGCGATCCGGGGTCCAAGGGCGTCAGAGGTTTGAATGGCTCGACCTGGCGCTTGTGCCGCTTCAGGCCGCCAGTTCGACGTCGGGCAGGGTCAGGCCCAGCTCCTGGCAGACTTCCGTCGCGCGGCGGACATAGTCGTCGCGCATCTCCGCATTGGTGCGCTGCTTGATCCCCCATTTGCGGAAGATCTCGTTGTTCCTCGATTTCGGCCGGCCGAAGAAGGCGGGCAGATAGGGATAATACCGGTTCACCGCGTCCTGGATGGCCGTGCGGCCTTCTTCCGTCTCCAGCATCTCCTTCGTGAAATCCTTGCCGAACTGGGCGTGAAAGCGCTCCTCCGGCATGGTCATCCGGGCGAGATTGCGCAGCGGGTGGAAGGAGCACATGGCGAGATCCTCGACCTGGATGATCTCCGCCAGATCGGCCAGCAGCTTGATGACGCAGAACTCGGCCCAGGTTTCCAGCGGGAATTCGAAGATCGAGAGCGGGCGCTTGCCGCTTTCGGGCACCATGCGCGCCGGTTCGATACCCATTTCCTCGCCCAGTTCGCGGAAGCGGACGTGATGGCCGTACTCCTCCATGGCCACCCGGCAGGTGAGCCACTTGGCGTAGGGCGTCGGCGCCAGCGCGATGGCGGGCTCGTCGAAGACGCGCGCGCCGTGCAGCTCGTTGACGGCGTGGGAGATGACGATCTTTTCCAGCGCCTCGACATATTCCGGGTCGAGCCCCTTCAGCTCGGCCGCGGTCTTGACCTGCGGGATCTCGGTCATGGCTCAGTCCTCCACGGAGATGTCATGCCCGCCTTGTGCGGGCATCCGGTTTGCGTCGAAACATCCTTCGTCGCGGCGTGGCCGGAACGGTCGTCCGGACCCCCGCACAGGGCGGGGGTGACGGCAAAGGTTACGGAAGCGATCCGGAGCCGCCGGCATCAGACGAAGGGCTCGGTATTGAACGCCTCGAGATCGGTTTCGAGGGGCGTGTAGTCGCTTTCGAAGGCCTGCGCTGCCTCGGCCAGGCTTTCGGGCGTCCAGTCGGCGTCCTCCTTCACCAGCCGGGCGACGGGTCGGGGCTGGCTGAACAGGAAGATCTCGCGGCCGCGCACGCCGAACAGCTGCCCGGAGACATCCTGCGCCGCCGGGCCGCAAAGCCAGGCGACCGCCGTGGCGACGTGCTTCGGGTCGAGTTTCAGCGCGCGTTCCTTGTAGGACGCCTGGGCGTCGTTGGCGGGCTGGATGATGTCGGTGACCCGGGTGCGGGCGAAGGGCGCGAGCGCGTTGGCGGTGATGCCGGAGCGGGCGAGGTCCATCGCCGCGACGCGGGTCAGGCCGACCAGCCCGGCCTTGGCGGAGGCGTAGGGCGACTGGCCGAAATTGCCGTAGAGCCCGGCGGTGGAGACGATGTTGACGATGCGGCCCCGGTCGTAGCTGTCGCCCCCGCCCCGGCCGGTCTTCGCGTTCTCGCGCAGGATCGGCGCGGCGGCGTTGATCAGGTAGAAGGCCGCCGACAGATTGGTGCGGATCACCGCCTCCCAGTCCGCCGGATCGGCCTTGAAGATGAAGGCGTCGCGCAGGATCGCGGCGTTGTTGACGACGATGTCGAGGCCGCCGAAGCGGTCCACGGCCATGTCGACGGCCTGCCGCGCTGCGCCGGGGCTGGCGATGGAATCGGTGAATGCGGCTGCATCGGCCCCCAGTTCGCCTGCGGCCCGGCGGGCCACGTCCGGGTCGCCGCCCTCGCCCGCGATGCCGCCGCCATGATCGGCGATCAGCACCTTCGCGCCCGCCTCGGCGAGGCCCCGCGCGATGGCGAGGCCGATGCCCCGGCCGCCGCCGGTGACGATGGCGACGCGTCCCTCCAGGCTTGCGCTCATGCCCGCTTCCTTTCCTGTTCGGCCAGTTCGCCGGCGCTGTAGAAGGCGTCGGCGTGGCAGTCGGCTTTCGCCAGGCCCATGTCGGCCAGCGCCTCGACCGAGCTCTCCACCATGACCGGCGGGCCGGCCAGATAGGCCTTCCAGCCGTCCAGCGGGAACTGCCGCATCAGGTCGGCGCGCAGCACGTCCATCATCATCCCCGTGCGCCGCGCCGTCGGGCCGGACGGCTCCGACAGGGCGAAGCTCACCGACATGTCCCCGTGCGTCCCGGCCAGCGCCATCAGTTCGTCTTCCATGTAGACGTCGCGTTCGTCGCGGACGCCGACGAAGACGCGGATCGGCTGACCCAACCCGGCATCGACCGCGCGCCTGACGATGGCGCGGATCGGGGCGAGGCCGGAGCCGCCGGCGACCGCCACGATCGGACCGGTATGCTTCTCGCGCAGATACGAGACCCCGAGCGGGCCTTCGACGCGGACCCGGTGGCCGGGCCGGAGGTCGCGGCGGACGAAGCTGCTGACCCCGCCCTCGCCCGAATCGCGGATGTGGAACTCCAGCGCCGGCTCGTCGGGACTGTTGGCCATGGAATAGTCGCGCGCCGGCCAGCCGCCCTCGAAGCGGACCGAGGCGTACTGCCCGGCGGAAAAGTCGAACGGCCCGCCGGCCAGGATCTCCAGCCGGACCCGCGCGGTGTCGTGGGTCAGGGCCTCGACGCTCTCGACGGCGCAGTCCAGCTTGCGCAGCGGATGGGCGACGGTCTCGTCCTGATCCTGCCAGGTCACCTCGGCGTCGGACCAGGGCACGGCCCGGCAGGCCAGAATCAGGCCCTGGCGCTGTTCGGCGCCGGTCAGGGCGTACTCGGAGAAGGGCGCCATCTCGACCTCGCCCGAAGCCAGCGCCGACTTGCAGGCGCCGCAGTTCCCGGACTGGCAACCGCACGGATAGGCGATGCCGTGACGAAGCGCGGCCTGGAGAATGGTCTCCCCCATGTCCACGTCGATGGTCTTCTCGACATTGGCGATGCGGACGGTGAAGGCCACGGACGCTCCCCGGGAATTATTGTTTGGTTACCCAACAATATCGTTCAAGGTGCGTTCATGATCAAGCGTCAGGAATTGAACCGGGGCATCCTGCCCTCACTCGTGGGCTACAATCTGCGTCAGGCTCAGATCGCCGTGTTCAAGGATTTCGCGGACAGCGTCGGCCGGCTGGGGATCACGCCCGGTCAATTCGGGGTGCTGGAGCTGATCGCCAACAATGAAGGGCTCAGCCAGTCGGCCCTGGCCCGGGCGCTGGACGTCGACCGCTCGACCATCGTCGGCGTGCTGGACCGCCTCCAGGAAGCGGGGCTGGTGCAGCGCCGCCCCTCCCCCCGCGACCGCCGCTCCCACGAGCTGCATCTCAGCCCGCGCGGGGCCGAACGGGTGGGCGAGGTGCGCCGCGCCATCGCCGAACATGAGGGCCACATGCTGCGCCGGCTGTCGGCCGAAGAGCGGGCGCGGCTGCTCGATCTGCTGGGCCGCATCCGTTAACGGGTTGTTCGACTTCTCAACCGACTATTGCCAGCCGTCCCGATTCCGCAACAATGCGACAGGGCGAAGGAGCTATCCCGTAGTGGAACTGCCGGAGCACAGCAGCCGTTACGTCACCGTACTGGCCGAAGGCGAGGACGCCCTGGCCCGTGCCCACGGGCATTTCGCCCCGGCCATCGAGATGTGGCGCGCGGGCGGCGGGCCGCTGCCCGACCGGCGCACGCTGGATCCGGCGCGGCTCGGCCGGCTGCTGGACAGCGTGCTGCTGCTGAAGCGCGAGGGCGAGGATCTGATCCACCGCATCGCCGGCGACGGCTTCATCGCCAGCAATGGCGACTTCAACCCCACCAGCCACGGCATCGGGGAACTGTCGGCGACGCGCCGCGTGGCCCGCGTGCTGGCGCCGGTCTATTTCGACGTGGTGCAGCGGCCCAGGCCGGTGCTGGTCGACATCGTCTACGCCGACGATGGCGAAACCCTGGCCGATGCCGAGATGCTGATGCTGCCCTATGGCGAGGGCGAGGCCGATGGCCGCCTCAGCCACGTGCTCTCGGTCTACCGCTTCCGGGAGTAGAGCGCGCGTCGTCGGAATCCGGCCCCGCACCGGTGCTACGCGCCGCGCAGGACTCGGTGATCGATTCAGGAGGTGCGCCCGGCCGGCTTCGGGCCGTCGGGGATGACGTCACGGTGGGCAACGCCTGGGCATGACTTCCGGGCGATAACGCCCCTCAGGGGCAGCCGGCTTCCGCCCAAGCCCTCAGCGCGCCGCGCGAACCGGGTCCGAAGGCGCCGTCGATCGGTCCCTTGTAGTAGCCGGCGCGCTTCAGATAGCTCTGCGCCACCGTCGCGCGGATGACGCCGCGGGAGATCAGGTCGACATTGTCCTTCACCGTGATCTCGGGCTCGCCGGCCCGGCAGGCCGCGCCCGCGCGGTTGATCAGGGCCTTGCGATGGGTCGGGTTGAGGGTGATCGCCTTGCTGAAGTCGGCCAGCGCCTCCTGGTCGCGGCCCAGCCGGGCCAGCTCCCAGCCGCGCCAGTAGAAGCTGTCGGCCAGCTTGGGCTCCTTCTTCATGGAGACCTCATAGGCCTTCATCGCCGCGTCGGTGCGGCCGAGACGCGAGAGCGCGACCGCGCGGGAAAGGTAGACGCCGTCGGTTTCGTGGCCGCGCTCCAGGGCGCGCTCGACGTCTTCGAGGGCCTCGCCGGAGCGGTTCAGTTCCATCAGGGAGACGGCGCGGCGGTGGAAGTGCAGCCCGTTGGCCGGGTCGTGGCGGGTGGCCGAGTCCAGATCCGGCAGCGCGAGGTGATAGTATTTCTTCTTGTTGTAGGCGTGGCCGCGGCTGGAATACAGCGTCGCCAGCATCACGCCCTTGTAGTCGCCCGTTTCGATCAGGGCCGTGCAGGCCTTGACCCGCGCGTCCCAGTTCTGGGACTGCTGGCAGACGTCCATGTTGGCGGCCTGCGCTGTGCCGAACCCGGCCAGCACGGCGACCGCTGCCGCGGCGAGGAAACTACGTACGTTCATCGTTGTCTGACTCCACAGGATACCGAACGCTTCTTCGGGAGCGGTTGATCGTACAGTTCGCATGCGGACCCGGCCGCCCCTGTGCGGCCGCGCCCCTCTGGTGTCCCCTCCGCCGGTCAGGCTCCGTGCAGGCCGACGATCGCGATGGACGACACGTTCTGATGCGGAAACCCGCCCAGATTATGTGTCAGACCGATGGTGGGATCGTCAAGCTGCCTCGCGCCCGCGCGGCCGAGAAGCTGATTGTACATCTCGTAGAGCATGCGCAGGCCGGACGCGCCGATCGGGTGGCCGAAGCACTTCAGGCCGCCGTCGATCTGCGCCGGCACGCCGCCATCGGCGTCGAAGAAGCCGTCGAGGAAGTCCTTCCAGGCCTCGCCCTCCTTCGAGATGAACAGGTCCTCCGCCGTCACCAGTTCGGTGATCGAGAAGCAGTCATGGCACTCGAACATCGAGACTTCCTTGCGGGGGTCCTTGATGCCGGCTTCCTGATAGGCGCGCTTCGCCGCGTGCCGCGTGGTCAGGAAATAGCTGCCGTCCCAGTCGTTGTAGCTCGCCTCCAGGCCGTTGGAGACGGCGAGCTGCAGCGCCTTGACCGAAACCATCTCGGCGCGCTTGCGGCCCAGCTTCTCGGCCATCTCGGTGGTGCAGACGATCGCCGCCGCCGCGCCGTCGGAGACGCCGCAGCAGTCGTAGAGGCCCAGCGGCTCGGCCACCATCGGCGCGTTCAGCACCGTGTCGGTGTCGACCGCCTTCTGCAGATGGGCCTTGGGGTTCTTCGCGCCGTTGGCGTGGCTCTTGACCGAGACCTGGGCCATGGCGCGCTTCAGGTCGTCGGCCGCGACGCCGTGCTTCTTGCTGTAGGCGGAGGCAAGCTGCGCGAAGGAGCCGGGCGCGGAGGCGTTGGCCCAGTACATGTTGGCGACGGGTCCGGCCATGTTCTGCGGCAGGCCGCCATAGCCGGTGTCTTTCAGCTTCTCGACGCCGCAGGCCAGCGCGATGTCGGCGGCTCCGGAGGCGACGGCATAGACCGCGCCGCGGAAGGCCTCGGTGCCCGAAGCGCAGTAGTTCTCGACCCGGGTCACCGGGATGTAGGGCAGGCGCAGCGCCGTCGCCAGCGGCAGGGCCGACTTGCCCACGTGGATCTCCTCCAGCGCGGTCGAGAACCACGCCGCCTCGATCTGATTGGTCTCGACGCCGGCGTCGGCGAGGCATTCTTCATAGGCTTCGACAATGAGGTCGTCGGCGTCGCAGTCCCAGCGCTCCCCGAACTTCGAGCAACCCATCCCCAGAATGGCGACCTTGTCGCGGATACCCGACGGCATTTGGCGTTCTCCCCAGTCAAACAGCGGCCGATGAAATTTCGTTCGCATGTGTATCATATCGCCGCGCCGGGCGGAACGGTGCATGCGTCACACGGGCTGAGAAATGATCGGGGGCCCCGCGGTGATGTTATCCCCGATGGCCGGTGGGCCACTCGGGGACCGGGCGAAGCCGAACGCCGACGTCCTTCCGTCACCCGATGCCCGCGCGCCTTCGGCGGCCGGCAGGACAACAAGGGAAACTCACTCCCCGATCAGCGCCTCCAGCGTCTCCAGGCGGTCGGCCTCCGCCGCCGGCTTGTCCCAGCGGATGCGGGCGATGCGCGGGAAGCGCATGGCGACGCCGGACTTGTGGCGCTTCGAGCGGTGGATGCCGTCGAAGGCGATCTCCAGCACCAGCTTCGCCTCGACGGCGCGGACCGGGCCGTAGCGCTCCACCGTGTGGTTGCGGACGAAGCGGTCGAGCTCGGCCAGCTCCGCGTCGGTGAAGCCGAAATAGGCCTTGCCCACGGGCACCAGCTCCGCGCCCGTCGCGCCGCCGCGCCAGGCGCCGAAGGTGAAGTCGGAGTAGAGCGAGGAGCGCTTGCCGTGGCCGCGCTGGGCGTAGAGCAGGACGCAGTCCACGGTCATCGGATCGCGCTTCCACTTGTACCAGAGGCCTTTCGGCCGGCCGGCGCGGTAGGGGCTGTCGGCGCGTTTCAGCATCACGCCCTCGATCGCCGGATGCGGCGGGTCCATGCGCCGGGCCTCCAGTTCGTCCAGGTCGCGGAAGGGCACGAGCGGCGAGAGGTCGAGGCGCGGATGCGGCCTGGCCCGCGCCCAGGCCTCCAGGCGCGTGCGCCGGTCGTCGAAGCCGAGGCCGCGCAGATCCACCGCGCCGTCGAACAGGATGTCGTAGAGCCGGACGCCCGCGGGGAAGTCGGCCATCAGCTTCTTCGTCACCGTCTTGCGGTTGAGGCGCTGCTGCAGTTCGTTGAAGCGCCCGAGGGCGCCCTCGCGCATGACCAGCAATTCCCCGTCGAGCACGCCCTCGCCTTCCAGGCTCTCCAGCAGGTCGGGGAAGGCGGCGGAGATGTCGTCGCCGGTGCGCGAGAACAGCCGCCGCTCGCCGCCGCGCAGCGCGAGCTGGACGCGGATGCCATCCCATTTCCATTCGGCCCGGAAATCGGCCGGGTCGAGCCTCGGGCGCTCGGCGTCGTCGAGCGCATGCGACAGCATCAACGGGCGGAAGACCACCGCTCCGGAGAGGTCGGGCTTGGGCGCGCGGCCCTCGATCCAGTCGAACAGCGGGCCGTAGGGCGGCGCCAGCGCGTGCCAGACCTCCTCGATCTCGGCCGTGTCCGGCGCGCCCAGCTCGGCCAGCGCCGTCCGCGCCAGCCGCGCCGACACGCCGACGCGGAGCCCGCCGGTGATCAGCTTCAGCAGCGCCCAGCGGCCATTGGCGTCGAGGCGGTCCAGCAGGTCGGCGACCAGCGCCGGCGCGTCCTTCCGCGCCGCGGCCTCCAGCCGTTCGACGGTCTCGGCCAGGCCCGGCGCGGCGTTGGGCCGGACATCCGCTTCGGGCCAGATCAGCGCCACCGTCTCGGCCAGGTCGCCGACATAGTCGTAGGACAGGCGGAACAGCTCCGGGTCGGTGCGCGCGCCGGCCAGTTCGCGCACCAGCGCCGGCTTGACCGTCTTCAGGTTCAGCTCCCCGGCCAGGGCGGCCAGCGCCACGCCCCGGTCCGGGTCGGGCGTGCGGCGCATGTAGTCCGCGATCAGCCGCAGCTTGACGTTGCGCGCGCCGACATGGCTCAGCCGGTCGAGCAGTTCGGCGAAGGCTTCCATGTCCCCGGCGCCCGTGCGGCGTCAGCGCCCGCCCGCGTAGAGCCAGTCGAACAGCGCCGCGTCGGTCCCGGTTAGCCGGCCCGTTCGCGCGATGGCCGTCGCCGCCTCGTTGCGCTTCATCGGGTCGGTGGCGTAGAGCGAGTCCCCCGGCGGTTGGGCCGTGAACTCGACGTGCAGGAATGCCGACGCCAGGGCGATGGCGATCTTGGCCTCGGGCCGCACGCCCTCGATGGCGTAGGGATTGTCGATCGAGATGTAGAACACCGTTTCCGTGCGCGTCGGGCGGTCGCCGGGGCCCAGGCCGACGGAGCGGCGCTGGTCGACGAGCTGCCCCGATTCCACGGTTTCCGTCCATGAGGCCACGAAATCCTCGGCGCTGCGCCCGCCCGACGCGCTCGCCCAGACGCGCTCGAAGAACGGCCGCCAGTCCGGGTGGCGCAGCAGGAACTCCGGATGATCGGTGAAGAACAGCAGCATTTCGGGCTGGCAGCCCGGCGCGAACTCGATCTCAGGCAGGTTCGGGGCGGCGGACCGGAGCGCGTCCTCGTAGACCCGCTTCACGTCGCCCGGCCGGATCGGCTCGTGCTCCTGGAACAGCGCCACCGAACCGACGCAGACGGGATCGTACCAGCGGTCGTAGAGGGCGATCTCCGCGCCCTCGAGCTCGGGCGGGCGCTCGCCTTCCTGCGCCGCGGCGCCGGCGGCAAGCCCCGTGGCGACAAGGCCGGCCGCGAGCAGGGCGGGCAGCCGGAACGGACGGCGGGCGGGTTCGGCGGTCACGGCGTCTCTCCTGTGTCGGCCTGGGAACTCCGTTCGAATGTGGGCGATCGCCGCCGGCCTGTCACCCCGCAAGCCCCCCGGTCCCCGGGGCCGGGCGCGGTTCAGGCGGCTTCCTCGTCCTCCTCGCGGCCGACGAGATGCAGCGCGCGGGCGTCGCGGCCGATGGAGCGGGCGTAATGGACCAGCGCGTCCTCCCGGCCATGCGTGACCCAGATCTCTGGGGCTTCGACCTCTTCGATGGTGCGGGTCAGTTCGTCCCAGTCGGCATGGTCGGAGATGATCAGCGGCAGCTCCGCGCCGCGTTGCCTGGCGCGGGCGCGGACCCGCATCCAGCCCGAGGCGACCGCGGTCACCGGGTCCGCCATGCGCCGCGACCAGCGGTCGGCGATGGCCGAGGGCGGGCAGAGCACCAGCTTGCCCCTGAGCGCCGAACGCGGCAGGCCGGCGACGGGCGCGGTCGGGCCCATGTCGATACCGAAGCGTTCGTAGAGCTTGCAGAGGTTCTGCAGCGCGCCGTGCAGATGGATGGTCTGGTCGAAGCCCGCTTCCCGGATCAGGCGGATGACCCGCTGGCACTTGCCGAGCGCGTAGACGCCCAGCAGGTGCGTGCGCTCGGGGAAGCGTTGTATGGAGGCCAGCAGCTTCGCGATCTCGTCCGCGTCGGGCGGATGGCGGAAGACCGGCAGGCCGAAGGTCGCCTCGGTGACGAAGACGTCGCAGGGCACGACCTCGAAGGCTTCGCAGGTGGGATCGCGGCGGCGCTTGTAGTCGCCGGAGACGACGATGCGCTCGCCGCCGTGCTCGATCACCGCCTGGGCGCTGCCCAGCACATGGCCCGCCGGGGCGAGGCGGAGCGTGGCGTCGCCGATGGTCAGCGTCTCGCCGAGGCGGAGCGGCTGCAGGCTGCGGCCGGCGCGCTCGCCGTAGCGCGCCTCGGCGATGGCCAGCGTCTCCGGCGTCGCCAGCACCGCCCCGTTGCCGGGACGGGCATGGTCGGCATGGCCGTGGGTGACCACGGCCCGGTCCACGGGGCGGACGGGGTCGATGTAGAAGTCGCCGGCATGGCAGTAGAGTCCCGCGGGGCGCGGCTCCAGCCAGGACCGGCGGCGGCTCAACTGAGCAGCAGCGCCGACAGCCGGCGGCGGGTCGGACGGGTCAGCGGATCCTTCGGACCCCAGGCCTCGAACAGCTGCACCAGCTTCTTGCGCGCGGCGTCCTCGTTCCACTCGCGGTCGTGCTCGAAGATGTGCAGCAGGTGCTCGACCGCTTCCTCGCGCCGGCCGGCCGACAGCAGCGCCTCGGCCAGGTCGTAGCGTACCTGCGAGTCGGACGGCTTCCCGTCCAGTTCGGCCTGCAGCCTGTCGACTTCCTCCGATCCCGCCGGGTCGCCGGTATTGCGCGCCAGATCCAGCGCCGCCTTGGCGCCGGAGATCTCGCCATGGAGGGAGATCGCCACCGGCACCTGGTCCAGCACCTCCTGGGCGGCGTCCAGTTCGCCCAGCTCGACATAGCAGCGGATCAGCCCGGCGAAGCCCTCGGGGCTTTCCGGCTGCTCCTGCAGCAGCTGCGCATAGGCGCGCGCCGCGGTGGCGAAGTCGCCTTCCTCGCGCGCGGCGTTGGCCGCTTCGATGAGCTGTTCGGCGGGGCTCGGGCCGATGCCGCCGGCGATGCGGTCGATGAACTCCCGGATCTGGCTCTCCGGCAGGGCGCCCATGAAGCCGTCCACCGGCTGGCCGTCCTGGAACGCGAACACCGCCGGGATCGACTGGATGCGCATCTGCTGGGCGATCTGCTGGTTCTCGTCGACGTTGATCTTCACCAGTTTGACCTTGCCGCCGGCCTGCTGGACCACCTTCTCCAGGATGGGCGTGAGCTGCTTGCAGGGGCCGCACCAGGGGGCCCAGAAGTCGACCAGCACCGGCTGTTCGCGCGACGCCTCGATCACGTCGGCCATGAAATTGCGGGTATCGGTGTCCTTGATCAGATCGCCGGCCGCGGGTGCCGCGCCGCTGTCGGCGCCGCCAATTATCGTTTCCATCTGCTTCGATCCCCGTGGTTCATGTCGTGTCCCGTGATGTAGAACGTCCGGAGCTTCAGGGCAATCGGGGGGGGCGCGCGCGGCCATGGCGGAGGAAAGGACGGGACGGCTGAGGTCCGGCTGGACCACCGGCGCCTGCGCGACCGCCGCGGCCAAGGCGGCCTTCACCGCGCTGCTGACCGGGCGTTTCCCCGATCCCGTGACCATCACCCTGCCGAAGGGGCAGACGCCCGCCTTCGCGCTGGCCTTGCAGGGACTTGCCGAAGGGGCCGCCAGCGCCGGGGTGATCAAGGACGCCGGCGACGACCCGGACGTCACCCACGGCGCACTGGTGATCGCGACGGTGCGCCGCCTGCCGGCCGGTTCGGGCGTCCGCTTCCGCGCCGGCGAGGGCGTCGGCACGATCACGAAGCCGGGCCTGCCGCTGCCGCCCGGGGAGCCGGCGATCAACCCCGTGCCGCGCGACATGATGCGGGCCGCCATCTTCGAGACGGCGAGCGCCCTTGGCGCGGCGGGCGACGCGGAGATCGAGATTTCCATCCCCGGCGGGGAAAAACTGGCCGAGCGCACCTGGAACGGCCGGCTGGGCATCGAGGGCGGGCTCTCCATCCTCGGCACCACGGGCATCGTCAAGCCGTTTTCCTGCGCCGCGTGGATCGCCTCCATCCACCGCGGCGTCGACGTCGCGGTGGCAAACGGCTTCGCGCACGTCGCCGCGGCCACGGGCTCGACCTCGGAAGCGGCGGTCCGCGCCCGCTACGGCCTGGACGAAAGCCATGTCCTCGACATGGGCGACTTCATCGGCGGCACGCTGAAATACCTGAAGGCCCATCCCGTGCCGCGGCTCACCATCGCCGGCGGTTTCGCCAAGCTGCTGAAATTCGCGCAAGGGGCCAACGACCTGCATTCCGGCCGCAGCCAGGTGGATTTCGCCCAGCTTGCGGCGACGCCGGGCCTGCCGGAGGCGCTGCGGGCGAAGGTCGCCGCGGCCAACACGGCCAAGCAGGCGCTGGACCTCTGCCGCGATGGCGGCTTCGATCTGGCCGGGCCGGTGGCGGAGACGGGACGGGCGCGCGCGGCGGAAATGCTGGCGGGCAGAGGGGTCCGGGTCGGCGTGATGATCGTCGACCGACAGGGCGGGATCGCCGCGCTGGCGGAAGATGCAGACGCATGAAGCGGCTCTTGTTGCTGGCCGGCACGGGGGAGGCGCGGGAAATCGCGGCGGCGCTGAAACATCGCTTCGCGGTCACCGCCTCACTGGCCGGCGCGACGGCGCGGCCGGCCGATCTCGGTGTCGCCACCCGGACGGGCGGCTTCGGCGGGGCCGAGGGGCTGCGGCGGTTCATCGAGGCCGAAGCGATCGACCTGCTGATCGACGCGACGCACCCTTTCGCCGCGCGGATGAAGGCGAATGCGGCGGCGCAGACGGCGCCGGTGCTCCATGTCATCCGCCCGCCCTGGCGGCCCGGCCCGGACGAGCGCTGGACCCTGGTCCCCGATCTGGCGGCGGCGGCCCGGGCGCTCCCGGCGGACGCCCGCGCCTTCCTGGCGCTGGGCGCGCGCCATCTCGACGCCTTCCGCGGCCACCCGGCGCACATGCTCGTGCGCAGCGTGGATGCGCCGGAAAGCACGGCGTCTTCCGCCGTTTTCCCCTCCCCCTTGATGGGGGAGGGCCGGGGTGGGGGTGAGAGACCCGGCGCCGGTGGTGTTTCCCCCCACCCGGCGCTGCGCGCCGACCTCCCCCACCAGGGGGGAGGAATGGCGACGGAGGGAGGGAGAAAGACGTCGTGCCCTTTGTGTTCATCCGGGGCGTCCCCGGCACCGTGGCGGACGAGACGGCGCTGCTGCGCAACCACCGCATCACGCATCTGGTCTGCCGCAATTCCGGCGGCGGCGCCGGGCGGGCCAAGCTGGATGCGGCGCACGCGCTCGGGATCGCGGTTATCGTGATCGGCCGCCCGCCCCGGCCTTCCGGCGAGATCGTGGAATCCCCGGAAGACGCCATCCGCTGGGCGCTCGCCCGCGCGGGCGATTGACGCTCCCGCCCCCTCGCCGCACTCTCCGGCAACGGACGATGTCACCGGGGAGGACAGCATGAACGCGGGCGGGGCCGGGCGGCCGGACTATCACGACTTCATGGCCAACTTCGATCCCGACAGCCTGGTGCGGGAGCTGGCCGGCGACATGACCGCGCTCAACGCCTGCGTCGAGTGCTGCGACCGGCACGCCGGATCCGGCCGGGTGGCGGTGAACTACGAGGGCGCGGACGGGACCAGCCGCGCCATCACCTTCGAGGAACTGCGGGACCGCTCGGCGCAGGTGGCGAGCCTGCTGGCGAAGCACGGCGTCGGCCCCGGCGACCGGGTTTCCGGCCTGCTGCCGCGCATTCCCGAACTGGTGGCGCTGGTGCTCGGCGTCTGGCGCGCGGGCGCGGTCTACCAGCCGCTGTTCACCGCCTTCGGGCCGAAGGCGATCGATCACCGCCTGAAGACGAGCGGCGCGAAGGTCGTGGTCACCGACCCGGAGAACCGGCCCAAGCTGGACGAGGTCGAGGAACGCCCCGTCATCATGACCATCGGCGGCCATGGCGGGGACGTGGACTTCAACGCCGCCGCCGACGCCGAGCCGGCCCGCTTCGAGCCGGTGATGCGCAAGGGTTCCGACGGCATGCTGCTGATGGCGACGTCGGGCACGACGGGCCTGCCCAAGGGGGTGAAGGTGCCGCTTTCGGCGCTGCCCGCCTTCGCCGCCTACATGAAGTTCGGCCTGGAGCTGCTGCCCGACGACGTGTTCTGGAACATCGCCGATCCGGGCTGGGCCTACGGCCTCTACTACGCCGTCACCGGGCCGCTGCTGCTGGGTCACCAGACGACGCTGCACGACGGCCCGTTCAGCGTCGACAGCACCGTGCGCATCGTGAAGAAGCTGGGCGTCACCAACTTCACCGGCGCGCCCACCGCCTACCGCATGATCGCCGCCGGCGGCGGCGAGGCGCTGGCGACGATGAAGGGGCAGATCCGCGTCGCCTCCAGCGCCGGGGAGCCGCTCAACCCCGAACTGATGCGCTGGTGGGAGGCCAATGTCGGCAGCCACCTGTTCGACCAGTACGGTCAGACCGAATGCGCCATGGTGCTGATGAACCATCACGGGCTCGGCCATGATGTCCATCCGGGCGCCGCCGGGTTGCCCATGCCGGGCTTCGCGCTGGCCGTGGTCGACGACGAAGGCCGCCCGGTCGAAAAGGGGCGGCATGGCATCCTGGCGGTGGACCTGAAGCGATCGCCCTACATGTTCTTCGAGGGCTATCTGGGCCGCGAGGGGCAGGACTGGGTCGGCGATTACTACCTCACCGGCGACACGGTGGAGGAGAACCAGGACGGCACCATCAGCTTCGTCGGCCGCTCCGACGACGTCATCACCTCGGCCGGTTACCGCATCGGCCCCTTCGACGTCGAAAGCGCCCTGCTGGAGCACCCGGCGGTGGCCGAGTCGGCGGTGGTCGGCAAGCCGGACCCGGAGCGCGGCGAGATCGTCAAGGCCTTCGTCATCCTGACCGCGGGCCATGACGGCACCGACGCGCTGGCCGAGGAACTGCGCCAGCACGTCCGCCAGCGCCTCGGCAAGCACGCCTATCCGCGCGAGGTCGCCTTCCCCGACAGCCTGCCCAAGACGCCGTCGGGCAAGATCCAGCGCTTCCTGCTCAGGAAGGAATAGAGCGGGGGCAGGGTCTGGTGGTGTTCTCCCTCCCCCTCAATGGGGGAGGGCCGGGGTGGGGGTGACCTTGAAACCGCCCCCCTCACAGCGTGTCACCCCCGCCTCTGTGCGGGGGTCCGGAGCGGCTTCGCCGCCTGTCCATGAATTGACCGGATGCCCGCACGAGGCGGGCATGA